>NZ_AGBF01000004.1 GCF_000225525.1 Streptomyces zinciresistens K42 | reverse complement strand
CCCGGGCCGGTCAGCCGCGTTGCCGTACACGTGCGCGAGGCAATCACACGATGGAGCGGCCGAGTTGGACTGCCCGACCATCGACACGGAAGACTGCAGCACAGGGGCCTCCTGTTGCTCTATGGATTCGACACCCACGAGCTGTTCAGGAGGCCCCTTCCTCATGCCCTCACCACCGCAGAATCACCCGACCGGGAACCCGCGTTCGACCGCCACCGCTCAAGATCGAAAAGACAACAGCTTCTCAGTGCAGGCGAGTTGGGGCTGAACCACGAGGGCCAGCGGGACACCGGGCTTCTGGACGCCAGTTATCCGGCGAGCCCCGAAGGAGCGATCGATACAGTCGGCCAGCTGTGGCGCGCGGATCTCAATAGGTATGAGCCTCTGTTGCAGGCCGAGCCATCCGAACCAGCGTGGAACGAAGCCTCGCTCCGGTGGCTGGTAGCGCCTGAGCCGGCCGTTCCTCCACAACGTCGGGACGGAATGCGCGTTGGCTTTGGAGACGTGGCAGCAGTCAAGACCACCGCGGACATGTTCGCCGAACTGGACGACCGTTTCGGGGGCGACCATGCCCGGCACGCGACAGTCCAGTACCTCAGTACCGAAGTGACGCCGCTCCTGCGAGGGCAGTACACGGAGCAAGTCGGCCGGGCCTTGTTCTCCACAGTGGCAGAGGCGACCCTTCTGGCAGGTTGGATGTCGTACGACGCCTGCCGTCACGGCTTGGCACAGCGGTACTTCCTTCAGGCTCTGCGATTGGCCCAGGACGCGAACGACCGTCGGCTCGCCGGAAGCATCCTGTCCGCCATGAGTCATCAGGCGACATTCCTCGGTCGCTACACCCAGGCCGCCACCCTCGCCCGTGCGGCGCTCATGGGCATCTCCCCTGTTGCCACGCCGACGCTCCGCGCCCAGTTCCACGCCATGGAGGCCCGCGCGCTTGCCCGGACAGGGGACGTACGGGCCTGTGAAGCCGCCTTGGGCGCAGCCACGCATGCACTGGCGAGCAGGAACAGCGACGATGAGCCCGAGTGGATCAGCTACTTCGACGAGGCTGAGCTTGCCGCTGAGGCCGCTCACTGCTTCCGAGACGTCAACAGCGCCCGGAAGGCCGTACTCCACGCGGAGAACGCCATGAGCGGCAGCCACGTGCGGAGCGACTTCTTCGCGACCATGGTTCTGGCCGACGCCCACCTTCGCGCCGGAGACGTCGAGGAGGCCTGCCGCGTGGCACTCGATGCCCTCGACCTGGGCGAGCAGCTCAAGTCGGCCCGCTGCGTCAGCTACCTGACCGAGTTCCGGCGGAACCTTGCGGGGGTCGGCACCAGTAAGGACGTACAGCTCTTCACCGATCAGGTGCGAGAGCACAGGCTGTGGATCGCGTCGGACGAGCGTGTTGGTGCTTGAGAGCTTCTCTCAGCGCTTGCTCAGAATGGGCCCCATTCGTCTCGGCCCTCCCCCGTGCGAAGTGAGCGAACCCGCCGGGCAAACTCGGCGGCAGCCCGATTGTTCCTCGTGACCTGGTGCCCGAGCCAGGCAACCATCATCAGCTCACGCAGGTCTGCAAGGGTCTCGTACCCGGGCCAGTTCATCAGGTCGAAGCCGTACCGGTGCACGAACTCCGCGTACTCGGCCTGCGTGTGCCAGCCGTACCGTTCGTAGAACATCGACGTCTGCACCAGGTCCCACTCACGTGGCGCGAGAGCGAAACCGTCCAAGTCGATCAGCACCGCGTGCCCGTCCCGGTGGCGGAGGATGTTCCCGATGCTGGCATCCCCGTGGATCATGCCGAAGGGGAGGACAAAGTCCAGCCGGTCGTAGTCCTTGCCGAGGCTCGCCGCTCGCTCCTCTAGGAACTTCTGGTCCTCCCCTGAGATGCCGTCCAGCCCCTCCAAGGACGCCGACACCTTGGCCAGTGGATCGAAGTACGGCAGACGCAGAGATTCCGGCTCTTCGAGCCAGTGCAAGCGGCGTAGCAGATCGGCGAGTTCGCCGACCGTGCCGTACTCCTCGCGCTCCTGAACGCTCTCCCAGAAGGTGACTACCCGGCCGCCGACGACGATTGGTTGGCTGACCTCTGCCGGCACACGCATGGCCGGGAAGTCCTGTGTCTCAAGCCACCGGGTCACTGCCACGGCCCGTTCCATCTCCCCCAGCACCGACCGATCGCGCGCGATGCGGACGATCACTGGTAACGAGGTCAGGCGGTAGACCGCGTTCGAGCCGAGGCGCAGCAACTCGGCCCCGCGGGCGTCGAGTTCGGCCGTCGCGCACGCCTCTCGAAGGAGCGGCTCCAGGCCCTCCGCCGTGAACTCCGCGCCGCCGTCCGGTTCCCCGCTGCTGCCCGAGATCATGCTTCGACCTTACGGGCCGGACCAACCGCCCGACAGGCTGCCCACGTAATAGGGACGTAATGATCTTGATCATCGAAGATCACGACCGCCCCTCCCCCGCAGGTCAGCACCCCAAGAGCACAATGCTCTCCCCTGGCCTCCGGAGCCGTGTGCGCAGGTTCGAATCCTGCCGGGGGCACAGAAGTCGGACCAGCGTGATCATCCCGCTGACCTGCTGAAGTGCCGGACATCGAGAGCCGGGCCCAGTCTGACTGGGTCCGGCTCTCTGTCGTTGCGGTCATGGTGTGGCACTCATTGCGGCTGAGTGGCGAGTGAGTACTCAGGCCGGGGCCGGGAAGCGAAGCATGGCCTGGCCGTCGGCTTCGGCCTCGGTGTCCGCCAGCTCCCGCCAAGCTGCACGAGCGGGGTCATACCGCGCATCGCAGAGCTTGCGTCAGACCTCTCGTTCTCGAGAGGGAAGCCGCAAGGCGCACACGACCTGCGGGAGCGCCCTGCACAGAACGCTCGAAGACCCTGTCCACAGCGGCGGCGCTGTGGACAGGGTCTTCGGAGCGGCGGGTGGGACGGCTCGGGCGCCTCCGTCGGCGCTACTGGTTGCTGAGCATGACCTCGCGCAGGCGGGCCAGGAGGCGGGAGATCAGGCGGGAGACGTGCATCTGGGAGACGCCGAGGCGCTCGCCGATCTCCTTCTGGGTGAGTTCCTCGACGAAGCGCCAGTGGATGATCTGGCGGTCGCGCTCGTCCAGGTCGGCGATGGCCGGGGCCAGGGTGTGGAAGTCCTCGACGAGGGCCAGGGCGCTGTCCTCGGCGCCGATGAAGTCCGCCAGGGCGGCCTCGCCGTCGTCGCTGCCGTTGATGGCCGCGTCCAGGGAGGCGGAGTTGTAGCCGTTGGACGCGAGCCGGGCTTCGCGGACCTCCTCCTCCGGGAGGCTCATCAGCTCGGAGAGCTCCCGGGTGGTGGGGGTGCGGCCGAGGCGGCTGCTCAGTTCCTCGGTGGCGCGGGCCAGTTGGACCCGGGCCTCCTGGAGGCGCCGGGGCACGTGCACGGCCCAGGAGGTGTCGCGGAAGAAGCGCTTCATCTCGCCGACGATGTAGGGCACGGCGAAGGAGGTGAACTCCACCTCACGGCTCAGCTCGAAGCGGTCGATCGCCTTGATCAGGCCGATCATGCCGACCTGGACGATGTCCTCCATCTCCTCCGGGCCGCGGCTGCGGAACCGGCCGGCCGCGTAGCGGACCAGGGACATGTTCATCTCGATGAGCGTGTTGCGCGCGTACTGGTGCTCGGGCGTGCCCTCTTCCAGGACCGCCAACTGGTCGAAGAACAGCCTCGACAGCTCGCGCGCGTCCTTGGGCGCCACCTTCGACGGGTCCGCTATCTCCGGCACTCCGACGGTGATCTCGCCAGCCCGTGCGGTCGTCATCGCCATGATGGCACCCTCCCCAGCTCCTGCTTCCCACTCGTCAACCGATGGGCCGCATACCCCGGCTCGCGGGGCACACTCCTGGCAGTCGCCAACTTTTTTCGGCGCGACCGTGCGGGGGCCGTGCGGGTGGGGTGGACGGGGCACGAGGGACGGTCCGCGGCCGGCTAGCCGCGGGGGTGGGTCCCGGGCGGGGCGGGCTCGGTGTCGTCGAGCAGTCGCGCCGCCTGGTTCCGGGTGTGGGCCGCCACTGCCCGCGCCTCGGTCACGGCGTCCCCGCGCTCGCGCACGAGATCTTCATCAATGGGGAGCCGGTCGCTTTCTCTGACGCGTGGGGCGGACCTGAGCGGAAGAAAGCGGGCACCCACGACGCCGAATGCGGCTTCGCGGAATGATCTACTTCCCCCTGCTGCCGCGCCACGCGAACACGACCGTGTTACTCCGCCTTCCGGGAAAGCCCGGACCAGGCGGTTTCCGCGTCAGTTCCGGGCGGCGACCGGGAGCATCGCCCAGACCGTCTTTCCCCGGGGGGCCCTTCGCGTCCAGCCCCAGTGCTCGGCCAGGGCCTCGATGATGCGCAGTCCCCGGCCGTGCTCGTCGAAGGGGTCGCTCGTGTGCTGGTACACCGGCGGGCTCTCGCTCGGGTCGTACACCGCGCAGACCAGATGAGAGGGGCGGCGCAGGCTCAGCCGCAGCCAGATCTCGGGGTCGGGCTCGGCGGCGGTGGACGGGGCGGCGTGCAGGACGGCGTTGGCGAGCAGCTCCGTGACGATCGTGAGGGCGTCGGGGCCGCACTCCTCCAGCTCCCACTCGCGCAGGGTCCGGCGGACGAAGTCGCGGGCGCCGGCGCAGCCCTGTTCGGCGCCGACGAGGCGCAGGGCGGCGGAGCGGGACGAGGCACTCGGGGGCTCGGGCCTGGTGACGCGGCGACGGATCGCGCTGCCGGCGGGCGCTTCCCCTGTGAGCGCCCGCCTCGCAGGCGACACAGCGATGCCGGGCAGTCGGAGGCCTTCGTACGCAGGTAAGGACACAACGTCTCCCTGATACACGGTCAGGACAGGTCGGCTGGGCTGCAGTTGACGCCACGGACTATTATCCACACCGGAGGCTCGTTCGTGCAATTTCACGGGAAATTGCGTGAGCTGAGTTGACGCAGAGCACGTCGTGCGGTCCCGGCCCGGCGCGGGCGCGGTCGCACGCGTGGCGGAACGTGAGCAAGGAGAGTGCAGTGCCAACAGCACCGAACGGCGTGCGGGCAAGCTCGTTGGGCGTCCGCTGGATCAAGAGCAAGCACAGCAATGCCGAGGGCAACTGCATCGAGGTGGCCACCCTGGTGGACGGCAGCGTCGCGATGCGCAACTCCCGTGATCCCGAGGGGCCCGCCCTCGTCTACACACCGGCCGAGCTCGCCGCGTTCCTGGCCGGGGCGAAGGACGGGGAGTTCGACCACCTCGTCCGGGGATCGCGACTCCTCTAGAGATCGCGGCCCCTCCAGGGATCACCGCTCCTCCGGGCGTCGCGACTCCTCCAGGGATCACCGCTCGCCCTGGAGGTCACCGCTCGCCCTGGAGGTCACGGCCCGTCCGGGGGCGCGCGGCCCGTCCGGGAGGACACGACTCGTCCACGGGGTACGAGGTCCCGGCCGGCCGGGGGCCGCTAGCTCGTGGGTGCGTCCAAGTGGGCTACACGCCCTCGGGAAAAGGAAGTTGAGCACTTCATTTCCGGCGGGTAGGGGGCGGCGCGAGGCGTCGGGATGCGATAATGCGTTCTGTCTTATGCCGGTCTACGGGGAGTCAGGATGCCGCCCGAGTCACCTCGCGTCTCCCGTCTAGAGCCCTACCTGAGCCGGACCGAGCCGGCGCCCACGCTGCTGAAGATGCTGGTCGGCGTGCAGCTCGCCGGTATCCGGGAGGACGCCGGCCTCTCCCAGGAACAGGCCGCACGCGACGTGGGGTTCAGCCCGGCGAAGCTGTCGCGCATCGAAGCGGGCAAGGGCCGCCGACCGCCCGTGGAGGCCGACGTCCGCGCGCTGCTGAAGCGGTACGGCACCGCGGACTACGAAGCCTCGGTGCTGCTGCAACTGCTCAAGCGCGCCGGCGAGCCGGGCTGGTGGCAGCGCTATGACAAGCGGCTGATGCCGGAGTGGTTCGACCGGCTGGTGGGGCTCCAGGAGGCCGCGACCGCGATCCGCACCTACGAACTACAGCACGTGCCGGGCCTGTTGCAGACCGAGGACTACACGCGGGCCGTGGTCCAGCGGGGGCTGCCGACGGCACCGGCCCGGGAGGTGGAGCGGCGGGTCGAGCTGCGGATGCACCGGCGCCGCCTGCTGGACCGTGCCGAAGCGCCCCGGCTGTGGGCGGTCGTCGACGAGTCCGTGCTGCTGCGCGTGCTGGGCAGTCCGGCGGTCATGCACGCCCAGCTGGAACATCTCGTCGAGATGGCCCAGACGCCCCATGTGACCGTGCAGGTCGTGCCGTTGGACGCGACGAACGCGTCCGCGCCCGCCATGCCGATCACCTATCTGCGTTTCGGCGGCGCCGACCTGCCCGACATCGTCTACCTGGAGCACATCAAGAGCGCGGCGTTCCTGGAGGACGTCGACGAGACCGAGGAGTACCGGCTCGCCCTGGACCGGCTGGGCGACGAGGCCCTCGACCCGCGCCAGTCGATCCGGCGGCTGCGCGAGACCATGAAACGGTACGCCCCGGAGTCCTGAACGGACTCTGACCGCTGCCCTGTTCGGCGACTCTTCCGGCGGCCCGGCTCTCGTGCCGGGCCGCCGTGCGTGCGCCGGGCAGCACCTACCGGGCGCCCGCCGCCCGCGGGGCCGGACGCCCTACGGCAGTCGGCCCACGCCGCCGAACTCGATCCACTCCTGGGTGAGCTGACGTGGCGTCACTTCACTGTCGGGGCGCCACGTGGACACCTCCACGAGACCGGGTTCGAGGATCTCCAGACCCTCGAAGTACTCCGCGACGTCCTTCTCCTGGCGCACCCGGCCCCAGTGCCCCTGGGTCGCCTGGTCCATGAAGTCGGTGACGAACTTGCGGACTTCCGCGTCCTCGCTGACCAGTTGGCACATCACCAGGAAACTGCCGGGGGCCAGCCGCTCGCGCACCCGGCGGACCACCGCGAGCGGTCCGTCGGTGTCGCTGTCCGGGATGCAGTGGAAGACCGAGTTGAACAGCACCGCGACCGGCTGCGAGAAGTCGATCAGGCGCTCGGTGTCGAGGTGGGAGAAGATGCCGTCGGTCTCCCGCATGTCGGCGTGTATGACCGCGGTGTTGTTGTTCTGGTCCAGCAGGGCGCGGCCGTGGACGAGGACCATCGGGTCGTTGTCGACGTACACCACGCGCGAGGCGGGGTCGACGCGCTGGGCGACCTGGTGGACGTTGTTCTGCGTGGGCAGACCGGAGCCGTGGTCCAGGAACTGGCGGATCCCGTACTCGCCGGCCAGCGTCTCGACCACGCGCTGGAGGAAGCGGCGGTTGTTCAGCGCGAGGGCGCGGGTGCTGGGGACGACCTTGTCCAGCTCTTCGACGGCGGCTCGGTCCGAGGCGTAGTTGTCCTTGCCTCCGAGGTAGTAGTCGTACATGCGCGCGGCTGTCGGGACCGTGGCATCGATGGACGTGGACAGCTTTCCGGACTCCATGGTTTCCCCCAGTGGCAGGGCCGGCTGAGGAGATCACCTCGCCGACAACACATCCTAGGGAGCGGGCAGTTGATGGGGCCAGCCCATCAGCGAACCCCGAGGTGAAAGACCTGTGGGGACGTGCTGCCGGACCGGGGCGGAGGTGCGGCGCGGGGCGGTCGCGGGGTCCGGCGGACACGGGCGCGGGGCATGGTTCTGTCATGACATGGCCGTGGATGACGGTATGCCGCGCCGGTCCGGTTCCCGTCGTGTCCCGCCCCGCCCTCGGGACCCGGTGACCCGGTGACCCGGTGACCGGCGGGGTCTCCCGGGCGCGTTCCGCGATCGGGGTGTGGGGCGAGCGGCTTCGCACTAGGGTTCCTGACCGGGAGTCGCAGGCGACGGGGGTACGCACGTGGCATGCGGCGGGGTTCGCACGTGGCCGAGGGGGCGCGCTCAGTGAGGCAGGTCGGGCGGGGCGGGGAACGGCCGTGCGGGGCGGCGGAGTCGGGGGTCCGCGCGTGACCGCCCCGGCCGGCGGGACGGCCTGGCTCCGCCGGGTGCCCGCTCCCGGCGCGCGGATCCGCCTGGTGTGCCTGCCGCACGCGGGCGGGGCCGCGGGCTTCTTCCACGAGTGGGCGGCGCGGACCCCGCCGGAGATCGAGGTCGTCCCGGTGCAGTACCCGGGCCGCCAGGACCGGCTGCACGACCCCCTCCCGGCCACGATGGACGAGTTGGCGGACGCGGTCACCCGGGCCGTGCTGCACGAACTGCCGGACGATCTGCCGCTGGCGCTGTTCGGGCACAGCATGGGTTCGTCGGTGGCCTACGAGGTGGCCCGCCGGCTGGAGAACGCCCCCGGGCGCGCGCCGGCCCGGCTGTTCGTGTCGGGCCGTACCCGGCCGCGCCTCCGCGCGGAGCGGGCTCCCCGGCCGGCGCCGACCGACCAGCAGATCCTCGACCACGTCCGCTTGCTGGACCCGGCGGGCGCCGCCGTCTACGAGCACCCCGACCTGCGGGAGATGATCATGCCGGCGCTCCGCGCGGACTTCGGGCTGCTGGCGGCCTACCGCCCCGCCCGGCTGCACCGGCTGGGCATCCCCGTGACGGCCTGCGGGGGCGACCGCGACCCCGTGTGCGCGGTCGAGGACCTGAAGGCATGGGCGGACGTCACCACCGGGGAGCTGGAGATCCGGGCCTTCGAGGGCGGCCACTTCTATCTCACCCCGCGCAGGGAAGAGGTGCTGGCCCTCGTCGCGGACCGGCTGGTCTGAGGGGCGGCAGCCCGCTCGCGAGGACGGCGTACGCCCCCGACTCCGCGGCCGGCGGGCGTCACGGACGGCACGCCGCGGCTCCGCGCAGGTGCAGGACCGGCCCGCTCTGGGCATGTTTCCCTCTCAACGACCAAAGGGGCATGCCGGGATGAGCGAGGCCGCCGCGTCCGCACCTCGTCGGGTCGTCGTGACCAGGCTCGGGGCGGTGACCCCGTTGGGCCTGGGAGCAGGGGAGTTGTGGCGCGGTCTGCTCGACGGGCGGCACGGCATACGGGAGTTGCGCGGCGCGGAGTTCGAGGGGCTGCCGGTGCGGATCGCCGGGGTGGTGCCGGTGGACCCCGGCGAGCTGCTGCCCCGGCCGCTGGCGCGGCGGATGAACCGGGCGGCGCTGCTGGGGGTCCTGGCGGCCCGTGAGGCGTGGACCGACGCCGGCTACACCGAGGGCGGCACCCGGGAGAGCGGGGTCGACCCCGACCGGGTCGGGGTCAGCATGGGCGCCATCCTGGGAGACGCGTCGGTGCTGGTGAACGGCGACCGCAGGCTGCGCGAGCGGGGGCCGCGGGCGGTCTCGCCGCTCACGACGCCCATGACGGTGCCCTCGCAGGCGGCCTCCCAGATCTCCCTTGACCTGCACATCACGGGTGAGGCGAGAACCGTGACGAGCGCGTGCGCCTCGGGGACCGAGGCGATCGGGCAGGCCATCGACCGCGTCCGGTACGGGCGGGTCGACATCGCCCTGGCGGGCGGCGCCGAGGCGGTCGTCACCCCGGCGATCATGGCGTCGTTCGCCGCGATGCGGGCGCTGGCGGACGGCACCGCGGCGGCACGGGGTGTGAAGGGCTCGCCCTCGCGCCCGTTCGCCGGGGACCGCGGCGGGTTCGTCAACGGCGAGGGCGCCGGGATCCTCGTACTGGAGGCGGAGGAGCACGCGCGGGCGCGCGGGGCGCGGATCTACTGCGAGGCGGCGGGGTGGGGGCTGTCGGCCGACGCGCACCACATGGCCGCTCCCGACCCCACCGGTAGGGGTGTCGCGCTGGCGCTGCGGCGGGCGCTGCGCGACGCCGGGGCGGTGGCTGCGGACGTCGTGCACGTCAACGCCCATGCCACGGCCACCGTGGAGGGGGATCTGGCGGAGGCGGGCGCGCTGCGGGCCGTCCTGGGCCGGCGCTCCGTCCCGGTCACGGCCCTCAAGGGCCACCTCGGGCATCTCCAGGGCGCGGCGGGCGGGGTGGAGGCGGTCGCCGCGGCGCTGACCCTGCACCACGCGCTGGTGCCGCCGACGGTGGGCGGCGACACGACGGACGAGGCGATCGGCCTGGACGTGGTCCGCGGGGCGCCGCGCGATCTGCCGGAGGACGGCGACGTGGTGCTGAGCAACTCCTTCGGGTTCGGGGGCCACAACGCGGTCCTGGCACTGCGTCGGACGCGGTGAGGCCGGCCCCCGTCCACCCGACGCGGCCCCCGTCCCACCCGGCACCGCGACACCGTCCCACCCGGCACCGCGACCCCGTCCCGCCCGGCGCCGCGGCCCCCGCCCGCTCACCGCCAGAGCACGGCCGCCCCCTCCCCCGTACCCCCACCTCCCGAACCAGCCGGCCCCCTCCGCCTCGCGCGCACCCGCCGACCCCCTCCGCCCCCACCACCGCTCCCACCACCGCGCCCGCTCACATCACGCCGACCGCTTGCGCGGGGCCGCCTTCTTCTGTGCCGCCTTAGCCGTCGCGCCGGTCTTCGCCGTCGTGCCCGTCTTCTTCGCCGTGCTCCCGGCCGTCGTCTTCGCCGTGCTCTTCGCGGGCGCCTTCTTCGCGCCCTGCGCGGACCGGGAGGTGGACTTCCTGGCCGAGGCGGTCTTCTTCGCCGCTGTCTTCCCCGCCGCCGACGTCGACTTCTTGCCGCCCGCCTCCTTGGGGGTGGCCCGCGTCGGCTTCCGCCGGGGCAGCGGCCTGACCTCGGCCTCCTCCTGCGGTTCCTCGCCCCGCGACTCCCTGGCCGCGCGCACGCTGTTCTCCAGGGCCGCCATCAGGTCGAGAACCTTGCCGGACGCCGCCGGCTCGGGCGCCTGCGGCGGGGCCTCCCCCGCGGCCTTGGCGGCGACGACCTCCTCCAGGGCCTCCCGGTACGCGTCGTGCAGGTCGTCGATCTCGATCTCGCCGAGGGTGTCCATGAGGGCGTCCGCGAGGTCCAGTTCCTTGTCGTTCACCGTGACGTGGGCGTCCGGCGCGACACCCTCGGGCGCCCGGACCTCGTCCGGCCACAGCAGCCCGTGCATGGCGATGGCGTCCTCCACCACGCGCAGCATGCCCAGCCGCTCGCGGCCCCGCAGGGCGTACTTCGCGATGGCCACCTTCCGGCTGCGCTTGAGCGCCTCCCGCAGCAGGGTGTACGGCTTGGCGGCGGGGGCGCCGCCCGCAGCGAGGTAGTACGCGCTGTCCATCTGGAGCGGGTCGATGCGGTCCGCCGGGACGAACGCCACGATCTCGATCGTCCGCGCGGTCGGCAGCGGCAGCCGGGACAGGTCCTCGTCCGTGATCGGGATGATCGTGCCGTCCGCGTCCTCGTACCCTTTGCCGATCTCGGACTGGCCGACCTCGCGGTCCTCCAGTTCGCAGACCTTGCGGTAGCGGACCCGGCCGCCGTCCTCCAGATGGATCTGGCGGAACGAGATCGAGCGGTTCTCCGTGGCGTTGACCAGCTTGACGGGGATGCTGACCAGGCCGAACGAGATGGCCCCGTTCCATATGGATCGCACGTGCGCACCCCTTCGCTCGTCATGCCGATCGACGTGACCGGTTCGTCCGGATAAAGCATATAAAGCGGCTCATCTCTGGAATCCTCATCGTATGACGCCGATCACAGAGGTGGAGGGGCGACGGCTGGCGCTCAGCAACCTGGAGAAGGTGCTGTATCCCGCGACCGGCTTCACCAAGGGCGAGGTGCTGCACTACTACGCCACCACCGCCGAGGTCCTGCTGCCGCATCTGCGCGACCGGCCGGTGTCGTTCCTGCGCTACCCGGACGGCCACGACGGCCAGGTGTTCTTCACCAAGAACGTGCCTCCGGGCACCCCCGGCTGGGTCACCACCGCCGAGGTGCCGCGGGTCGAGGGCCCGGCACGGATGGTGCTGGTGCAGGACCTCGCGAGCCTGATGTGGGCGGCGAACCTGGTCACCGAGTTCCATACGCCCCAGTGGGTGATCGGCGCGCCCGGCGAGGCCGACCGGCTGGTCTTCGACCTGGACCCGGGCGCACCCGCCTCGGTGGTCGAGTGCTGCGAGGTGGCCCTCTGGCTGCGCGAGCGGCTCGCCGCCGACGGCATCGAGGCGTACGCCAAGACGTCCGGCTCCAAGGGCCTCCATCTGACCGCGGCGATCCGGCCCGCCCCCTCCGGCCGGGCCTCCGACTACGCCAGGGAGCTGGCCGTACGGGCGGAGCGGGACCTGCCGCGGCTGGCGATCCACCGGATGACCAGGAGCCTGCGGCCCGGCAAGGTCTTCGTCGACTGGAGCCAGAACGCGGCCCGCAAGACGACGGCCGCCCCCTACACCCTGCGCGCCCGCCCCGAACCGGCGGTCTCGGCTCCGGTGACCTGGACCGAGGTCGAGGAGTGCCGTTCCCCCGCCGCCCTGGGCTTCACCGCCCCGGACCTGCCCCCGCGCATCCAGGACCACGGCGACCTGCTGGCCCCCCTGCTGGACCCGGCCAGGGCGGGCACGCTCCCCTGAGGCGGCGGGGCGCGGCTCAGCCCGCCGCGCTCCACACCGTCCGGTCGCGGGCCGCCGCGTGCAGCGCCTCGACGTCCGCAGGCTTCAGCACCCCGCCGGTCCCGGCCAGCCCCGCCACCTCCGTGTCCGTGAGGACACGCACGTCACGCGGGGGCGGGGCGACCGCGAGAGCCGCGGGAGCCAGCAGGACGAGCACCGGGCGGACCTCGGCCGTGAGGGCGTGGGCGGCCCGGTGGGCGTCGGCGCGAACCCGGCGCAGCAGCGGGGAGGCCGAGCGGCGGCCCAGTCGGACCAGCGGGTCGGCGACGGTCACCCTCCGCCGGCGGGCGTACAGGCTGTGCAGCGCGAACAGCCCGCCGGGTCCGATCAGCAGGTGGGGGATGCGGTCGCCGCCGGGCAGCGGCACCGAGTGCAGCGCGTGCCAGCCCGCGCCCTCCAGGAGGTCCAGCGCCTCGCCGACCGCCCGCTCGGCCGCCAGCGCCCGCTGCCGCGGATCGGTCCGCAGCCGGTGCGCGGGTCCGGGGTCGCGGTCCAGGGCGGCCAGCAGGGCCTCGCCGGGACGGTTGGGCGCGAGGTCGTCGTCGGGGTGCAGGGCCAGCCGGGCCAGTTCGGCGGGGGTGGGGACCGGGGGCGGGCCCACCGTCACCGAGCCGGTGACGAAGGGGCCGAGGGCGTCCAGCACGTCCTGTCTGCGGTCCTCGCTGAGCAGGTTGATCCGGGCCGCCTCACGGTCGTACCAGGCGATGTTCCGGCCGTCCGTGAGGCAGACGTAGAGCCGCTCCCGGCCGTGCCGCCGGGCAGGTACGACGCGCAGTCCGCTCATGCGCCCTCACCCCCACCGAACCATGGGAACAGGCGGAGCACCGGGTGGGCAAGAAGCCGGTTGACTTCGGGCGGAGTTGGGCAAGACCCCCGGGAAGGGTGGTGGGGAGGCGCCGTTGCGTACGCGCAGGAAGCAACCCGGCGTACCCGCTCCGGGCAGCCCGTGGAGCGAGATCGTGCCCGGCCTGTGGATGGGCGGCCACGAGTTCCGGGGGCCTTCGGGGCGAGTGGAGTCCGTGGTCGTCACGGCCGAGTTCGATCTCGTGCAGACCCTGCTGCGGCTGCCCGGTCACGGCCCCGACGCCGGGGTCGAGCACCATGTGTGGCCGATCCCCGACGGGCCGCTGGACGGCACCCAGCTCGCCGGGGTGATCCGGCTCGCGCAGGCCGCGGCCGAGGCGCTGGACGACGGCCGCCGGGTCCTGGTCCGCTGCTACCACGGGTACAACCGCTCGGGGCTCGTCGTCGCCCACGCGCTGGTCCGCCGCGGCCACACCGCGGAGCGCGCGATCCGGCTGATACGCTCCCGCCGCTCTCCGTGGGCCCTGCACAACGAGCTGTTCGTCGACTACCTCCGCGCCGGTCTGCCGACGGCCAGGCTCCTGGAGGAACTCGCCGAGTAACCGTTTCACCCGTCCGCCCACCAGTACGCAAAAAGGACTTCCGTCCGCATAGGGTGTACGGGCCGACGACGATCACCCGGATCACGTCCGCCGCCCGGAACGGGTCCGCCGCCCGGACCGCGTCCGCCGACCCGGATCAGCAGGAGAACCGTGCCCCGCAGCCGCCCCCCGCGCACCGCCGTGCTCGTCGCCCTGCTGCTGGCGTTCGCCACGGCCTGCGGTGACACCGGGGGCCTCAAGGCGGCGGGACCGACCGAGACGGCGGTCGGACCGGACACGCTGTGGCCGCGGCTGACCCCGGCGTCGAGTCCGGCGTACGAGATCGGCGAGGTCAACCGCGAGACCGTCAGGGGCGTCACCGTGCCCGGGGGCGACATCCTCGCCGTGAGCCCGGTGGCGGTCGTGCGCAGGGTGATCGCCGAGGACCCCAAGGAGTACGAGGGCGCCCGCGCGACCCACCGCGAGACCGGCCGGCGGATGGCCGAGTGCGCCGACGGCCCCGGGCGCGGCCGGTGCCCCGTCCTCCAGCCCTACTACCGCGATCTGACCGGCGACGGGCACCCCGAGCTGACGCTGGGCTTCCGGCTGCTGCCGGGCAAGACGCTCGCCGTGCGCGTCTACACCGTCGAGAAGCGCCGGCTCGTCCAGGTGATGAGCTGGGACGACGCCGTCAGCGGTGTCGAACTCGCCCGGCGCTCGGTGATCATCCGCTCGCCCTCGGAGCTCGCCGGGTACGAGTACCGGCTCCAGTGGACCTGGGACGCGGAGCAGAAGGCGATGCTGCTCACCTCCGACGAGATGCTGCGCACCGGTCCGCGCCGCAGGACCGCGCCCCCCGCACCGTCGCCGTCGGCCGCACCGGCACCGCCGCCCTCGCCCTCTCCGTCGGCCTCGCCGCGCCCGCCCTCCGCGCCGGCGGGCACCCCATGAGGATCGCGCTGCCCCGGTGGGCCGCTCCGCTCGCCGTGCGGGCCGCCGTGTTCATCACGGTGATGTGCTGCGCGCTCGCCGCGCTGCTCGGCATCCTCGTGCATGTCTCCGTGACCAACCAGACCGTGGGCCAGGCCCGTGACCTGGCGCTGTCCCGGCTGGCGGACGCGACGGCGGCGTTCCAGGCCGGGGACACCCCGGCCCCGGGCGCCCGCCTCGACCCGCCGGGCCTGCCGCGGTCCCTGCGCGGGCTGGCGCTGGACGGGGAGCGCGGCACGACGGTGGCCGAGCACGCGGGGCGGCCGGTGATGTGGGCGGCGGGTCCGGCGGACGACGGGCGGGTGCTCGCCGTCGAGGTCGACTACGCGCAGCAGTCCCGCACCATCGAGGGGCTGGACCGGGCGATCGTCTGGTCGTCGGCGCTGGCCATCGCCGTGACGGCGCTGGTGGGCGCGTTCGCGGTGACGCGGGTGACGCGCCGGCTGCACACCACGGCCCGGGTGGCGCGGCGGATCAGCGCCGGCGACCTGGACGCCCGGGTGGGCGACCCGCGGACCGAGGACCCGTCCCGTCCGCAGGACGAGGTGGCCGCGGTGGCCGCCGCCCTCGACTCGATGGCGTCGTCGCTGCAGGGCAAGTTGCAGGCCGAGCAGCGGTTCACCGCGGACGTGGCGCACGAGCTGCGGACTCCGCTGACCGGTCTGCACGCGGCCGCCGAACTGCTCCCGCCGGGCCGGCCGACGGAGCTGGTGCGGGACCGGGTGGCCGCCCTGCGCACACTGACGGAGGACCTGCTGGAGATCTCCCGGCTGGACTCCGGGCGTGAGCGCTCCGAGCCGGACACCGAGCCGCTGGGGGCGCTGGCCGAGCGGGTGGTGCGGGCGTCGGCGGGCCGCACGGAGGTCAGGGTCGTGCGGGACGCCGTGGTGGAGACCGACCGGCGGCGGCTGGAGCGGGTGCTGGGGAATCTGGTGGCCAACGCCCACAAGCACGGGCGCGGTCCGGTGCTCCTCACGGTGGACGGCCCGGTGGTGACCGTGCGGGACCACGGTGAGGGCTATCCGGCGTATCTCGTCGCGCACGGGCCGCAGCGCTTCCGTACCGAGGGCGGGGCCACCGGCCACGGGCTGGGGCTGACCATCGCGCTGGGCCAGGCGGAGGTGCTGGGGGCCCGGCTGACGTTCGCCAACGCCGGGGACGGCGGGGCCGTGGCCCGGCTGACCCTGCGATAGGAGCACCGGTCCCGCCCCCTCCGGACCGCCCCTCGCCCCTCCCGCCCGGCGCCCCGGCGGCGGCCGTCCCCCTCTCGGCCTCCCATTGGCCCATTACCACGCGCGAGTGACGCGACGCGCACCTAATGTGGCGTTCAGTCAGGTTTTCTCCCCTGTCCTGGAGGTGCCTCATGGCCCTGCGCTCCCGCTTCGCGATATCCATAGCCGCCGGCCTCCTCGCCGCCGCGGCCGCCGCCACACCCGCCGCCGCCGACGGCGAAGGGGGGTCGTCCACGGGCGGCTCCACCGAATCCCAGGGGGACTGGGGCGGCTCCCAGGGCGGGGACGGGGGCGGCGGACAGGGCGGCAACGGCGGCGACTGGGGGAACGGCGGCCAGGGGGGTCAGGGCGGGGACGGAGGCCAGGGCGGCAACGGCGGCCAGGGCGGGAACGGGGGCGACTGGGGGAACGGCAGCGGCGACTCCGGCGGCCAGCAGTTCAGCCGCGGCCGCGTCACGGCCGGCACGCTGCTGCTGCGCAGCGCCCCCGACCGGGGCAGCCAGGTCATCCGGGTCGTGTACCGGGGGGACATCGTGCGGATCTACTGCAAGACCCGGGGCCAGAGCGTCCAGGGCGACCGGACCTGGTACCTCCTGGCCGACGGCACCTGGGCCTGGGGCTCCGGCCGCTACATCGACACCATCGGGCGCACGCCGCGCTGGTGCTGAGCCGATAGGCCCGCAACACAGACTATTTGGGTAAGTTCCGGACATGACCAAGGCCGGAACCACCCTGGTGGCGGCGGACACGCCCGCTCCCACCGCACGTCTCCCCCGGCGCCGTGGCATCGAACTGGCCCTCATCGTCGTGGCCGTCCTGCTCTCCGTGTACGGCTACTGCGCGGTCGGTATCGCCAAGGACGGCACCGTCCCGCCCGGCGCCGCCGGCTACGGCGCCGGGCTCGGCGTGCTCGCGTCGGTCGCGCATCTGGCGGTGCGGCTGCGCGCCCCCTGCGCCGACCCCGTGCTGCTGCCGATCGGCGTCCTGCTCAACGGCCTCGGCCTGGTGCTGATCTACCGGCTCGACCTGGAGACGCCGGGCGACCGGGCGGCTCCCGCCCAACTCGTGTGGTCCACCCTGGGGGTGGCCCTGTTCATCGTGGTGGTCCTGCTGCTGCGCGACCACCGGGTGCTCCAGCGCTACTCCTACGTCTGCGTCGTCGCCGCCCTCGTCCTGCTCACCCTGCCGATCTTCTTCCCGGCGGTGAACGGCGCCCGCATCTGGATCCGGGTCGCCGGATTCTCCATCCAGCCGGGCGAGTTCGCGAAGGTGCTGCTCGCGGTGTTCTTCGCCGCCTATCTGGCCGCGAACCGCAACGCGCTGGCGTACACGGGCCGCAGGGTCTTCGGGGTCGAGCGGCTCCAACTGCCCACCGGTCGCGTCCTCGGCCCCCTCGTGGCCATCTGGCTGCTGAGCGTGGGCGTCCTCGTCCTCGAACGCGACCTCGGCACATCGCTGCTGTTCTTCGGCCTGTTCGTGGTCCTGCTGTACGTGGCGACCGGGCGCACCGGATGGATCGCGCTCGGCCTGCTGCTCGCCGCGGTCGGCGCGGTGGCCGTGGGCCAGCTGGAACCGCACGTGCACGTCAGGGTCGAGGACTGGCGGCAGCCGTTCGCCTCGATCGAGGCCGGTGAGGGCCCCAACCAGCTGTCGCAGTCGCTGTTCGCCTTCGCCGCGGGCGGGGTGCTCGGCACGGGGCTGGGCCTCGGCGACTCGATCCTGATCGGCTTCGCGGCCAAGTCGGACTTCATCCTGGCGACGGCCGGGGAGGAGCTGGGCCTCGCCGGACTCTCGGCGATCTTCCTGCTCTACGGCCTGCTGGTGGAGCGCGGCTACCGGGCCGGCCTCGCCCTGCGCGACCCCTTCGGCCGGCTGCTCGCGGTGGGGCTCGCCTCGATCCTGGCGCTCCAGGTCTTCGTGATCGCGGGCGGGGTGACGGGCCTGATCCCGCTGACCGGCATGGCGATGCCGTTCCTGGCGCAGGGCGGCTCGTCCGTCGTCACCAACTGGGCGATCGTGGCGCTGCTCATCCGGCTGAGCCACCGCTCGCGCAGCCGGCTCGGCATCCCCGAGGACCCCGAGGACTCCAGGGACTCCAGGAACTCCAGGGGCCCCAGGGACCCCAAGGACCCCAAGGACCCCGAGAACGAGGAGAGCACCGTATGACACACCCCCACGACGACCGCGGGGAGACGCCTCGATGACCCGGCACATCCGGCACGCCGCCTTCTTCTGCGCCCTGTTGATGATCGCGCTGCTCGTCAACGCCGCCCGCATCCAGCTCTTCAAGGCCCGCACCTACGACGACAACATCGCCAACCGCCGTACCACGATCGCCCGTTACGGCCAGCCGCGCGGCGACATCCTCGTGGACGGGCGGCCGGTCACCGGCTCCCAGGACACCGGCGAGCATCTGCGCTACGAGCGCACGTACACCAACGGGCCGATGTACGCGCCCGTGACCGGCTTCGCCTCGCAGATGTACGGCACGACGCTGCTGGAGGCGACCGAGGACGGGGTGCTCGCGGGCACCGACCCGCTGCTGTCGCCGTTCCCCGTGTGGAGCGGCGCGGCCCGCGACCGGCACCCGGGCGGAGACGTCGCGACCACGCTGCGCGGGGCGGCACAGAAGGCGGCGTTCGAGGGGCTGGAGGGCCGCAAGGGGGCGGTGGCGGCGGTCGAGCCGTCGACGGGCCGGATCCTGGCCCTGGTCTCGGCCCCCTCCTACGACCCGTCCGCGCTGTCGGGCAACGGCTCCTCGGTCCCGCGGTCCTGGTCGACGCTGAACCGGGACCGGGACAAGCCGATGCTCAACAGGGCGGTGCGCAAGACGTATCCGCCGGGTTCCACCTTCAAGGTCGTGACCGCGGCGGCGGCGCTGGACGCGGGCGTGATCGAGGACGTGGACAAGCCGACCCGCTCCCCCGACCCCTACACCCTGCCCGGCACCCGGACCCGGCTGACGAACGCCTCGGAGGGCTGCGAGAACGCGGCGCTGCGCAAGGCGTTCGAGTGGTCGTGCAACACGGTGTTCGCGAAGCTGGGCGTCGAGGTGGGCGCCGAGCGGATGGCCGCGACGGCCCAGGCGTTCGGGTTCAACCGGGCGGACCTGAGGATTCCGTACTCCGTCGCGCGCTCCACGTTCGACCGCGAGGTGGACCGGGCCCAGCTCGCCCTGTCGTCGATCGGCCAGTTCAACACGCGGGCCACACCGCTGCAGATGGCGATGGTCGCGGCGGCCGTGGCGAACGGCGGACAGGTGCGCACGCCGTATCTGGTGGAGCGCACGACCAGGGCGGGCGGCGGCACGGTGTCGACGGCGGGGTCGAGCCCGGTGCGCCAGGCGATGCGGCCCTCGACCGCCGCCCGGATGAAGGAGCTGATGGTGGACGTCGTACGGGAGGGCACGGGCACCGGTGCCTGGATCCCCGGCGCGACGGTCGGCGGCAAGACCGGCACCGCCCAGCACGGCCTCGGCAACTCCGGTACGCCGTACGCCTGGTTCGTGTCCTGGGCACAGGGGGACCACGACGCCGAACCGAAGGTCGCGGTCGCCGTGGTGGTGGAGGACGCGGACCCGGACCGGGGCGAGATCAGCGGCGGCGGGGACGCGGCGCCGATCGCCCGGTCGGTGATGGAGGCGGTACTCAAGTCCCCGGCCCCCAGGGCCCCTTGAGACGCGGAGCCCCCAGGGCCCCTTGAGACGCGCCCGAGGTCCCCGTACGGGAGGAGAACGGTCCGGAGACGAAGGGAACAAGTCCCGCCCGGGGGATTGACGAGCTTGCTGACAGGCAGTCTCATAAGAGTCGGACGACGTACCCCCGGTAACAAGGTGAGGACCGATGACGACCCTGACGGAAGCGGACGCGCTCGACGGGCTGCGTGACGCCCTCGGCCTGCTCAAGGACCGCGAACAGGTGGCGGAGCGCCTCCTCGCCTCCTCCGCCAAGCACTCCTTCGACCCCGACGAGGAGCTGGACTGGGACGCGCCCTTCGAGGAGGGCAAGTGGTTCTGGCCCCCGGAGCTGGTGTCGCTCTACGACACCCCGATGTGGCGGCGGATGAGCGAGGAGCAGCGCATCCTGCTCTCCCGCCACGAGTCGGCCGCGCTCGCCTCCCTCGGCATCTGGTTCGAGATCATCCTGATGCAGCTCCTGGTCCGCCACATCTACGACAAGGCGGCGACGAGCGCGCACGTGCGCTACGCGCTCACCGAGATCGAGGACGAGTGCCGGCACTCCAAGATGTTCGCCCGCCTGATCTCCCACGGCGACACCCCCTGGTACCCGGTCAGCCGCGCCCACCAGAACCTGGGCCGCCTGTTCAAGACGATCTCCACCACCCCCGGCTCCTTCACGGCCACCCTGCTGGGCGAGGAGGTCCTCGACTGGATGCAGCGGCTGACCTTCCCGGACGAGCGGGTCCAGCCCCTCATCCGCGGCGTCACCCGCATCCACGTGGTCGAGGAGGCCCGCCACGTCCGCTACGCCCGTGAGGAACTGCGCCGCCAGATGATGACGGCCCCGAGGTGGTCCCAGGAGTTCACCCGCGTCACCTCCGGCGAGTTCGCCCGCGTCTTCTCCGTGGCCTTCGTCAACCCCGACGTCTACACCAACGTGGGCCTGGACAGGCGTGAGGCCATGGCCCAGGTCAAGGCCAGCGGCCACCGCCGCGAGATAATGCAGACGGGCTCCAAGCGCCTGACCGACTTCCTGGACGACATAGGAGTCCTCCGAGGAGTGGGCCGCCGCCTCTGGAAGTCCTCCGGCCTCCTGGCCTGACCAACCCCGCCCCCGCCGCCGACCGGGGAGAGGCACCGGGGCCGGGCTGCCGACCGGGGAGCGGCACCGGGACCGGCCGCGTACGGCGGGAAGGGGACGTGCCGGGGGCCCGCCCGCGGTGTCCGGCGCCGGAAGGCGCTGCACTGCCCAAGCCGGGTCCCCGCCGTGCCGAGGACGGACACCCCCGGCACCGCACCGCACCGCACCGCACCGCACCGGAGAGCCTCAGGCCCCCACACGCCCCCGCACAGGCGCCCCCGCACAGGCGCCGCAGGCACCCGCAGCCCGCCCCCAGCCCACCCCCACCCGACTACGCTGCCGGTCATGACGTCCTCGGCCCCCACCCCCGCCTACCGCCGCCTGAGCGTCGAGGAACGCCGCAGCCAACTCCTCGAAGCCGCCCTCACCCTCTTCGCCCACCGCGCGCCCGAGGACGTGTCCCTGGACGACGTGGCGGAGGCGGCCGGCGTCTCCCGCCCCCTGGTCTACCGCTACTTCCCCGGCGGCAAGCAGCAGCTCTACGAGGCCGCCCTGCGCTCCGCCGCCGAGGAACTCCGGAACTGCTTCGACGAACCGCGCGACGGCCCCCTCGTCCCCCGCCTCTCCCGCGCCCTGGACCGCTACCTCGCCTTCGTGGACGAGCACGACGCCGGCTTCAGCGCCCTCCTCCAGGGCGGCAGCGTCGTCGAGACGTCCCGCACGACCGCCACCGTGGACGGTGTCCGCCGCGCCGCCGCCGAGCACATCCTCAGCCACCTGGAAGTCACCGACCCCGGCCTGCGGCTGCGTATGACCGTCCGGATGTGGATCACCGCGGTGGAGGCCGCGTCCCTGATCTGGCTGGACGAGGGCAAGCAGCCCCCCGTGGAGGAACTGCGCGACTGGCTGGTCGACCAGTTCGTCGCCGTGCTCTCCGTCACCGCGACCCGCGACCCCCAGACCGCCGCCCTGGCCGAGTCGCTGTCGGCGGATGGCTGAGACTGGACCCGTGAAGAGCGAAGACACCCCCTTCGAGGGCGGCCCGATGGACGGCCGCGTCCTGCCCGTGCTCCTGGGCATCACCGGCCATCCGCCCAAGGCGTACCGCATCCCCGTGCCCGATCCGCACGGCGGCCCGCCCACGGTCCTCGTCTACCACCGCGTCCCCCGCACCGGCACCGGCACCGGCACCGGCCGAGTCGGCCTCAGCCGCCGCTGGAAGTACGAGTACGCCCCGGAGGGGCAGGCCCGCCGCCTGAACTGGCCATGGTCAAGACCGCGCACCACACCCCGCAACCCCCCACAAGACGCACCGCGCGACACCCCCTGACGCCGCACCGTCCCAGCACCCCGCCGCCGCACCACCCCACCGCCGCACGACACGCCGCCCATCCCCGGGACGACCCCCACGGGTGACCGGCGTACGCCGAACATCGCACATCCCGCGCGCGAACCGGGAGCGTCGGCTTGATGCTCGCGGTGCGGAGCAGAGAGCCTCTCCGCACCGGAGGTGATGACATGTCAGGAAGGCTGCTCCGTCTGGCGTGCACGACGGCGGTGTCGGCCGCCCTGCTCGCCCCCCTGCCCGCGACGGCCGCGCCGACGGCCCCCGAGCCCCCGCCCCAGGACCGCTCCACGGCAACGCTGCTGACGGACCTTCAGCGGCTGTACCGCGAGACCGAGCAGGCGACGGAGGCGTACAACGCCACCGCGGACAGGCTGAGGAAGCAGCGTGCCGAGGCGGCCCGCCTGGACACCGCGCTCGCCGCGGCCCGGCTGCGGCTGCACGACAGCAGGGGCGCGGCCGGCCGCCTGGCCCGCCAGCAGTACCAGAACACCACGGACATCTCGCCGTACGTACGCCTGCTGCTGGCCCGCGACCCGCAGCACGCCCTGGACCAGGGCCATGTCATCGGCCTGCTGGCCCGCGAGCGCGCCGAGACGGTCGGCCGGCTGACCGGCACCGAGACCAGGGCAGGCGAGCTGGCCCGCCGGGCGCGCAAGGCCCTGGACGATCAACTCGTCCTGGCCGAGCGGCGGAAGAAGGACCGGGACACCGTGCGCGAGCGCCTCGGCAAGGTGGAGGAACTGCTCGCCTCCCTCACCGCGGACCGGCTCACGGCCCTGGACGAGTTCGAGAGGAAGGGCGTGGACGCGGCGCAGCAGGACCTCCTGGCCTCCGGCACGCTCGCGAAGGACGACAGCAAGCCCTCCTCGGGCGCCCGCCGCGCGGTCCGCTACGCCCAGCGGCAGCTCGGCAAACCGTACCGGTGGGGCGCGCAGGGCCCGGGGTCCTTCGACTGCTCGGGGCTGACGTCGCGGGCGTGGGCCAGCGCCGGCACCCCCATCCCCCGCACCAGCCAGGAGCAGTGGGCCCGCCTGGAGCGCGTCCCGCTGAACCGGCTGCGCCCCGGCGACCTGGTCGTCTACTTCCCCGACGCGACCCATGTGGCGCTGTACGTCGGCAACGGCAAGGTCGTGCAGGCCCCCCGGCCGGGCGGGAAGGTCAAGGTCTCCCCCCTCGCCTCGAACCCGGTCCTGGGCGCCGTGCGCCCGCGCCCGCAGGGCTCCGTCAGGCTCCGGAAACCGACGCCGGATACGCCCCGGTCCGCTCCGGATCGTGGAAGCAGTCCTCGAAGTCGGACGGATCGCTGAGCCTGGTGGCGAACCGGGCGGCGACCGGCGGCAGTCGGCCGGCGGCGGCGATCAGGTTCAGGATGCGCTCCGGCGGCGGCGCCGGCATGGCGTTGGTCCACTCGGTGACGTGCCGCGCGGTGTCCCGGTAGCGCGCGAACGCGGCGCGCATCCACGCCTCGTCGAACTCCCTGTCCCCGTGCTCGACGATCGAGGCGAGGTGGGCCGCCGCGCACTTCGCGGCGGAGTTGGGACCCTGCCCGGTGATGGGGTCGTCCGCCACGACGTCTCTACGAGGAGGACGTGGCCGGAGCGGGTGCGGCCGCCGGTGAGCGAGTAGGGGCGTACCCGGGCGGCCTTGCGGTCGCCGCCGCGCACGGGGAGTTTCGGCCTGCCGCGCGGGGGGTCGCTCAACGGGTGCTCCCCGCCGGCGCCGCCGTCAGGGAGGTGCGCAGTTCGCTGCGGAGTTCGGGGGTGAGGACATGGCCGGCGCGGCCGACGAAGAGCGCCATGTGGTAGGCCACGACGCTCATGTCGCAGTCGGCCAGGCCGTGTACGCCGAGCAGTGAGCCGTCGCTGATGGACATCACGAACAGGCTGCCCTCGTCCATGGCGACCATCGTGTGCTTGACGCCGCCGTACTGCATCAGCTTGGCGGCGCCGAGGGTCAGGCTGCCGATGCCGGAGACGATGGTGGCGAGGTCGGCGGAGGAGCCGCGGGGACCGGCGGGCCGGTCGTCCCCGCCTCCCCGGGCCGCGTCGTTGCGGGAGTGGTCGGAGGAGAGCAGGAGCAGGCCGTCGGAGGAGACGACGGCGACGGACTGGATGCCCGGCACCTCCTCGACCAGATTCGTCAGCAGCCAGTGCAGGTTGCGGGCTTCACTGCTCAGTCCGAAGGTGCTGGGCGCGGTCAACTGCTTGCCTCCTCGGCGGTGCCCCCCGTGGCTGCTTCGGATTCGATGCGTGCGGCGGTTCCCGCGGCGGGCGCCGCGGTGGCTCCGGTCTGCTCGGCGATCTCCGCCTCCACGTCGCGGTGGCCGGCCCGTGCTCCCTGGCGGAAGCCGCCGAGCCGGCGCCGCAGGGCTTCGGCGTCGACGGATCCGGCGCGCTGGCGCGGGACGGACGGGGGTGCGGTGATCTTCGGGGTCCGCTTGGGCAGCCCCTTGTCGGTGACGGGTTCCCCTCTTTCCTCCCGCTCGCCGGTGTCGTCCCGGTCGTCCCCGGCCCGCTCGTGGGCGTCGGGGCCGATGGCGTACGGGTCGGCGGCGGGGGCCCGCGCCTCCCCGGGGGCCGGAGCGGAGGGCTGCTCCGGGAGGAGCAGTTCCATGGTGGTCTCGGCGGGCGACTCGGCGTGCCCGCCGTCCGCCGGTTCCGCGGCCGGTTCCGTGACGGGCGCGGCCGTGGCGCGGCCCTCCCGCTCGGCGGCCGCCTCCGACTCCCGTACGGCCCGCTCGGCCAGCTCCACCAGCGGGTCGCGCTGCTTCGAACGGTCCGGCAGGACGGGGGAGTTGGCCTCGGCGTCGGCGCCCGGCAGGGAGACGGACGGGCCGGCGCCGGGGTGCGGGGCGTCCGAGGGGACCGCCGTGGCGGGGGCGTCCGCGAGCAGTGCCGTCGGGAGCACCGCGACCGCCGCGACGCCGCCCTGCTTCTGCTCGCGCAACTGGACGCGCACACCGTGGCGGTGGGCGAGGCGGGCGACGACGTACAGGCCGAGGCCCAGGCCGCCCTCGCCCTCCTGGTCGTAGGTGGCCTCCGGGTCGAAGCCGGTGAGCCGGGAGTTGAGCCGGGTGAGGCGGTCGTCCGCCATGCCGATGCCCTCGTCCTGGACGGAGAGCATGACCTCGCCGCCCTCCAGCAGCCGGCCGGAGATCTCGACGGGCAGGTCGGGCGGGGAGAACGAGGTGGCGTTCTCCATGAGTTCGGCCAGCAGGTGGGAGAGGTCGTCGGCGGCGAAGCCCGCCACGTGCGCGTGCGGGGGCAGGGCGGCGATGCGGACGCGCTCGTAGCGCTCGATCTCGCTGACGGCCGCGCGCACGACGTCCACCAGCGGGACCGGTCCCGCGCTCTGCTGGACGTGTTCGGTGCCGGCCAGCACGAGGAGGTTCTCGCTGTGCCGGCGCATCACGGTGGCGAGGTGGTCGAGCTTGAACAGCGTCGCCAGCCGCTCGGGGTCCTGTTCGCGCTCCTCCAGGCCCTCGATGAGGGCGAGTTGCCGCTCCACCAGGCCGAGGGTGCGCAGGGCGAGGTTGACGAAGGTGGAGCCGATGGTCTCCCGCAGCCGCTCCAACTGGGTTGCGGAGTCGGAGAGTTCACCGCGCAGTTCCTCGCGGGCGTCGGCCATCTTCTGCCGCTGGCCGACGAGGTGCTTGCGGTCGGACTCCAGGGTGGCGAGGCGCTCGTACAGTCCGGCGGCGTGCGCGTGCAGGGCGTTGACGGAGTCGACGACCTGGGCGAACTCGTCCTTGCGGCCGGTGAACTTGACGGGTTCCTCGGCGGCCGGGTCCTCGGACCGGGCGAGCCGCGCGGAACCGAGCCGGAGCACGGCGAGCGGGCGGGTCAGGCTGCGGGCCATGCCGGTGGCGACGCCGACGGCGAGCAGCATCAGCACGCCGAGGAGCGCGACGCGGATCTCCAAGGCGGTGACGTCGTCGTCGCGCAGCTGGGCCAGGGCCTTGGTGCGGCGGTCGTAGAGCGCGGACTCGGCGCCGCGCATGGAGTCGACGCGGGCGGACAGGGCGGCCTCGGCCCGCCGCACGTCGGTGGCCAGGTCGCGGTCGGAGAACGTGGCCTCGTCGGTGAGGGCGGCGAGGTACTTCTCGGCGCTGTCGACCTCGGGGCCGGTCACCGTGGAGTCGTACGAGGCCCGCGCGGCGTCGGGGGCGGTGTCGCGGAAGTCGGCGAGGGAGGCGTCGGAGCGCACCCGGGCCTGCTGGGCGGCGGCGCTGAGGGCGGCGCGCTGCTCGGCGTCGGCGTCGGAGGAAGTCCTGCCGGTGGTGGCGATGCCGGTGATCGGGTCGATGACCGTCCGGGGGGTGGACGGCACGCTCAGCGCGGCGAGCAGCAGGCCGCGGGCGGCGGCGGCCTGCTGGACGGCGGAGTCGAGTTCGGCGAGCGCGTAGGCCCCGGCGCCGGCGCGGGCGGGCATCCGCTCGGCCAGCCGCTCGGCGAGGCCGCGCAGTTCGGTGATGGCGGCCGAGTAGGAGCCGTGCGTCTGCAGCGCGGTGCTCTTGCCGGTGAGCGCCGCGCGGCGCAGGCCCGCTATGGCGCCGAGGTCGTCGCGCAGCGAGGCGGGCAGGCCGGTGTCGGCGCGCAGTTCCTCGACCTGGCGGTCGACGCGGACGCTGCGCTGCTCGCTGGGCGCCTTGGCCTTGGGGCGGCCGGCGGCGACGTAGGCGGTGACCTCGTCGCGCTCGTCGGCCAGGGAGTGGGCGAGGGTGAGCGCGTTCTCGGTCTGCTCGGCGAGGGTCACCAGCCCCTGGCTGTCGCTGAGCTGCCCGGAGGCGGCGACGACCGAGGGCGCACCGGCGGCGGCGATCGCGGCGGCGACCACGGCGACGGCGACGATCAGCCGGTTCCGTACGTGTGTGGGGCGCCCCCTGCCGGCTGGTGCGGCGGTGTCGGTGGTGCCGGGAGTGGGCCGCGCGGCCCCTGCGGAGGCCGTCTGCTTGCCTGAGCGACGAGGCCGCGTCTTCTGCACCGGTGCTCGCATTCCTGACTCGTGGTACCCATCGGACCGGGTGACGTTGCGTCAACTGCCGCCGACCGTACGTCCACCCTCCCCCGCGCTCGCGACCGGGTCGCGTCTGGGGGGCGCCCTCACCGGTCCCCGACCCTCCCAGTGCCGGTAGGCGACGGGTACGCATCACCTGACCCGCCACCCGAAGGAGTGAACCCCGGAGGGGAGTTGGCGGGCAAGTTCCTCCGGCGGGCGCACGGGCCCGGCGCGGCGGGCCGGTTGGACGTCTGCGGCGGGCGGTGGCAGTATTCGCCGCCACGTCTTCCCGCAGTGGCGGTATTCCCGCCCAAATCAGGCACGTGGCCTGCGCCGCCGTACCCGTTCGGCATCTGATGCGGCCCCTTCGCGCCCCGCGTGGAGGGCTCGTGCAGACTGACCGGATGCGAACTGAGCTTGTTTCGGAGTCCGGCGATCCGGCCCGCACCAACGAGGACTTCGCGAGTGTCGCGCTTCCCGCGTCGGGACAGGGCGGCGCACTGGTCGTGCTGGACGGGGTGACGCCGCCGAGAGGCGGGACCGGCTGCCTGCATTCCGTTCACTGGTACACCGCGCGGCTCGGCGGCGCCCTGACCGAACTGACCGTTTCCCTCCCGGATGTTCCGCTCGCCGAGACGCTGGCCCGAGCCGTCGCGCGGACCGCGGAGGCACACGCGGACACCTGTGACCTTTCTCACCCGCGCACTCCGCAGGCAACCGTCGTCCTGGCGCGGTGGTCCGCCGAGGCGGTCGAGTACCTGGTGCTGTCCGACTCGGCCCTGCTGGTGGAGTCCCCCGACGGTACGGTCACCGCGCACCTGGACGACCGGCTGGCCCGGCTGCCCCGCTCCTCGCTGGCCACGGACGCGTACATCGACGCCCACGTCCGCAACAGGGAGGGCGGCTTCTGGACCGCGGCGGCCGATCCCTCGGTCGCGGCGCGCGCGGTGACGGGCGCCGTCCCGCACGCCGGGGTGCGCGCGCTGCTGGCGCTGACGGACGGGGCGACGCGCTGGGTGGACAGGTTCCGCGCGGGCGACTGGGGCGACTGCCTCGCCCTCGTGCGCAAGGAGGGGGCGGGCGCGCTGGTGGCGCGGGTGCGGGAGCTGGAGGCGGCCGACGCCGGGGAGCGGACCCGTCTGGGCCGCAGCAAGCTCCACGACGACGCGACGGCCGTGTACGTGGAGCTGTGAGCGGGCGGCCCGGCCGCGCGCGGGAGCCCGGCGGACCGGCGCGGTTCCTGACCTCCGCAGCCGGGGCGGCCCGGCCGCGCGCGGGAGCCCGTGCGCCGCGGGACTACTTCTCCATGCCCCGGTTCAGCTGGTTGAGCAGCCGTGCCAGCTCGGCGACCTCGCCCCGGTCCCAGTCGGACAGCTGGGCGACGTACCGCGCCCGCCTGGCCTCGCGCACCTTGGCGACCCGGCCGCGCCCCTCCTCGGTGAGGTGCACCAGCCAGGCCCGGCCGTCGGCGGGGTCGGGCTCGCGGGCCACCAGGCCGAGGTCCTCCAGGGCGCGCAGCTGGCGGGACATGGTGGCCTTGCCGACGCCGATGTAGGCGGCGAGCTCGGTGGCCCGCATCCGCTCGGACTCGTCCAGACGGACCAGCAGTCCGTACGCGGCCGACTCCAGGTCCGGATGGACCTCGCGGGCCATCTCGCCCTGCTTGGCCCGCGCCCGCCGGAACAGCACCGTCAACTCGCGTTCCAGGTCGAGGAACTCGGGCCGGCCCATCCCGCCGGACACGCCGGGTCCCGCTTCACGCGCGTGGTCGTTCGCGTCTTCGTGCACGTCAGTTCCCGCCTAGGTGTCCCGGTCCGGACGTCTTCGCCGGCCGCCTTCTTCGCAGCGGCGCCGCCAGTATTCCGCAGGCCCGCGGCGGCGGCAGCCTGCGGACCCCCTTCCACCTGCCCTTCTGCGGGCCGGACCCGGACCGGTGGGCGTCGCGGGGGCGCGGGGGCGCGTGTGCGGCATCCGGACGCTCCCGGCGCGCGGCGCCGGGCCGCCGGAGGCACGCTGGGCCCGTGCACCGACCTGAACAGCTCCGCTCCCGCCGCCTGTATCCGACCGGACTCCTGCTCGCCCTCACCCTGACCCTGGCCCTCCTCGCCCTGTCCGCCCGGCCCTCCTTCGCCGGCGACGACACCCCGCCGCGCGGCTCCGCCTCGATGGGCGCGGGCGTCGCGGCCCACGACGGCGTCCACAGCGGCGGCGCCGCCGTCCTCGCCACCCAGACCGAGGGCGTGGACGTCTCCAGCTACCAGGGCGACGTCGCCTGGCCGACGCTGTGGAGCAGCGGCGTCAAGTGGGCCTACGTCAAGGCCACCGAGGGGACGTACTACACCAACCCCTACTTCTCACGTCAGTACAAGGGCGCGTACGACGTCGGGATGATCCGCGGCGCCTACCACTTCGCGACGCCGGACACCTCCGGCGGAGCAAAGCAGGCCGACTACTTCATCGACCACGGCGGCGGCTGGTCCCGGGACGGCCGGACCCTGCCCGGCGCCCTGGACATCGAGTGGAACCCGTACGGCGCGGCCTGCTACGGCAAGACGCCGTCCGCGATGGTCACCTGGATCCGCGACTTCCTGAACCGCTACAAGGCCCGTACCGGGCGCGGGCCCGTCATCTACACGGCCACCAGCTGGTGGAAGCAGTGCACCGGCAACTACAGCGGCTTCGCCGCCGCCAACCCGCTGTGGATCGCCCGCTACGCGAGCACGGTGGGCGAACTCCCGGCGGGCTGGAGCTACTACACGATGTGGCAGTACACCTCCTCCGGGCGGACCGTCGGTGACCACAACCGCTTCAACGGCACCCTGGACCGGCTGAAGGCCCTGGCCACCGGCTGATCCCCGCCCACCGCGGGGCGAAGGCCCGAGCCCCCCTCACGGGACCCGGGCCCCACCTGTTCCGGTCGCGTCCGTCACGCCGCGACCGGAACCTCCGTGGCCGCGCCGTCGGTGGCCGGCGACAGGGCCAGTTCCAGGACCTGCCGGACATCCGTCACGGCGTGGACGTCGAGCGTGTCCAGCACCTCCGCGGGGACGTCGTCCAGGTCGGGTTCGTTGCGCTTGGGGATGATCACCGTGGTGACCCCGGCGCGGTGGGCGGCCAGCAGCTTCTGCTTCACGCCGCCGATCGGCAGGACCCGTCCGGTCAGCGAGACCTCACCCGTCATCGCCACGTCCGTGCGGACCAGGCGGCCCGACAGGAGCGAGGCCAGCGCCGTCGTCATCGTGACGCCCGCGCTCGGACCGTCCTTGGGCACCGCGCCCGCCGGGAAGTGGATGTGCACCCCGCGGTCCTTGAGGTCGGCCACCGGCAGCTCCAGCTCGGCGCCGTGCGAGCGCAGGAACGACAGCGCGATCTGCGCGCTCTCCTTCATCACGTCACCCAGCTGGCCGGTCAGCGTCAGCCCGGCCGCGCCCGTCTCCGGGTCGGCCAGCGACGCCTCCACGAACAGCACGTCGCCGCCCGCGCCGGTGACCGCGAGCCCCGTCGCCACGCCCGGCACCGCCGTGCGGCGCTCGGCCGGGTCCTGGGCGGACTCGGGCACGTGGTGCGGCCGGCCGATCAGCCCGCGCAGCTCGTCGCTGGTGATGGTGAACGGCAGCTCGCGCCTGCCCAGTTCGTGTTCGGCGGCCACCTTGCGCAGCAGCCGCGCGACGGAGCGCTCCAGGGTGCGCACGCCCGCCTCGCGCGTGTACTCGCCGGCGAGCCTGCGCAGGGCGCCCTCGTCGATGGTGACCTCGTCCCGGTTCAGCCCGGCGCGCTCCAGCTGGCGCGGGAGCAGGTGGTCCCGGGCGATGACGACCTTCTCGTCCTCGGTGTAGCCGTCGAGGCGGACCAGCTCCATCCGGTCGAGCAGGGCCTCCGGGATGGCCTCCAGGACGTTGGCCGTAGCCAGGAACACCACGTCCGACAGGTCCAGTTCGACCTCCAGGTAGTGGTCCCGGAAGGTGTGGTTCTGCGCCGGGTCCAGCACCTCCAGGAGGGCGGCCGCCGGGTCGCCCCGGAAGTCCGAGCCGACCTTGTCGATCTCGTCGAGCAGGACCACCGGGTTCATCGACCCGGCCTCCTTGACCGCCCGCACGATCCGGCCGGGCAGCGCGCCGACGTACGTACGGCGGTGGCCGCGGATCTCGGCCTCGTCGCGGACGCCGCCGAGCGCGACGCGCACGAAGCGGCGCCCCATCGCGTGGGCGACGGACTCGCCGAGCGAGGTCTTGCCGACGCCGGGCGGGCCGACCAGGGCGAGCACGGCGCCGCCGCGCCGCCCGCCGACGACGCCCAGGCCGCGGTCGCCGCGGCGCTTGCGCACCGCGAGGTACTCGGTGATGCGCTCCTTCACGTCCTGGAGTCCCGCGTGCTCGGCGTCGAGCACGTCCTTGGCGCCCCGGATGTCGTAGGCGTCCTCGGTGCGCTCGTTCCACGGCAGTTCGAGGACGGTGTCGAGCCAGGTGCGGATCCAGGAGCCCTCCGGGGACTGATCGCTGGACCGCTCCAGCTTGTCGACCTCCTTGAGCGCGGCCTCGCGGACCTTCTCCGGCAGGTCGGCGGCCTCGACACGGGCGCGGTAGTCGTCGGACTCCTCGCCGTCCTTCTCGCCGTTCAGCTCCCGCAGCTCCTTGCGGACGGCCTCCAGCTGGCGGCGGAGCAGGAACTCGCGCTGCTGCTTGTCGACGCCCTCCTGGACGTCCTTGGCGATGGTCTCCGCCACGTCCTGCTCGGCGAGGTGGTCGCGCAGCTGCTGCGTGGCGAGCTTCAGCCGGGCCACCGGGTCGGCGGTCTCCAGCAGTTCGACCTTCTGCTCGGTGGTCAGGAAGGGCGAGTAGCCGGAGTTGTCGGCGAGCTGGGACACGTCGTCGATCGCCTGGACGCGGTCCACGACCTGCCAGGCCCCGCGCTTGCGCAGCCAGGCGGTCGCGAGGGCCTTGTACTCCTTCACGAGCTCGGCGACCTGGCCGGGCAGCGGCTCGGGCACACCGTCGTCGATCCGGGTGCCCTCGACCCACAGCGCGGCACCCGGTCCGGTCGTGCCGGCGCCGATGCGTACGCGCTCGCGCCCGCGGATGAGGGCGCCGGGGTCGCCGTCGGCCAGCCGGCCGACCTGCTCCACGGTGCCGAGCACACCGGTGCCCGGGTAGGTCCCGTCGACCCGTGGCACCAGCAGCACCCGCGGCTTGCCCGGTGTGGACCGGGCGGCGGCCTGTGCGGCCTCCACCGCCGCGCGCACGTCGGCGTCGTTCAGGTCCAGCGGGACCACCATCCCGGGCAGCACGACATCGTCGTCGAGCGGCAGAACGGGCAGGGTGAGCGATGAGGACGTCGAAGCCATGATCTCCCCTTCGGCAGTCAAGTTGAGTTATGCCGACTCAATGCTTGGGGGAGGCCGATTGTTCCCCGGGCTCACGCCCGTTCGCTGTGGGCGATCGGACGGGCACGGGAGGCCGCCGGGGAGGCCGCTCCCGCGGGTGCCGAGGAGGCCGATCTAGCGAGTGCCGGCGAGGCCGCTCCCGTGGGTGTCAGGAACGTCCGGACCCGGCGGCGCCCGGCTCGGGACGCCCGGACTCCGGGCCGCCGTGGCCGGGGCCGGTGAAGTCCGGACTGGTGAAGTCGGGGCCGGTGAAGTGGGGGCCGGTGTAGTCCGGGCTGGTGAAGCGCGGCCGTGCGCCTCGCCCGCTTCCCCCGCCCTCGCTGCCCTCTCCGCCCTCTGCGCCCTCCCCGCCCTGAGTGTCCCGGCCACCCTCGTCGCCCTGACCGTCCTGACCGTCCTGATCGTCCAGGCCGGGGCGGCCGTAGCCGGGTTCCGGGACGCGGCCGGGGGCGGCGGGCGCCGCCACGGGGGACGCCGCCGGATCGGCGAGCGCGTCGCGCAGGAAGGGCCGGATGCCGCGCTCCAGCAGCGCGGCGCGCCAGACCTCCCGCGCCCGGTCCACCTCGGCCGCGAGCGCGCGGTACGCCTCGGACCGCGGGGCCGGGGTGTTGCGCAGGGCGGTCACCAGGAGGCAGGCGGCGGCGACGAGGATCGCGGCCGCCGTGATCGCGCCGAACACCCACCCCGTGGCGAGCAGGGCACCGCTGAACGACGACGCCCGTCCCGCGACCTCCAGGAGATAGCCCAGGCCGAGGAAGATCGCCGCGGCGGTCCCGGCCAGCACAGGCGTCAGGACCGCCACGACGGCGGCGGCCCCGGCACCCGCGGGCCCGGCGTCCGCCGCGGCCCCGGTGCGGCCCGGCGGGCGGCGCAGTTCCTCCCGGAGTCCGACGTAGGACGCGTACTCCGCCGTCGCGGCCCCGGCGACGACCGTCGTGGCGGCGAGCGCCATGGCGCGCAGCTGCTCCGGACCCGGGCGGCGGCCGGCCGGGTCCGGGCGGCGCGGGGCGGTGCGCAGCGCCTCGTCGAGAAGCCGCTCGTACTCATGGCGGTCCTCGCTCAGCAGGTACCGGGGACCGCGACCGCCCACGCGCGCGTACTCCCGTCCCGGCGGCTCCGGGTCCGGCGGCCGGGGCGGCTCAGCGCTCCCGGGCAGCACCCGGGGGCGTGCCCCGTACTCCTCCCGGCCGGACGGCGGCACGACCGGGCCGGGCACCGGGAGCGTGCCGGGTTCCGGGGCCGGACGCCCGGGAGCAACCGCGTCCCGTCCGCCGCCCCGCCCGGCGTCGCCGGCCCGCTGATCCGGCCCGTAGCGCCGGACAGGTCGGCCGTACCGGCACCCGGCCCGCCGGGTACGGCGGCTGTGGCCGGGTCGGCCGCGGGGCCGGGGTGGGCGCTCGGCCGTGCGCGCCCGAACCCGGTTGCCCCGCCTCGCGGCCGGGCGTTCCCGACGGGGCGCGGGCCGGCGAACCGGACGGGGCAGACGGGGCGGTCGGCGACTGCGCGCGGCACGCCTCCGGCCCCCGGCAGGATCAGTGTCGGCACGTCCACGGCGCCCCCGGTTCCCGCACGGCGGTGCTCCCCCTCGGAGCCCGCGCACCGAGCGTAGGGCGCCGCGCCCACCGGAGGAAGCCGACCTGGGAAAACGGCAGTTGCCAACGGAAACTCCCGGTGGCGCACGCCGCGGGCCTGCACGGGGAACGGCGTCCGCGGCCCCGTGATGCCAGGATGGGCCGATGCCCACCTCGTACGAGATGCCCGAAGTCCTGGACCGCCGCGAGGGGCCGCACGGCGAGGTCGTGCTGCGCCGGCACGGCCGGCTGCTCCAGATCATCGCGAACGGCTGCTTCCTGATGGACACCTCCGACGGCCGTTCGGAGCGGCTGCTGGTGGACGCCGCGCTCGACGCGCTGGACGGCCGCCCCCGCCCCCACCTGCTGATCGGCGGGCTCGGCGTCGGGTTCTCGCTCGCACACGCCGCCGCGGATCCGCGTCCGGGCCGGATCACCGTCGTGGAGCGCGAGCACGCGATCGTCGACTGGCATCTCGACGGGCCGCTCTCCCCCTTTTCCGCCGGTGCCCTCGCCGATCCCCGCACCCGGATCGCGCGAACGGACCTCGTGGCCCACGTCCGTGAGACGTCCGCCACGTACGACGCGCTCTGCCTCGACATCGACAACGGCCCCGGCTGGACGGTCACGGAGGGCAACGAGAGCCTGTACGCACCGGCCGGACTGGCAGGCTGCGCAAGGGTGTTGAGGCCCGGCGGGGTACTGGCCGTATGGTCGGCCCAGCCCTCTCCGGAATTCGAAGAAACCTTGCGTAATGCCGGATTCCAGCAGGTGCGTACCGAAGAGATCCCCGTTGCCCGGGGCGTTCCGGACGTCGTCCACCTCGCCGTCCGACCTGGATAGCCCTGGGACGGTGACTCCCCGTACTCTGCTTCTCTGACGCGGATCATTCAAGCGTCAATCGCAGGCATGAGCAGGGACAGCCAGACAGCGGAATCACCCCACGGATTCCGGAAAGCAACTTTGGGGCGGGCGATGGAGCAGACACACACCTCCCACAACGGCGCGACGGCGACGCCGGGCGCACAGCGCCGGGTCCTCGTGGTCGAGGACGATCCGACCATCGTGGACGCCATCGCGGCCCGTCTGCGCGCCGAGGGCTTCCTCGTGCAGACCGCGGGCGACGGACCCTCGGCCGTCGACACGGCCGAGGCGTGGCAGCCCGACCTGCTGATCCTCGACATCATGCTGCCCGGCTTCGACGGCCTGGAGGTCTGCCGCCGGGTCCAGGCCCAGCGCCCGGTGCCGGTGATGATGCTGACCGCGCGCGACGACGAGACCGACATGCTGGTCGGGCTCGGCGTGGGCGCCGACGACTACATGACGAAGCCGTTCTCGATGCGGGAGCTCGCGGCCCGCGTCCATGTGCTGCTGCGCCGCGTCGAGCGGGCCGCGCTGGCCGCCACCACCCCGCGCTCGGGCATCCTGCGCCTGGGCGAGCTGGAGATCGACCACGCGCAGCGGCGGGTGCGGGTGCGCAGCGAGGACGTCCACCTGACGCCGACCGAGTTCGACCTGCTGGTCTGCCTGGCCAACACCCCGCGCGCGGTCCTCTCGCGCGAGCAGCTGCTCGCCGAGGTGTGGGACTGGGCGGACGCCTCCGGCACCCGCACCGTCGACAGCCACATCAAGGCGCTGCGGCGGAAGATCGGCGCCGAGCGGATCCGTACGGTGCACGGCGTGGGCTACGCCCTGGAGACGCCGACGCCATGAGCGACGGACCGGCCGCGCGGAGAGGCCCCGGGGAGCCCTGGGGCGGCGTACGTCCGTTCTCGATCAAGACCAAGCTGGGCGCGCTGGTCGTCATCGCGGTGCTGATCACCACGGGTCTGTCGATGATCGCGGTGCGCACCCAGACGGAGCTGCGCTTCATCACGGTCTTCTCGATGATCGCCACCCTGCTCATCACGCAGTTCGTGGCCCATTCGCTCACCTCCCCGCTGGACGAGATGAACACGGTGGCCCGGTCCATCTCGCAGGGCGACTACACCCGCCGGGTCAGTGAGAGCCGGCGCGACGAGCTGGGCGACCTGGCCGGCACGATCAATCTGATGGCCGACGAGCTGGAGGCCCAGGACCAGCAGCGCAAGGAGCTGGTGGCGAACGTCTCGCACGAGCTGCGGACCCCGATCGCGGGGCTGCGGGCGGTCCTGGAGAACGTGGTCGACGGCATCGCCGAGGCCGACCCGGAGACGATGCGCACGGCGCTGAAGCAGACCGAGCGCCTCGGCCGGCTCGTGGAGACCCTGCTGGACCTGTCGCGCCTGGACAACGGCGTCGTACCGCTGCGCATGCGGCGCTTCGAGGTGTGGCCGTATCTGTCGGGCGTGCTCAAGGAGGCCAACATGGTCGTCTCCGCGCGCGGGGGCATGGCCTCCGGCTCCGGCAGCCACACCCGCACGGACGTCCATCTGCACCTCGACGTGTCCCCGCCCGAGCTGACCGCGCGTGCCGACCCCGAGCGCATCCACCAGGTCGTCGCCAACCTCATCGACAACGCGATCAAGCACAGTCCGCCGCACGGCCGGGTCACGGTCCGGGCACGCCGGGGGCCGCGCGAGGACTCGCTGGCGCTGGAGATCCTCGACGAGGGGCCGGGCATCCCCAGGTCGGACTGGCACCGGGTCTTCGAGCGCTTCAACCGGGGGGCCGTGAGCCGGCCGCACGGGCCGGGCAGCGACGGCGGCACGGGGCTGGGGCTGGCGATCGCGCGCTGGGCCGTGGATCTCCACGGCGGCCAGATCGGCGTGGCCGAATCCGATCGCGGTTGCCGGATTCTTGTCACACTTCCAGGGCAGCCTTCCGTTCAAAGTTGACGTAAAGTTCGAAGCGGAGTCTCAAGATCCACGTCGTCCTGCCTGACGGACACGTGTGACCAGGTCCAGACCCGCGCCGTCGGTGCGCCGGGTCGCGCTGCTCCCATCCCTGCTGAAGCGGAACCACGTTTGTTTCCCGCCATTTCCGGGCCCGAAACACCCTCTCCGATGTGACTTACGCGACGATGACCTTGCCCAGCCTGACCTTCGGGGCCGGGGAGGCGTAGCCTTTATTTCCGCTGTCCATCACCTTGTGAAGCGGAAGAGGGCGGTTGCCGCCGTGTCGCCACAGTCCCCCAGTAACTCGAGCTCCTCCAGCCTGCGGGCGGGAGGAGCCACCACCACCGACACCGACCAAGCGGGCAAGAACCCCGCGGCCGCGTTCGGTGCGAACGAGTGGCTCGTCGACGAGATCTATCAGCAGTACCTCCAGGACCCGAATTCGGTAGACCGCGCCTGGTGGGACTTCTTCGCCGACTACAAGCCGGGAGCGGCCACCGCCTCGGCTCCGGCGGGTACTGCGGCCGCGGGGGCCGCAGAGACCGCCTCGGCGCCGGCCCCCGCGGCCGCCCCGTCGGTCCCCGCGCCGGCCGCGAAGCCCGCGGCTCCCGCCGCCCCGGCTCCGGCTCCGGCCGCCGCCAGGCCCGCGGCACCCGCTCCGGCGAAGCCCGCCCAGCCGAAGAAGGCCGAGCCGGCCGCGGCGCCCGCGGGAGGCCCCGAACTCGTGACGCTGCGCGGCCCGGCCGCCGCGGTCGCGAAGAACATGAACGCCTCGCTGGAGGTGCCCACGGCCACGTCCGTGCGCGCGGTCCCGGTGAAGCTGCTCTTCGACAACCGCATCGTCATCAACAACCACCTCAAGCGGGCCCGGGGCGGGAAGATCTCCTTCACGCACCTCATCGGGTACGCGATGGTGCAGGCCATCAAGGCCATGCCGTCGATGAACCACTCCTTCGCGGAGAAGGACGGCAAGCCGACCCTGGTCAAGCCGGAGCACATCAACTTCGGCCTCGCCATCGACCTGGTCAAGCCCAACGGCGACCGCCAGCTCGTGGTCGCGGGCATCAAGAAGGCCGAGACGCTGAACTTCTTCGAGTTCTGGCAGGCCTACGAGGACATCGTCCGCCGCGCCCGCGACGGCAAGCTCGGCATGGACGACTTCACCGGTGTGACGGTCTCGCTGACCAACCCCGGCGGCCTCGGCACCGTGCACTCGGTGCCGCGGCTGATGCCCGGCCAGTCGGTGATCATGGGCGTCGGCTCCATGGACTACCCGGCGGAGTTCCAGGGCACCTCCCAGGACACCCTGAACAAGCTCGGCATCTCCAAGGTCATGACGCTCACGTCGACCTACGACCACCGGGTCATCCAGGGCGCCGCCTCCGGCGAGTTCCTGCGGGTCGTCGCGAACCTGCTGCTCGGCGAGAACGGCTTCTACGACGACATCTTCGAGGCCCTGCGCATCCCCTACGAGCCGGTCCGCTGGCTCAAGGACATCGACGCGAGCCACGACGACGACGTCACGAAGGCCGCCCGCGTCTTCGAGCTGATCCACTCCTACCGGGTCCGCGGCCACGTCATGGCCGACACCGATCCGCTGGAGTACCGCCAGCGCAAGCACCCCGACCTCGACATCACCGAGCACGGGCTGACGCTGTGGGACCTGGAGCGCGAGTTCGCCGTCGGCGGCTTCGCCGGCAAGTCCCTGATGAAGCTGCGCGACATCCTCGGCGTGCTGCGCGACTCGTACTGCCGCACCACCGGCGTCGAGTTCATGCACATCCAGGACCCCAAGCAGCGCAAGTGGATCCAGGACCGCATCGAGCGCCAGCACACCAAGCCGGAGCGCGAGGAGCAGCTGCGCATCCTGCGCCGGCTGAACGCGGCCGAGGCGTTCGAGACCTTCCTGCAGACCAAGTACGTCGGCCAGAAGCGCTTCTCGCTGGAGGGCGGCGAGTCCGTCATCCCGCTGCTGGACGCGGTGATCGACTCCGCGGCCGAGTCGCGCCTCGACGAGGTCGTCGTCGGCATGGCCCACCGCGGCCGGCTGAACGTCCTGGCGAACATCGTCGGCAAGTCGTACGCGCAGATCTTCCGCGAGTTCGAGGGCAACCTCGACCCGAAGTCGATGCACGGCTCCGGCGACGTCAAGTACCACCTGGGCGCCGAGGGCACCTTCACGGGCCTGGACGGCGAGCAGATCAAGGTCTCGCTCACCGCCAACCCCTCGCACCTGGAGGCGGTCGACCCGGTCCTGGAGGGCGTCGCCCGCGCCAAGCAGGACATCATCAACAAGGGCGGCACGGACTTCACCGTCCTGCCGGTGGCCCTGCACGGCGACGCGGCCTTCGCGGGCCAGGGCGTCGTGGCCGAGACCCTGAACATGTCGCAGCTGCGGGGCTACCGCACCGGCGGCACCGTCCACGTGGTCATCAACAACCAGGTCGGCTTCACCGCGGCTCCCGAGTCCTCGCGTTCCTCGATGTACGCCACGGACGTGGCCCGCATGATCGAGGCGCCGATCTTCCACGTCAACGGCGACGACCCCGAGGCCGTCGTGCGCGTGGCGCGGCTCGCCTTCGAGTTCCGCCAGGCGTTCAACAAGGACGTGGTGATCGACCTCATCTGCTACCGCCGCCGCGGTCACAACGAGTCGGACAACCCGGCCTTCACCCAGCCGCTGATGTACGACCTGATCGACAAGAAGCGCTCGGTGCGCAAGCTCTACACCGAGTCCCTGATCGGTCGCGGCGACATCACCCTGGAAGAGGCCGAGCAGGCGCTGCAGGACTACCAGGGCCAGCTGGAGAAGGTCTTCACCGAGGTCCGCGAGGCCACCTCGCAGCCGGCCGCCGCCGAGCCGTCCGACCCGCAGGCCGAGTTCCCGGTGGCGGTCAGCACGGCCGTCACCTCGGAGACCGTCAAGCGGATCGCCGAGTCCCAGGTCGCCATCCCCGACCACATCACCGTCCACCCGCGCCTGCTGCCGCAGCTCCAGCGCCGGGCGTCGATGGTCGAGGACGGCACCATCGACTGGGGCATGGGCGAGACCCTCGCGGTCGGCTCCCTGCTGCTGGAGGGCGTGCCGGTCCGTCTGGCGGGCCAGGACTCGCAGCGCGGCACGTTCGGCCAGCGCCACGCGGTGATCATCGACCGCGAGACGGGCGAGGAGTACACGCCGCTGCAGTACCTCTCCGAGGAGCAGTCGCGGCTCAACGTCTACAACTCCCTGCTCTCCGAGTACGCGGCCATGGGCTTCGAGTACGGCTACTCGCTGGCCCGCCCGGACGCGCTCGTGATGTGGGAGGCGCAGTTCGGCGACTTCGTCAACGGCGCGCAGACGGTCGTCGACGAGTTCATCTCCTCCGCCGAGCAGAAGTGGGCCCAGACCTCCGGTGTGGTCCTGCTCCTGCCGCACGGCTACGAGGGCCAGGGCCCGGACCACTCGTCCGCCCGCCCGGAGCGCTTCCTGCAGCTGTGCGCGCAGAACAACATGACGGTCGCGATGCCGACCTCGCCGTCGAACTACTTCCACCTCCTGCGGTGGCAGGTGCACAACCCGCACCACAAGCCGCTGGTGGTCTTCACGCCGAAGTCGATGCTGCGCCTGAAGGCCGCCGCCTCGAAGGCGGAGGAGTTCACGACGGGCCAGTTCCAGCCGGTCATCGGGGACGCCTCGGTCGACCCGGCCGCGGTCAGGAAGGTCGTCTTCTGCGCGGGCAAGGTCTACTACGACCTGGAGGCCGAGCGGGCCAAGCGCGGCATCACGGACACGGCGATCATCCGCATCGAGCGCCTGTACCCGCTGCCGGGCCGCGAGCTCCAGGCGGAGATCAAGAAGTACCCGAACGCCGAGAAGTACCTGTGGGCGCAGGAGGAGCCGGCGAACCAGGGTGCCTGGCCGTTCATCGCGCTCAACCTGATCGACCACCTGGATCTGGCGGTCGGCGCCGACGTCCCGCACGGTGAGCGGCTGCGGCGGATCTCCCGTCCGCACGGCTCGTCGCCCGCGGTGGGTTCGGCCAAGCGCCACCAGGCCGAGCAGGAGCAGCTCGTGAACGAGGTGTTCGGGGCCTGATCCCGCACAGCGTCCGGTCCGCGGGGCCCGGCCCCGAGTCCTTCCGACTCGGGTCCGGGCCCCGCGGCGTCGGCGGGAGGGCCTCTGTCTCGCGGGGGTGTCTCCCGGGTGTCCCGTGCCTCCGCGGGCGCCTGGGCGCGGTACGACCGGGCCCGCCGCCAGGACTTATCCTCACTGCATGTACTTCACCGACCGAGGCATCGAAGAGCTGGAGAAGCGGCGCGGCGAGGAGGAGGTCTCCCTCGCGTGGCTGGCCGAGCAGCTGCGGACGTTCGTCGACCTCAACCCCGACTTCGAGGTGCCGGTCGAACGCCTGGCGACCTGGCTGGCCCGGCTGGACGACGAGGACGACGACATCTGAGTGCGGTGACCGGGAAGGTTCACCGGCTCGCGACGCCAGGCTGACCTCCCCGGCCGCACCGGAGCGGCGCTGACGCCCGCCGGGGGGCGCGGCGGTCGCCCGCCGCGGTACCGAGGGCGCCCCGCGCGGGGCGCCCTTCGCGCTGCCCGTACGTCCGCCGGGGGCCGGCCGCTCAGTCCAGCGGCCGTACGGCGTCGTACGCCAGCCCGAGCGCGCCGTGGGCGAGCAGCACCGTGCCCGCCGCGAGCCAGCCGCCGCTGCGCCGGCGCAGCCCCCACAGGGCGAGGGGCAGTCCGGCCGCGATCTGGGCGAGGGCGAGCGCGCGGGACCGGGGGCCGTGGGCCCAGGGCAGCCAGGGGCCGAGCCGGCCGCCCTCGACGGCGTCGAGTTGCGCGCGCAGGGCGTCGCGCGGGCCCGTGCGCTCCCCGAGGCCGAGGTGCGGACGGGTCCGTGCCGCGGACTGCAGCCGTTCGGCGCTCTCGCCGGGAGTGAGGCCGTCGGGCAGGGCGACACCCGCGCGCGTGAGGACGGCCAGCAGGCCACGCATGCGCGTGCGCGCGTCGGCGGCGGCGTCGGCGCGGGTCAGCCCCTCCAGGGACTGCATGTCCAGGACCGGGTCGAGGCCGAGCCGGGCGGCGAACGTGCGCATGGCCTCGTCCTCACCGGCCGGGGTGCCGTTGGCGAGCCAGACGTAGCCGACGGGGCGGCGGAAACCGGCGGCGAGCGTGAAGCCGGCCCGGTCGGGGTCCCACCACAGGGCGAGCACGGGCCAGGGGGAGCCGACGGCGAGCGCGACGGCCCAGCCGGTCAGCACCCGGTCGACGGGTTCGCCGCCGTCCGCCCAGGGCCCGCCCCCGGGCACGAGCACGCTCCACTCCTCTCCGGCCGGGACGAGCAGCATGTCCTCGCGCAGCAGCCGGGCGGCGGGGGCGACGGACTCCGGGGCCGCGCGGCAGAGCAGCAGGGCACCCGGTGCGGGGCGGATCGGGCGCGCGGTCCCGGACTGTTCCGTCGGCATACCACCACGCTAGGCCGATTCATCCCGTTCATGTGCCTTGTGATCACCAGAACGGGTGCCTTGACTTTCCCCGTCCGCGATATATCGTGAATAGCGGAAGACGCGATATGGCGTGTCGTGTTCCAGGTCCGGCCCTCGCGGCCGCGTCCGGTCGCCCAGGAGGTCCGCACCATGCCCGAGTGGTCCGTAGCAGAGCCCGAGAAGCTCACGTTCGAGGAGCCGGTGCGCAGCCTCCATGTGCGCATCGTCAACGGCACGGTGAACGTCGTGGGCACGGACGAAGGTTCCGCCCGGCTGGAGGTGTCCGAGATCGAGGGCCCTCCCCTGGAGGTCACCCTGGAGGACGGCACGCTGACGGTGGCGTACGAGGACCTGCCCTGGAAGGGCTTCCTGAAGTGGCTGGACAGCAAAGGCTGGCGGCGCAGCGCGGTGGTCTCCCTCGCGGTGCCCGCCGGCACCCGGGTCGAGGTCGGCGTGGTGGGCGCGGGGGCGGTCGTCTCCGGGATCGAGGGGCCCACCGTCGTCAAGGGCGTCACCGGCGACACCACCCTCGTCGGCCTGTCCGGCCCGGTGCGGGCGGACACGGTCTCCGGGAGCCTGGAGGCCCAGGCCGTCACCGGCGACCTGCGCTTCAACTCCGTCTCCGGGGATGTCACCGTCGTCGAGGCGTCCGGCTCGTCGGTGAAGGCCGACTCGGTGAGCGGCTCGATGATCATCGACCTCGATCCGGGCGGCCCGACCGACATCCGGCTCACCAATGTCTCCGGGGAGATCGCCATCCGCCTGCCCGCCCCGGCGGACGCGGAGGTCGAGGCGAACACCGCGAGCGGCACGATCTCCAACGCCTTCGAGGGTCTGCGGGTGCACGGCCAGTGGGGGGCGCACAAGATCACCGGCAGGCTGGGCGCGGGCACCGGAAAACTCCGGGCGACCACCGTCTCCGGCTCGATCGCGCTGCTGCGCCGCCCGACCGCCGAGGAGGAGCCGTGGAAGAAGGAGGAAGGCGGACCCGGCCCGGCCGGTGACGCGACGACCGACCCGGTGCGCGGCGCCGGACACGACCCGGGGGACAATTCCGCCTCCGGCCGGGACCACCGCACAGGCGGGTCCCCGGCCGACGGCACGACCGACAAGAAGGTGCTCTGACATGCCCCCCGTCTTCGCACACGGCCGCCTCCGCCTCTATCTGCTGAAGCTGCTGGACGAGGCCCCGCGTCACGGCTACGAGGTGATCCGCCTCCTCGAAGAGCGCTTCCAGGGGCTGTACGCGCCGTCGGCGGGAACCGTCTACCCGCGCCTGGCCAAGCTGGAGGCCGAGGGCCTGGTCACCCACACCACCGAGGGCGGACGCAAGGTGTACGCCATCACGGACGCCGGCCGCGCCGAACTGGCCGACCGCAGCGGTGAACTGGCCGACCTGGAGCTGGAGATCAGGGAGTCGGTGGCCGAACTCGCCGCCGAGATCAAGGCCGACGTGCGCGGCGCGGCGGGAGACCTGCGGCGCGAGATGCGCGCGGCGGCGTCCGAGGCCCGCCAGGGCACCGGCGCCAAGGCCGAGACCCCCTTCGGGGACTTCTCCGACAGTGAGGCGTGGCGGACCGCCAAGGAGGAGATGCGCCGCGCCAAGCAGGAGTGGAAGGAGCAGGCCCGGCGGGCCAAGGACGAGAGCCGGCGCGCCCGTGACGAGGCCCAGCGCGCCCGGCGCCAGGCCAAGGAGGCCCAGGACCACGCCCGTGCGCAGGCCCAGGAGGAGGTGCAGCGCATCGCCCGCCGCGTCCAGGACCATGTGCAGGACCACTTCGCCCGCGGCGACTGGCCGACCGGGGTGCGGGAGGGACTGTCGGAGCTGGCCAAGGAGTTCGGCGACCTCGGCAAGGACTACGGCCGGGACTTCGGCTTCGGCCGCCGGAGCACCGGCGGACCGGCGTCCGGGCAACCCGACTTCTCCGAGACGCCCGAGGACTTCCCCGCCGCCTACGAACCGTCCTGGGCGCACGAGACACCGACCGGCGAGCCGGTCCGGGACCTCGACCGGCTCCTGGACCGGTTCCGCGACGACATCCGGGACGCCGCGCGGGACCAGGGGGTGACGGCCGACCAGCTCCGCGACGCCCGCCGCCATCTGTCGACGGCGGCCGCCCACATCGGGGCGCTGCTGCACGCACCCAAGCCCTGAGCCCCTCCCCCGCCCGGGTCCGGCACCCGCCACCCGACACCCGACACCCGCACGCTCCGGGCGGGCCGGCCGCGGGTGCCGCACCGTCTGCGTCCGGCACCCGCCACCCGCGCGGTCCGGGCGGGCCGGTCAGCCGGCTTTCTTGCTCTCGCCGTCGCCGTACAGAGCCCGGGTGACGGACGTATAGGTCACCCCGTGATCGGCCAGCACCTCGGCGGGCACGCCGGGGCGCGCGGTCAGGGCGAGCAGGATGTGCTCGTCACCGATGTGCCGGTCTTTGCGGGCGACGGCGATCCGCAAGGATCGTTCCAGGACGTCCTTGGTGCCCTGGTCCAAGGGGCGGTGCCCGGACCGCCTTCCCTTGGGTGCGCGGTCCCCGGACATCGCTCCGACGCCGTGCGTCTCCTCGACCCGGGCGACGACCTCGGCCACGTCGATCCCGAGTCCGGCCAGCGCCTCGGTCTCGGACTGCGACAGACCCGCGTGCCGCCGCGCCTCGACCAGCGCCTCACGCACGGAGTCCAGCCGCCGCCGGTCCGCGAGCGCGGCCAGCGCGGACGACGCCCTGCCGTCCTCCCGGTCGATGAGGGACAGCAGCAGATGCTCCGGGTCGATCGTGCGCGCGCCGCCCTTCTCGGCGTGCTCCACCGCGCCCGTCACGACCGCGCGTGCGTCCTTGGTGAACCGCTCGAACATCAACGCCTCCCGTGCTTCTTGTGCACTGCCTGCCTGCTGACCCCGAGTTCGGCGGCGATCTCCTGCCACGACCAGCCCTGATGACGCGCACTGCGCACCTGCACCGCCTCCAACTGCTCCAGCAGTCGGCGCAGTGCGGCGACGGCCCGCAGGCCCACCCGTGGATCGCGATCGCCCGCCCGCTCGGCGAGATCCGTTGCCTCGGTCATGATGTCAACTTAAGTTGACAGACAGGGCGGCGTCAACCCTCATTGACGCCTGTCCGCACGGGGCCGGGCAGCACGGCGGCGGGCCCGGAGCCATGCCCCGGACCCGCCGCCGTACCGCGTCCGCGCGGCCGCTGAGGCCGTCGGACGCTCAGAGGGTCAGCACGATCTTTCCGAACTGCTCACCCGACGCCATCCGTTCGAAGCCCTCCCGGGCCCGGTCCATCGGCAGCACCTCGTCGATCACGGGCCGCACCCCGGTGGCGGCGCAGAAGGACAGCAGGTCCTCCAGTTCGTCCTTGGTGCCCATCGTGGACCCGACGATCCTCAGCTCCAGGAAGAAGACGCGGGTCAGCTCGGCGTGCGAGGGCCGGTCGCCGCTGGTGGCGCCCGAGATGACCAGGGTGCCGCCCGGCTTCAGCGACTTCACCGAGTGGGACCAGGTGGCGGCGCCCACCGTCTCGATCACGGCGTCCACGCGCTGCGGCAGCCGGGCGCCCGGCTCCACGGCCTCCACCGCGCCCAGTTCCAGGGCCCGCCTGCGCTTGGCCTCGTCGCGGCTGGTGGCGAAGACCCGCAGCCCGGCGGCCGTGGCGAGGACGATGGCGGCCGTGGCGACCCCGCCGCCCGCGCCCTGCACGAGGACCGAGTCGCCGGGCCGTACGCCCGCGTTGGTGAAGAGCATCCGGTACGCCGTCAGCCAGGCGGTCGGCAGACAGGCCGCCTCGGCGAAGGAGAGTTCCCTGGGCTTGGGCAGGACGTTCCACGTCGGCACGGCGACCCGCTCGGCGAAGGTCCCCTGGTAGCGCTCGGTGAGGATGGAGCGGGGCTCGCGGGGACCCACCCCGTGGCCGCTCTGCCCGATCACGGAGTGCAGGACGACCTCGTTGCCGTCCGCGTCGACGCCCGCGGCGTCGCAGCCGAGGATCATCGGCAGCCGGTCCTCGGGGAGGCCGACGCCCCGCAGGGACCAGAGGTCATGGTGGTTGAGGGAAGCGGCCCTGACGTCGATCGTGCTCCAGCCGGGGCGGGCCCCGGGGGCCGGGCGCTCCCCCGACTCCAGTCCGGAGAGCGGCTGGTCGCGGTCGATTCGGGCGGCGTAGACGGCGAACATGACCTTGACGATAGGCTCCGCCGCCGGTGGGCGGAACCACGCTTCCCTGTGACACACGCCCTCTTGTCAACGCCCCCGGCGTCGGTCTGGCGCGACACCCGCCCCCGCCCCGGCCGACCCGCCCGGCGCCCCGCACCGCGCACCGCCCGCCCCGGCGCCGCCCCCGCTCCACCCGTACGGCCGATCCCCCGGGCAAAAAGACGACCCCGCCCGGGTGGGCGGGGTCGTCCGGTCGGCCGTGCTCAGCTCATCGGCGGGCGACGCCCTCCGCGCGGGCGGCCGCGGCGACGGCCGCGGTGACGGCCGGGGCGACGCGCTCGTCGAACGGCGAGGGGATCACGTAGTCGGCGGCGAGGTCGTCGCCGACGACGCCGGCCAGCGCCTCGGCCGCGGCGATCTTCATGCCCTCGGTGATCCGCGAGGCCCGCACCTGGAGCGCGCCGGCGAAGATCCCGGGGAAGGCCAGCACGTTGTTGATCTGGTTGGGGAAGTCCGAGCGCCCGGTGGCGACGACCGCCGCGTACTTGTGGGCGACCTCCGGGTGGACCTCGGGGTTCGGGTTGGCCATGGCGAACACGAACGCGCCCTCGGCCATCGAGGCGACGGCCGCCTCCGGCACGGTCCCGCCGGAGACGCCGATGAAGACGTCCGCGCCGGCCAGCGCCGACTCCAGCGTGCCGGTGAGGCCGGCCTTGTTGGTGAACCCGGCCAGCTCCCGCTTCACCGCCGTCAGGTCGGCGCGGTCGGCGGACACGACGCCCTTGCGGTCGGCGACCGCGACATCGCCGATACCGGCCTCGACCAGCATCTTGGCGATGGCGACCCCCGCCGCCCCGGCACCGGAGATGACGGCCCGCAGATCGGCGAGGCCCTTGCCGGTCAGCCGGGCCGCGTTGCGCAGCGCCGCCAGCGTCACGACGGCCGTGCCGTGCTGGTCGTCGTGGAAGACCGGGATGTCCAGGCGCTCCTGGAGCTTGCGCTCGATCTCGAAGCACCGGGGCGCCGAGATGTCCTCCAGGTTCACGCCGCCGAAGGAGGGGGCGAGGCGCACCACGGTCTCGACGATCTCGTCGACCCCGGTGCAGGCGAGCGCGATCGGCACCGCGTCGACGCCGCCGAACTGCTTGAAGAGGATCGCCTTGCCCTCCATCACCGGGAGGGAGGCTTCGGGCCCGATGTCGCCGAGGCCCAGCACGGCCGTACCGTCGGTGACGACGGCGACCACGGACGACTTCCACGTGTAGTCGTTGACGAGATCCGGCTGCTCGGCGATCGCGCTGCACACTTTCGCGACCCCGGGCGTGTACGCCAGGGACAGGTCGTCCCTGTCGCGGATCGGCACGGTGGCCTGCACCGCCATCTTGCCGCCGCGGTGGAGCGCGAAAGCCGGATCGAAGGAATCGAGGGGCTCGGCCCCGTCCTGGTCGGTATTGCTCCCGCTGCGAGGATTGACGATCTCCGCTGCCACTTTGTCTGACCCCTTAGGTGTTCTGGTTCGAGGGTGGGACCACTCCTGGTGAGAAGTGGGCGGGGACGCGCATGGCCCTGATCGTTGATACGTACGACGTACGACGTACGGCCCATACGCGACGAGCGCGCCGCACACGCGCCCTGGGCCCCGGATGAGGGGTGTAAAGAACCTTCTTACCGGACGGACCGCGCCGACGACGAGTCCAGTACGTGCAAGATCACATGGCGGGAAGGAAAACCACTCGCCGCGACGACACGAATCGGACACGAGCCGATGACGGCCCGCGCGCGAATCATGGGTGGATAAGCGGACAATAAATGTCGTATACAGGGAAAGACCCAGAAGTCGACAGAGTCACCACACCCGTGGTCCGCTTTTCACGGCAAACCGAAGATCTTCCGGCCGGAAGGACAGATTCCCGCAAGAGGTGCGGTCAGGATGTACCGACCTGCGGCGGTTCGGGGATCACCCGTTATCCGATTTTGACATGGCGGGCGCCCTGAACGGCCGAGTCCGAATGGCAAGATGCCGTAATCACACGAGGTCGCGACACTCGAAGACGTGTGTGCACGACGACCACGGCAGCGCCGAACTCCTCGGCGGCTGCACGCCCCATCGGCAACTCCACCCATCCGCCGGAGGAACCCACCATGACCGCAAGCTCCACCCGTCGTACGGCCGCCGTTCGTTCCCGGTTCGCAGCGGTCGGCTCGATCGCGGTCGCAGGCGCCCTGATCCTCACCGGCTGCGGTGACCAGACCGACGACAGCGGCTCGCAGAGCAGCGGCTCCAAGAGCGCGGCGCCGCTGGCCGACAAGCTGCCGCAGGCGATCCGCGACAAGGGCGTCATCAAGGTCGGCTCGGACATCGCCTACGCGCCGGTCGAGTTCAAGGACGGCTCCGGCAAGACGGTCGGCATCGACCCCGACCTCGCCGCCGCCATGGGCAAGCAGCTCGGTGTGACGTTCCAGTTCGAGAACGGCACCTTCGACAGCCTCATCACGGGTCTGCGCTCCAAGCGCTACGACATCGCCATGTCGGCGATGACGGACACCAAGGACCGCCAGGACGGCATCGACGCCGACACCGGCAAGAAGGTCGGCGAGGGCGTCGACTTCGTCGACTACTTCACGGCCGGTGTCTCGATCTACACCCAGAAGGGCAAGAACACCGACATCAAGACCTGGTCGGACCTGTGCGGCAAGAAGATCGTCGTGCAGCGCGGCACGGTCTCCGAGGACCTGGCCAAGGCCGAGGCCAAGAAGTGCACCGGTGGCAAGACCATCGCCATCGAGTCCTTCGACAACGACCAGCAGGCCCAGACCCGCCTGCGCGCGGGCGGCGCCGCGGCCGGCTCCTCCGACTTCCCCGTCGCCGCGTACGCCGTGAAGACCTCCGGCGGCGGCAACGACTTCCAGCTGGTCGGCGACCAGGTCGAGGCCGCCCCGTACGGCATCGCGGTCGCCAAGAGCAACACCCAGCTGCGGGACGCCCTGAAGGCCGCGCTGGACGCGATCATCGCGAACGGCGAGTACGACAAGGTCATCAAGAAGTGGGGCGTCGAGGACGGCGCGGTGAAGGAAGCCGCCGTCAACGGCGGCAAGTGACCGCGGCTGACAGCGGGCACTGAAAGGCAACACCTGTGACTGACATCGACAAGACGGACGGGCCGGCGGACACCCCGCCGGCCGGCCCGGAGGCGATCAAGGCGATTCCGGTCCGTCACTACGGGCGGTACGTCACCGCCGTCGTGGCGGTCGCCCTGCTGGGCGCCGTCGTGTACGCGTTCTCCCAGGGCAAGATCAACTGGGGCGCGATCCCGGACTACTTCTTCGACGACCGCATCCTGAACGGCGTCGGCAAGACACTCCTGCTGACCGTCCTTTCCATGGCGATCGGCATCGTCGGCGGTGTCCTGCTCGCCGTGATGCGCCTGTCGAAGAACCCGGTGACCTCGTCGATCGCGTGGTTCTACATCTGGTTCTTCCGCGGCACCCCGGTCCTGGTCCAGCTCATCGTCTGGTTCAACCTGGGCCTGGTCTTCGAGTTCATCAACCTCGGGCCGTTCTACAAGAACGAGTGGTCGGACTTCATGACCCCGTTCCTGACGGCGCTGCTGGGCCTCGGCCTCAACGAGGCCGCGTACATGGCGGAGATCTGCCGTGCCGGTCTGCTCGCGGTCGACGAGGGCCAGACCGAGGCCTCGCACGCGCTCGGCATGAGCCATGTGAAGACGCTGCGCCGGATCGTGATCCCGCAGGCGATGCGCGTGATCGTGCCGCCCACGGGCAACGAGGTCATCAACATGCTGAAGACGACCTCGCTGGTCTCGGTAGTCCAGTACCCCGAGCTGCTGCGCGCGGCCCAGGACATCGGCCAGACCTCCGGCGCCCCCGCCGAGATGCTGTTCCTGGCGGCGGCCTGGTACCTGCTGCTGACCTCGGTCTTCAGCGTCGGCCAGTACTACCTGGAGCGCTACTACGCGCGCGGTTCGAGCCGCTCGCTGCCGGCCACCCCGTTCCAGAAGATCAGGGCGAACGTGCTGTCGCTCTCCAACCGCTCGGGGTCGACAGGAGGCGCCGCATGACCGCCATGGTCAAGGCCGAGGGCGTGCACAAGTCCTTCGGCCCGCTAGAGGTCCTCAAGGGCATCGACCTGGAGGTGAGGTCGGGCGAGGTCTTCTGCCTCATCGGCCCCTCCGGCTCCGGCAAGTCCACCTTCCTGCGGTGCATCAACCACCTGGAGAAGATCAACGCCGGCCGGCTGTACGTCGACGGCGAGCTGGTCGGCTACCGGCAGAAGGGCGACAAGCTCTACGAGCTGAAGGACAGCGAGGTCGCGGTCAAGCGCCGGGACATCGGCATGGTCTTCCAGCGCTTCAACCTGTTCCCGCACATGACGGCCGCCGAGAACGTCGTCGAGGCGCCGGTCCAGGTGAAGGGCGTGTCCAAGGCCAAGGCCAGGGAGCGTGCGACGGAGCTGCTCGACCGGGTGGGCCTCGCCGACAAGGCGCGGAACTACCCCTCCCAGCTCTCCGGCGGCCAGCAGCAGCGCGTGGCCATCGCCCGCGCGCTGGCGATGGACCCGAAGCTGATGCTCTTCGACGAGCCGACCTCGGCCCTCGACCCGGAGCTGGTCGGCGACGTCCTCGACGTCATGCGCGACCTCGCCGAGTCCGGCATGACCATGGTCGTCGTCACCCACGAGATGGGCTTCGCCCGCGAGGTCGGCGACAGCCTGGTCTTCATGGACGGCGGCGTGGTCGTGGAGTCGGGCAACCCGCGCGAGGTGCTGACGAACCCGCGGCACGAGCGGACCCAGGCGTTCCTGTCGAAGGTGCTCTGACGGTACGCGGATGAGGGGCGGTACGGGATGCCCGTACCGCCCCTCACGCCTGGGCCGGGCCGGGGGGCGCCGCGAGATCCGGCCTGATCGGCGCGGGCGGGGCGCCGGGCCCGACCGGGGGCGTTGCCCCGGGGCGCGCACTCGTCGATCATGTGGTCCGCGTCCGGGGTCCGTGTCCGGCATCGGCCCTTGCGCCGCCCTGGTCACGTAATACCCTGAAGCCACGATCAGCCGTTACCCGTCCGCACCGCGACGACAGACCGCCTCCGTAAGGACTTCAAGTGGAACTGGCCTACTACTCGGACTACGCCGTACGCCTCGTCAACAGCGAGGAGCCGGCCCGGGGCAAGGACTCCCTGACCACTGTCGAGGCCGTCCGCGACCTGTTCGGCGTGAACCGGTCGGCGGCCCGCCGGGCGACCGAGGCGGACGTCACGCGGTTCCGGTCGGTGCGGGCCCGGCTGCGCGCCGTGTTCGAGGCCGCGGACGGCGGCGACGAGACCCTCGCCGTCGACCTGCTGAACTCCCTGCTCCTGGAGTTCCCGGTCAGCCCGCAGATCTCCGGCCACGACGTCCGCGACGACGACGGCCGCCCCCTGTGGCACATGCACCTGGCGGACCACCCGTCCAACGCGACCGCCGGCTACGCGGCCATCGCGGCCATGGGGCTGGCCTTCCATCTGACGGAGTACGGCGTGGACCGGCTGGGCCTGTGCGAGGCGGCACCGTGCCGCAACGCCTATCTGGACACCTCCACCAACCGCTCCCGGCGCTACTGCTCGGACCGCTGCGCGACCCGCGCCAACGTGGCCGCCTACCGCGCCCGCAAGCGCCTGGAGGCGGACCGGTCGGCGAACACCGGCCGCACCGCCGACAGCGCCCAGCGGGCCAGCGCGAACGGCGAGCGCTGATCCGGCCTGCGGGGCCGCAGCCGCAGCCGCACCGTGCCCAGGACGAGTTCGTCGGGCACGACGCCGTAGTCGGTGCTGTCGCCCCCGGCGTACCCGTTGTCGGCCAGCACCCACCAGCCGCCCTCACGGCGCTCCGCCGCGCGCTTGACGACGAGCAGGTCCTGCTGGAACGGATGGCGCAGGATCACGATGTCCCCGGGCCTGACGCGGGCCCGGTGCCGGACGACGAGCAGATCGCCGTGGCGCAGCGTCGGCACCATCGACGGGCCGGTCACCTCGGCCCACCCGAAGGGCCGCTCCTCCGCCCGCCCGTGCTCGGTCTCCTGCGACAACTCCGGCATGCCCGGCACCTCCCCGGTACGGTCCTCCACCAGTCCCAGTCTGACCCCGGACTTTTGTACTAAGCGCACGGGGGCACTCGCGAAAACCTCTCTTGCAGGGAGTAATGTCCCACCTGAGAAGACGATCACGAGGAAGGAATGCTCCATGCTTTCCCGCCTGTTTGCCCCCAAGGTCAAGGTCAGCGCGCACTGCGACCTGCCCTGCGGTGTGTACGACCCGGCCCAGGCCCGCATCGAGGCGGAGTCGGTGAAGGCCGTCCAGGAGAAGATGGCCGCCAACGACGACCCGCACTTCCAGGCGCGTGCCACCGTCATCAAGGAACAGCGTGCCGAGCTCGCGAAGCACCACGTCTCGGTGCTCTGGAGCGACTACTTCAAGCCCCCGCACTTCGAGAAGTACCCGGAGCTGCACCAGCTCGTCAACGACGCCCTGAAGGCCCTGTCGGCGGCGAAGGGCTCCACCGACCCGGCGACGGGCCAGAAGGCGCTGGACTACATCGCCCAGATCGACAAGATCTTCTGGGAGACGAAGAAGGCCTGACTCCAGGCTTCTTCGCCGTTCTCGCGGCATACCGAAGGGGTCCGACCGGTTCACCGGGCGGGCCCCTTCGGCGTGCCGGGTGACGGTGCCGGGGCGGGTGACGGTGCCGGGGCGGGGCTGGCGGTGGGGCTCAAGGGGGGTGCGTGCGTGTGCGTTCGGTCAGACCGGTGTGCCCGTCCCGGCCGGCTCGGCGAGCGGCTGGTCGTCGTTGACGTCGTGCGCGCCGACAGGGTTGCGGCGTGCGAGGAGCACGATGACCAGGGCGAGGCCGCCGGCGGCCAGGGCGACCGCGGTCGTACCGAGGGTGCCGCCGTGCTCGACCACGCTCGCGGACCCGCCGCCGAGCAGCGCGGCGGCCGGCAGGGTCACCAGCCACGCCAGGAGCATGCGCCCGGCCACGTTCCAGCGCACCCGGGCGGGCCGGCCGCCCAGGCCCGCGCCCAGGACGGAGCCGGCGGCGACCTGGGTGGTGGACAGGGCGAAGCCCAGGTGGGCCGAGGTGAGGATGACCGTCGTGGACGCCGTCTCGGCGGCGAAGCCCTGCGGCGCGCGGATCTCCGCCAGGCCCTTGCCCATGGTGCGGATGATGCGCCAGCCGCCGAGGTAGGTGCCGAGGCCGATGGCGAGGCCGGCGGCGGCGACGACCCACAGCGGCGGACCCGCGTCGCGGTGGAGCGCGCCCGCCGAGATCAGGGTGAGGGTGATGACGCCCATCGTCTTCTGCGCGTCGTTGGTGCCGTGGGCGAGGGAGACCAGCGAGGCGGTGGCGATCTGGCCGCGGCGGAAGCCGTCGGCGACCGCGTCCTCGCGGGCGCGTGCGGTGACCCGGAGGGCCAGGCGGGTGGCCAGCAGGGCCGCCGTCCCGGCCACGACCGGCGAGGCCGCCGCCGGGATCAGGACCTTCTCGACGACCTTCTCGACGTGCACCCCGCTCGCCCCGGCGCCCGCCCAGACGGCCCCGATCAGCCCGCCGAACAGCGCGTGCGAGGAGCTGGACGGCAGCCCGAGGAGCCAGGTCAGCAGATTCCACAGCACGGCTCCGACCAGCCCCGCGAAGACCATGCCCGGGGTGACCAGGGCGTCGTCGACGAGGCCGCCGGAGATCGTCCTGGCGACCTCGGTGGACAGGAAGGCGCCCACGACGTTGAGCACCCCGCTGATGAGCACCGCCGTTCTCGGTCTCAGGGCCCCGGTGGCGATGGAGGTGGCCATGGCGTTCGCCGTGTCGTGGAATCCGTTGGTGAAGTCGAAGGCCAGGGCCGTCGCGATGACGACCACCACCAGGAACGTGATGTGATCCATTCCCCCATGCAAACAAGCGGGGGCCGGGATACGGGGTACCGGCGGCGGAGCGTGTCCCGGGAGCGGGCCGCGCCGTCGGTGCCCGGGAGGCGGCGGGTCGGCGGGCCGGGTGCGCGCGCCGGCGGCGGATCTACGATCGCCGGATGAGCATCCGCTGGACGTACGCCTTCGTCGACCGGCCCGCCGCCTCCTTCGCGCGGGCGCACGCCTTCTGGACCGCGGTGACCGGGACCCGGCTCTCCGCGTTCCTCGGCGGGAAGGCGGAGTTCGCGACCCTGCTGCCGACGGGCGGGGAGGACGCCTGCGTCACGGTGCAGGGCGTGGACGCGGGCGCGGGCGGCGCGCATCTCGACTTCGCCGCGGACGACGTCGGGGAGTTCGTGCGGCGCGCGCTCGGCGGGGGCGCCGCCCTGGCCGCCGAGCACGACGGCTGGGCCGTACTGCGGTCACCCGCGGGGCAGTTGTTCTGCGCGGTGCCCTGGCGGGGGGAGGCGGTCCGGCCGCCCGTGGTGCGGGGCAGCCGGCTGGACCAGGTCTGCCTCGATGTGCCGCCCTCGCGCTGGGACGGCGAAGTCGCCTTCTGGAGCGGGCTGTTGACGGACTGGACGTCGGCGCCCGGTTCACTGCCGGAGTTCCGTGTGCTGCGGCCGCCGGCCGGGCTGCCGGTGCGTGTCCTGCTCCAGCGGCTCGGCGAGGAGCGGCCCGGTTCCGCCCATCCGGACCTGGCCTGCGCGGACATCGCCGCGACCCGCGTGCGGCACGGGGAGCTGGGCGCGGCCGTCGTCGCCGAGTTCCCGCACTGGACGGTGATGCGGGACCCTGCGGGCGGCACGTACTGCCTGACGGGCCGGAATCCGCGGACCGGTGGCCTGCCCGCCTCCTGAGGGCCGTCAGCGGGGGCCGGTGACGCGCGGGACCGTCGTCCGCGTACGGCCGCCGCTCACCGCCACGGCTCCACGTCGACCACGGCGTCCACCGGGATCGGCCCGTACACGTGCGGGAACTCCTCGCCGCCGGGCCCGGGTGCCTCGTACCTCACCGGCACCGTCAGCCGCGCCGGGTCCACGACCAGCACCACCAGGTCGTCCCGGTCGCCCGGCGATCCGTACAGGAAGCCCGCCACGGTGGGGAGTTGGGCGCGGGTCGAGCAGTGGATGAACCCCTCCTCGCGCAGGGTGCGGCCGCGCGTCGACATCTCGTACGTGCCGTGCTCGCGCGCGGCCTCCCACAGGGAGCGCTCGGTGATGTGGAGGATGCGGGGGTCTGCGGTCATGGGGCGAGGCTACGGTGCCCACCAGGGTGTGGCACTCCCGCTACGGAGGTGGGGCGGGCGGGCTGCGGGCGGCGGCGGCTCGCGTACGAGGGCTCCGCGCACGGCGGTTTCGGCTCGCGGGCTGCGGACTGCGTACGCGGGGTTCCGGGCTGCGGCTCGCGGGCTGCGGACGCGCGTCCAGGGCGGCGGCTCGCGGGCTGCGGACTGCGTACGCGCGTCCAGGGCGGCGGCTCGCGAGCGGTGCGGCCTGCCTGCGCGGCTCTCCCCGGGCTGTCGCGCCGCCGCCCGGGTGCGGGTCAGATGTCGCCGGCGCCGTCGAGGACGGGCCGGATCTCCACCGGGTGGACGGGGGCTCCTTCGGGCTGGGGGCAGCGGGTGACGCGGTCGGCGATCTCCGTGACGCGCTCCAGGCTCGCGCACTCCAGCACCCAGTAGCCGGCGGGCATCTCCTCGGTCTCGCCGTACGGGCCGTCGGTGACCACCGCGCTGCCGTCGCCGCCGAGGGTGACGTGCCGGATCCTGGCGGGCTCGGCGAGTCCCTGCGCGTCGATCAGCTCACCGGTCTCGGCGAGGTCGTCGTTGACGGCCTGCATGTACGCGTACATCGTCTGGACGTCCTGCGGGCTCCAGGCCACCGAGTGCTCCGACCCCTTGCCCTGCATCGCGTCGTAGTCCTGCTGGGTGCCCCGCACCATGACCAGGTACTTCATCACTCCGCTCCTTCGGCTCGGGCCGCCCGCGGCGGGCGGTTCTCGCGGGGGATGTCGGAGCCGGGCCGGGAATCCTGTGCTGTGACCGGGAGGGTTCACCGGCTCGCGGCGCCCGGCACGGCACTGGACACGGGGTTCAGGAGTCTTCCGCGGCGGGCGGGGCGGGGCGCTCGGCCCGCTGCCCGCCGCTCCCCCGGTGCCGCTCGCCGGGGATGTCACCCGTATGTGCCGACGCCCCGCAGTCGGGGTTCTCGCAGGGGCCTCCCACCCAGGTGGGGACCCAGATGCCCAGCGTCTTGTGCCGCTTGACGACCGTGTCGACGGGCTGTCCGCAGTCCGGACAGTGGTGCTCTTCGCTGCCCATGTCCTCAGGGTAGGGCGGTCGGCGGCTCAGCGCTTCCTGCCGTACGTGCGGACCACGACGCCGTTGCCGAAGGCCCGGACCTCGTCGAGGCCGAACTCCCGTACGCCGGAGGCCGATGCGAACATCGGCATGCCCGTGCCGTACGCGAAGGGGTAGCTCTTCACGACGAGTTCGTCGACCTCGCCGAACAGCGCCCCGGCGAGCTGCGCGCCGCCGCACAGGTAGATGTCCAGTCCGCCCCGCTCCGCCTTGAGTTCGCGGATCTTGCCGATGAGGTCGTCCGTGATCAACTCGACCTGCGGGTCGGGCGACTCGGTCAGACCGCGGGAGGCGACGTACTGGCGCAGGTGGGCGTACGGGCTGGTGATGCCCTCCTTGAGGGCCACGTCGTAGCTTCCGCGGCCCTGGACGACCGTGTCGAACCGCTTGTTCTCCAGGTGGTCGAGGCCGAGGGCGCGGCGACCGGGGGTGGAGATCGTCTCGGGGTAGTGCGCCGTGAGGAACTCCGTGAACTCCTCGTCGACGAAGCGGTACATCTCCGTCGCGTCGCCCTCCGGGTCCCCGATGAAGCCGTCGAGGGAGCAGGCGATGAAGTAGGTGAGCTTGCGCAAGCCGGTCTCTTTTCGTACGGCGACACCACAACCACTATGGTTGCAGTGCTTCATTTGTAGTGCTTCATTTGTAGTGGTTGCAAGTGGTGTGGTGGGGTTCTCACGTACCGGCGTGAAGTGAGAGAGGAGATTCCGCATGGCGGGCAATCCGGAGCGGCGGGCCGTCCTCGTCGACGCGGCCGCCGAGGTGCTGGCCCGCGAGGGGGCGCGGGGGCTGACCTTCCGCGCGGTGGACGCGGAGGCGCGGGTGCCGGTCGGCACGGCGTCCAACTACTTCACCGGGCGCGACGACCTTCTCCGCCAGCTCGACGCCCGGTTGCACGAGCGGCTCGCACCCGACCCCCAGGTGATCGCCGGGCTGCTGGCGGGGCCGAAGGACCGCGCTCTGGTCACCGCCTTCATGCACGACGTGATGCGGCGGGCCACCGCCGACCGCACCGGCCATCTGGCGCTTCTGGAGATGCGCCTTGAGGCCACCCGGCGCCCCGAACTGCGCGCCTCCCTCACCCGTTCCGTACGCGGCGACCTCGACGAGGGCATCGCCTTCCACCGCGCGGCGGGGCTCCCCGGCGGCGACGAGGTGGTCACGGTGCTCCATCTCGCGATGCTCGGGCTGATCCTGGAGCACCTGACACTGCCGGGGGCGCTGGACGGCGTCCTGCCCGGCGTCGAGATCCCGGACGGCCTGGTCGAACGGATCGCGGCGACGATCGTGCCCGCGGAGTAGCCGGGCCCGGCGTAGGCACGCATCTCGCCGCGCGCTCCCCACCGGTTCGCGGTCGGCCGGCGGAAGTGCCTCCGGCGACGCGCCAGAACCCGCATCGACATCGGCACCGGGCGCGGGTACGGGTGCGGGCGCGAGTACGGGTGCGGCGGGTTCCTCGGGCGGCCGGGTGTCCGAGTGCGGGCGCGGGCGCGGCGGGTTCCTCGGCGGCCGGGTGTCCGAGTGCGGGGGCACCGGAGTACCGGCGAGGTACGGGGGTCACGCGCGCGGTGCCCGCGCGCCGCCGACGTGCCGGGGGTCGCCGACGTGCCGGGGGTCGCCGACGTGCCGGGGGTCGTCGAAGCACCGGGTCCGGCCCGAGCCGGGGTCCGGCGCACCTACGCGATCACGCCGAACCGCCGACGGACCCCGCCGTGCGCGGAGTGCGCCACATCGGCCATATCCGGGGGCCGTCCGGCAGGTCGAGGGGCCGCCCCTCCGGCTCGAAGCCCAGCCGCTCGTACAGCGCCCGGCCGCGGGCACTGCTGGCCTCCAGATAGGCACCGGTGCCGTCACGGTCGCAGCGCTCCAGGACCGAGGTGATGAGCGCGGTGCCCAGGCCCTCGCCCTGCCGTCCCGGTGCCGCGGCGATCATCCACAGGTAGGCGTGGGCGCGGCCCGCCGGATGGATGCCGGCCGTGAGGCGGCCTATCAGCTCCACCCGCTCGTTCTCCGGATCGACGGCCTCGCGCAGTCGGGCCGGGCCCTCGTCGTCCTGCGCGGGCGCCTCCGCCGGGACCGGCATCCACAGCGCGCACGCGGTGCCGTCCTCGGTGACGTCGATCCAGCCGTGGGCCAGCACGATGTCGGTGAAGGCGGCCATGAGCCGGGGATGAGCGGCCCGGCGGCGCTCCTCAGCCGGGAAGACCCACCCGCACACCGGATCGTCCTGGAACGCCGAGTCCAGCAGCCGGACCACCCGCTCCCGGTCCGCCGCGCCCGCCGTCCGGATCGCCACGCCCATGTGTCCTCGCCCCTTCGTCTCAACCGGCCTTGATCGTAGGGTGGTTGCCAGGGCCGCGGCCGGCGACGTTCGCCCCGCCGCGACGCCCGGCACGCTCCCCCCGCTGCCTCAAGGGCGTGGGAGGTACCCCCACTCGCCGCACCGGACGCCGCGCCTTGACGGGCGAACGTGGCCTGCCGCGGCCCAAGGGGCAAAAGGGGCCCAGCAGAAGTCTTTCGCGAACCCGCCACACGGGTCGAGCGGCCTGAGCGCCCCGGGCGCACCCGGGGCCCCGCGCAGGCGCAGGCGCGCGCTCCTCGTGACGTCCGTCCCGGAGCCCTCGTCCCGCCCCGCGCACGGCGCAGGCGCGCGAGCCGTGCGCACCGGGCCGGTGCGCGAACCGTGCCCGCGCGCGAACCGTACGCAAGGACGGGCCCCGCACACCGTGGGGATGTGCGGGACCCGCGGGTCCGGAGCCTCCGGATCCGCACGGGGTCAGGTCCGTACGGCCCGAAGGCTCCGGGGTCCTCATGGCCGCCGGCCGCCGCGGCCGGTCAGTTGCTGCGCCGGGTCACGAACTCGGCGAGGGCCAGCAGTCCGCCCGCCTCCTCCGGGTCGGGCACCGCGCGGGCCAGCTCCTGCACGGCGCGTGCCATCCGGTCCGCGGCCTGGGCCTGGGCCCAGTCGCGGCCCCCGGCCCGCTCCACGGCGAGCGCGGTGAGCTGGAGGTCCTCACCGTCGTACGGCGTCCCGTACAGCTCGGCGAGTTCGGCCGCCGCCGGTCCGCCCGAGTTCAGGGCGGCGACGACCGGCAGGGACTTCTTGCGGGCGGCCAGATCCGCGCCGACCGGCTTGCCGGTGCGGCTGGGGTCGCCCCATATGCCGATGACGTCGTCGATCAGCTGGAAGGCGAGCCCCGCCTCCCGGCCGAACGCGTCCATCGCCGCCACGTCCTCGTCCGCCGCGCCCGCGTACAGCGCGCCGATGGCGCACGCGCACCCCAGCAGGGCGCCGGTCTTGGCCTCGGCCATGGTCAGCACCTCGTCGAGGCCGACCTCGCCGGGGTGCCGCCGCTCCATCGCCGTGTCCGTCTGCTGACCGGCGCACAGCTCGATGACGCAGGTCGCGACCCGGGCGGCCGCCGCCGCGGACGCCGGGTGCGGGTCCTCGGCGAGCAGCCGCAGTGCCAGCGCCTGCAAGGCGTCCCCGGCGAGGATCGCGTCGGCGTCACCGAACACGGACCACGCGGTGGGCCGGTGCCGGCGGGTGGTGTCCCGGTCCATCAGGTCGTCGTGGAGCAACGTGAAGTTGTGGACCAGCTCCACCGCGACCGCCGCCCCTACCGCCGCCTCGCGCGCCCCTGGTCCGCCGAGCGCCGAGGCCGCGGTCAGCACCAGCGCCGGCCGGATCGCCTTGCCCGCGCCACCGGGTGCCGGGCTGCCGTCCGGGTGCTGCCAGCCGAAGTGATGGAGCGCGACGCGTCGTATCGACGGCGGCAGCGACTCGACGGCCGCCCGCAGTTCGGGGTCGACACACGCCCGCACCCGCTCAAGGATCACCTCCGCCTCGGGCCCGCCGTCCCTGTCGGTGGTCGTGGGCCCCCGCCTTTCGAACGTCTCGGTCGACTGCCGCGCCTTTACGGGGCGTTGCTGCGTCTTCGTCATGAACTCACCCATGGCATCGCCTCGGAGAGTCGGCGGACAGTGGCTCCTCCGCAACGGCTGGGCGTCTCCCGGGAGGGTCTACCCGCGCCGCGGGCACCGGACACGGCGGACCGGCGCGAAGGGTCACCGCCAGCGCCCGATCTCGACGTTCTCCAGCACGCCGAGGGCGTCCGGCACCAGGACCGCGGCGGAGTAGTAGGCCGTCACCAGGTACTTGATGATGGCCTGTTCGTTGATGCCCATGAACCGGCAGGACAGGCTCGGCTCGATCTCGTCCGGGATGCCGGACTGCTGGAGCCCGATCACCCCCTGCTCCGCCTCGCCGGTGCGCATGGCGATGATGGAGGTCGTGCGCTCCTCGGTGACCGGGATCTTGTTGCACGGGTAGATCGGCACACCGCGCCAGGTGGGGATGCGGTTGCCCGCCACCTCGATGGTCTCGGGGACGAGGCCGCGCTTGTTCAGCTCGCGCCCGAACGCCGCGATGGCGCGCGGGTGGGCGAGAAGGAGCTTGGTGCCCCGCCGGCGACACAGCAGCTCGTCCATGTCGTCGGGGCCGGGCACCCCGTCGTGCGGCTGGATCCGCTGGTCGTACTCACAGTTGTGCAGGAGTCCGAACTCCCGGTTGTTGACGAGCTCGTGCTCCTGGCGCTCCTTGAGGGCCTCCACCGTCAGCCGCAACTGCTGCTCGGTCTGGTTCATCGGCTGGTTGTAGAGGTCGGCCACGCGCGTGTGGATGCGCAGCACGGTCTGGGCGATGCTCAGTTCGTACTCGCGGGGGCGGGCCTCGTAGTCGACGAAGGTGTGCGGGATGTCCGGCTCGCCGCTGTGGCCGGCCGCCAGGTCGACCGCCTTCTCGCCGTACTTGTTGGTGCGCTGGGAGGGGATCGTCCGCAGCTGTTCGAGGTGGCCGCTCAGGGACTCGGCGCGCTCGGCGATCTGCTCGATGTCCTGGCGGGGCAGGACCAGCACCGTGCAGGCGGTGGCCGCACGGGCGGTGTACTCCCAGATGGCGTCGGGGTCGACCAGCGCGGCGTCGCCGAAGTAGGCGCCGTCCGCGAGGACGCCGAGGACCGCGTCGTCGCCGTAGGGGCCGGTGCCGATCTTCTCGACCCTGCCGTGCGCCAGCAGGTACACCTCGCCCGTCGGGCTGCCGAAGGAGGCGATGACCTCGCCCGCGGCGAACTCGCGCTGCCGGCAGCGCCGGGCGAGCTCGGCGAGCACCTCCTCGTCCTCGTACGACCGCAACGCGGGCAGTTCGCCCAGCTCGGCGGGGATGACCTCGACCTGGTCGCCGGTCTTGACGAAGGTGATGCGGCCGTCCCCGACGGCGTAGGTCAGTCGCCGGTTCACCCGGTACGTGCCGCCCTGCACGTTCACCCAGGGCAGCGTCCGCAGCAGCCAGCGGGAGCTGATCTCCTGCATCTGCGGCGCGGACTTGGTCGTGGTGGCCAGGTTCCGCGCGGCCGCGGTGCCGAGACTCTGCTGCGTCTTGGCCTGCTCCGTGTGGACCTCTTCGCCTACCGACATGTGGAATTGCCCTCCCGGTCGTGCTCCGGCGCCGCGGTGGCGCCACGCATCGCGATCTGCCCCACCAGCCTTCCATCACGGAGTGTGCCGATGCTATTACCCGAAAGAGCGGGAATGGATCACGGAGTTGATGGGCAAAAAGAGGGCCCTCGCCCCTCGGCCGCGGGCACGGGGTTTGTCCGAAACGGATCGCACGCTGTGCGAGTAGAGGAGTCCTCCCGTCCGTATTCGGTAAAGCACCCGTACAGGCCGGCCGCGCACGGCGGCCCGGCACTCGGCACGAAGGAGGCGCTCATGGCCACACCCATGTCCGCCGGGAGATTCCTGGACAGGCTCCGCGCGGAGGGCACGACCGTCGTCGAGGTGGGCGACTGGGAGAACCACAACCGCAATCAGGTGGGTCCGTGGGGCCCCGTGAACGGGGTGATGATCCATCACACGGCGACCAGGGGCAGCGCGCAGACGGTGGAGCTCTGCCGCAAGGGCTACGAGGGGCTGCCGGGCCCCCTGTGCCACGGCGTGATCACCAAGGACGGCCGCGTCCACCTGGTCGGCTACGGCCGCGCCAACCACGCCGGACTCGGCGACGACGACGTGCTGCGCGCGGTCATCGCGGAGAAGGCGCTGCCCACCGACAACGAGTCCAACACCGACGGCAACCGCCACTTCTACGGCTTCGAGTGCGAGAACCTGGGCGACGGCAAGGACCCCTGGCCCGAGAGGCAACTCGACGCCATCGCGCGCGTGTCGGCCGCCATCTGCCGCCACCACGGATGGTCCGAGCGCTCCGTCATCGGGCACCTGGAGTGGCAGCCGGGGAAGGTCGACCCGCGCGGGTTCTCGATGGCGTCCATGCGCGAGCGGATCCGGGAGCGGCTGAAGTAGCGGCGCCCCGCGGCCGGGCGACAATGGGCGGGTGACCAGCCCCGACGCCGTCCCCGGCCTCGACGCCCTGCGCCCCCGGCTCCCGTCGCCCGTGCAGGAGCGGGCCGACGAGCGGTTCACCCGGCGCGGGCTGCGCCTGCTGCTCAAACGGGACGACCTGATCCACCCGGAACTGATCGGCAACAAGTGGCGCAAGCTCGCGCCGAACCTGGCCGCCGCCGACGGGCGTACCGTCCTCACGTTCGGCGGCGCCTACTCCAACCATCTGCGCGCCACGGCCGCCGCGGGCCGCCTCCTGGGGCTGCCCACGGTCGGCGTGGTGCGCGGCCATGAGCTCGCCGGCCGCCCCCTGAACCCCTCGCTGGCGCGCTGCGCCGCCGACGGGATGCGGCTGCACTTCGTCGACCGGGCCGCCTACCGCCGCAAGAGCGATCCGCGGGTCCTGGCGGCCGTGCTGCGCGAGACCGGTGCCGAGGGGGCGTACGTCGTCCCGGAGGGCGGCAGCAACACCGCCGCCGTACGGGGCTGCGTGGCGCTCGGCGAGGAGCTGCGCGGGCGGGCCGACGTGGTCGCGGTCGCCTGCGGCACCGGTGGCACCCTCGCGGGTCTCGCCGCCGGACTGGGCCCGGGGCAACGGGCCCTGGGCGTCCCGGTGCTCAGGGGCGGCTTCCTCTCCGGTGAGGTCCGCGCCCTGCAGACCGCGGCGTTCGGCGGTCCCCGGGGCGACTGGTGGCTGGACGAGTGGTTCCACTTCGGCGGGTACGCCCGTACGACTCCCGAACTCGACGCCTTCGCACAGGATTTCGAGGCGCGGCACGGGCTGCCCGTGGAACGTCTCTATGTCGCCAAGTTGCTGTACGGACTTCTCGCCCTCGCGGAGGAGGGCGCCTTCGCGCGCGGGACGACGGTCGCGGCCGTCGTCACCGGAGCCCCGTTCGCGGCATGACCCCTCGCGCCCGGCCCGCTCACCGCCCCTCGCGGTAGGCCGCCGCCTCCTCCAGGTCCAGCCGGCGCAGCAGGGTGCGCAGCATCTCGTCGTCGATGTAGCGGCCGTCGCGCAGCTTCACGAAGACCGTGCGCTCCGCGCCGATGACCTCGCGGGACAGCCGCCGGTAGGTGTCGTCGACGGACTCTCCGGTGACGGGGTTGGCCTGGCCGAGGCGCTCCCAGACGGAGTCGCGGCGGCGTTCCAGGACCGCGCGCAGCCGGTCGGCGAGCGGCCCGGGGAGGGCGTTGCGCTCGTCGGCGAGGAGTTCCCCCAGGCGCTGTTCGGCGATGCGGGACGCCTGCGCCTGGGCGTTCCCCTCGGCGAGGGTCTCGGCCTGGGTGTCCCGTCCGGGGAGCTTGAGCAGCCGGATCAGCGGCGGCAGCGTCACGCCCTGGAGCACCAGGGTGCCGATGACCGTGGTGAAGGTCAGGAAGAGGATGAGGTTGCGCTCGGGGAACGCCTCGCCGCCGTCGGCGGTGACCGGGATCGAGAAGGCGATGGCGAGGGAGACCACGCCGCGCATCCCGGCCCAGGAGATCACGAACGGCGCCTTCCAGGTGGGGTTGTCCTCGCGCTCCCGAATGCGCCGCGACATCATCCGGGGCAGGAAGGTGGCCGGGTACACCCAGACGAACCGGGAGGCGACGACCACGGCGAACACCACGATCGCGTACCAGACGGCGATGCCGCCCTCGTACTCGCCGAGTCCCTTGAGGACCACCGGCAGTTGCAGGCCGATCAGGGCGAAGACCGCCGACTCCAGCACGAAGGCGACCATCTTCCACACGGCCTCCTCCTGGAGCCGGGTGGCGAAGTCGACCTCCCACGCGCGGTGTCCCAGGTGGAGCGCGACGACCACGACGGCCAGCACACCCGAGGCGCCCACCTGTTCGGCTGCCGCGTAGGCGACGAACGGGATCAGCAGGGAGAGCGTGTTCTGCAGCAGTGCCTCCCTCAGGTGCGTGCGCAGCCAGTGGATCGGCACCATCAGCACGAGCCCCACGCCGACGCCGCCGACCGCGGCCAGCAGGAACTCGCCGATGCCGCCGGCCCAGGTCGCGCCCTCGCCGATGGCGGCGGCCACCGCCACGCGGTAGGCGGTGATGGCGGTCGCGTCGTTCACCAGGGACTCGCCCTGGAGGATGGTGGTGATGCGCGACGGCAGCCCCACCCTGCGGGCCACGGCGGTCGCGGCGACCGCGTCCGGCGGCGCCACGACCGCGCCGAGCACCAGGGCCGCGGTCAGCGGGAGGTCGGGCACGACCAGATACGCGGCGTAGCCGACGGTCAGGGTCGCGAACAGGACGTATCCGACGGACAGCAGCGCCACGGGCCGCACCTGGGCGCGCAGGTCGAGGTAGGAGCTGTCGGTGGCGGCCGAGTGCAGCAGCGGGGGCAGGACCAGCGGCAGCACGATCTCCGGTTCGAGGGTGTAGTCGGGCACCCCCGGCACGTACGACACCATGAGTCCGGCCGCGACCAGCAGCAGCGGCGCCGGCACGGGGGTGCGCCGGGCCGCCGCGGCGATCACGGCGCTGCCCGCCACCAGCAGCAGTAGTGGCATCACGTCCATGCTTCTCGCCCACCCTCATCCGTCGCGCGCTCGTGCACCCGCACATCGTCCCCGTCCGTGCCGGTCGACGGCTCCCCGGCCCGCGATTTCGCGCGCGGACGCCGGTGAGCCCGTCGTAACCTGGCAATCATGAAACAGTGCACGCACGCCGAAGGGCTGCCGCACCCGGACCCGGCTCCGCTCAGCGAGACGTGTCTCGAGTGCCTGGCGGACGGCACCCACCCCGTGCAGCTGAGGATCTGCCTCGGCTGCGGCCACATCGGCTGCTGCGACTCCTCGCCCGGACGCCACGCCACGGAGCACCACAAGCAGTCCGGCCATCCGGTCATGCGCACGTTCGAGCCCGGTGAGCAGTGGCGCTGGTGCTTCGTCGACCACGTGCTGGTGTGACGGCGTCGTACCCTGGACGGCCCGGGAGCGGGACGGTTCGACCGTCTGACGTCTGGGTACGTCAAACCGGCGCGCGCTCTTCCCGATTGGGCCCGCAGACCCCCTAGCCACGGAGCGTATCCGTGTGTTTACTATGAGTGACAGCAAGGGGTTGGGGTCCTGGGGACAGGAAAGTTCGGAGCGCGATAGCGTCACCGCTGAACCACACATCGCGTTACTCCGGGGGGCGACCCTCGGCCCCGAGAAGCTTGTACCACCTTGGAGGTGAGGGTGTCCCAGATCGCAGGCGAGCCCGCGACCCAGGACTTCGTGGAAGTCCGGCTGCCGGCCGCGGGTGCCTACCTGTCGGTGCTGCGTACGGCGACCGCCGGCCTCGCCGCCCGTTTGGACTTCACCCTCGACGAGATCGAGGACCTGCGCATCGCGGTCGACGAGGCGTGCGCGATCCTGCTCCAGCAGGCCGTGCCCGGCTCGGTGCTCAGCTGTGTCTTCCGGCTGGTGGACGACTCGCTGGAGGTCACCGTCTCGGCCCCGACCACGGACGGTCACGCCCCCTCCAGGGACACCTTCGCCTGGACCGTCCTGTCGGCGCTCGCGGGCAAGGTCTCGTCCGCCGTGGACGAGGACAAGACCGTGTCGATCAGCCTCTACAAACAGCGCGGCGCGGGACCCGGGCCGGCGTGAAGGACGGGGACGGGCCGGTGCGGGACGAAGAGCGCGGCACACGTGAGCTGCCGGACGGCACCGCCACCGGCTCGGACACGACGAGGAGATCGGGAGCGGGCGGTTCCCGGCGGATGGCGGACGGCGTCGACGGCATCCCCGAGCAGGCCCGGCCGCACCCGGAGGACGACTCCGTGGTGAGCGGTCTCCTGGACGGGGGGCCGGACGCGGCGGGTGCCGTGCGGGGCGTGTCCCCGGGCGGGCGGATCGGGGTCTCCCCCGTCCAAGGAGGTCCCACCGCTCGACCTGAGCCGAAGACGGGGGCGGGGGCGAAGGCTCGGGAGAGGGCGACGGGCGGGACGATGAGCGAGCACGAGCGAGACGCCGGGGACAAGGCGACGGGCGCCCGCGGCGCGCAGGCCACACGGCACGACCCGCAGGACCGCAGCGGGGCCAGAGCCCTGTTCGTCGAACTGCGCACGCTGGCGGACGGCAGCCCGGAGTACGCGGAGCTGCGCAACCGGCTGGTCCGTATGCATCTGCCGCTCGTCGAGCACCTGGCGCGCCGCTTCCGCAACCGCGGTGAGCCCCTGGACGACCTGACGCAGGTCGCCACCATCGGCCTGATCAAGTCGGTCGACCGCTTCGACCCGGACCGCGGCGTCGAGTTCTCGACGTACGCGACCCCGACGGTCGTCGGCGAGATCAAGCGGCACTTCCGGGACAAGGGCTGGGCGGTGCGGGTGCCGCGGCGTCTGCAGGAGCTGCGCCTGGCCCTGACGACGGCCACCGCCGAGCTGTCCCAGCAGCACGGCCGCTCCCCCACGGTCCATGAGCTCGCCGAGAAGCTCGCGATCTCGGAGGAGGAGGTCCTGGAGGGCCTGGAGTCCGCCAACGCGTACTCGACGCTGTCCCTGGACGTCCCCGACACCGACGACGAGTCCCCGGCAGTCGCGGACACCCTGGGCGCGGAGGACGAGGCGCTGGAGGGCGTCGAGTACCGGGAGTCGCTCAAGCCGCTGCTTGAGGACCTGCCGCCGCGGGAGAAGCGGATCCTGCTGCTGCGCTTCTTCGGCAACATGACCCAGTCGCAGATCGCGCAGGAGGTCGGCATCTCCCAGATGCACGTCTCCCGGCTGCTGGCCCGCACCCTGGCCCAGCTGCGGGAGAAGCTGCTCGTGGAGGAGTGACGGCTCGCCGGGAGCCGCCGCGGGTCACCGGTCCTGCGCGGCGCCGGGTCCCCGGATGCCGAGGGCCCGCGTGGTCTCCGGGTTGATCAGCAGCACCAGCGCCCAGACGGCCGTCACGGCGATGGCGATGCCGGCCGGAATCGCGATGCTGTCGGCCCGGAGCAGGCCGTAGGCCATCGGCAGCGCCAGGATCTGGGTGATGACGGCCGGCCCCCGGCTCCAGGACCGCTGGGCGAGCAGCCCCCGGGCGGCGAGCAGCGGCAGCAGGGCGAGCACGACGAGCGTCACGCCGAGGGTGACCGCCTGGCGCCGGTCGGTCGGCTGTCCGACGAACCCGAGCACGACCACCCAGAGGCCGCCGATCGTGAGCGCCAGCCCTTCCAGTGCGGTGAGGGCCGCCGCGTGGGTCAGCCGCCGCGGGCGCGGGTCGGCGGCTTCCGGGGTGGTGGGGGTCTGCTCCTTGGTCACCCCTGAAGGGTAGCCCTCCCCCCTTCCACCGCCCGCAGCCGAGGCCCCCTCGCCGGTCGCAGCACCGGGAGCCGCCTGGTGCGCGGCCCGTGGCGAGCCTCACGCGTGATCTCTTACCGGATCCCCACCTCGGCCTGTGCCCGGTACCCCCCGGTAGGTACGCTGCCAGTCATGCGTGCACTCCTCGTGGTCAATCCGGCGGCAACCACCACAAGCGCACGTACGCGCGACGTCCTCATCCACGCGCTCGCCAGCGAGATGAAGCTCGACGCGGTCACCACCGAGTACCGCGGCCACGCACGCGACCTGGGCCGGCAGGCGGCGGAGAGCCACGACGTCGACCTGGTGGTCGCCCTCGGCGGCGACGGCACGGTGAACGAGGTCGTCAACGGCCTGCTGCACCACGGCCCCGACCCCGACCGCCTGCCCCGCCTCGCGGTGGTCCCGGGCGGTTCCACGAACGTCTTCGCCCGCGCCCTGGGCCTGCCCAACCACGCGGTGGAGGCGACCGGAGCCCTGCTCGACGCCCTGCGCGAGGGCAGTGAGCGCACGGTCGGCATGGGCCTGGCGGCGGGCACCCCGGGCACCGAGGACGAAGGGGTGCCGTCGCGGTGGTTCACCTTCTGCGCCGGGCTCGGCTTCGACGCGGGGGTGGTGGGGCGCGTCGAGCAGCAGCGCGAGCGCGGCAAGAAATCCACGCACGCTCTTTATCTGCGCCAGGTGATACGTCAGTTCCTTCAGGAACCCCATCGCCGGCACGGCACGATCACGCTGGAGCGGCCGGGCGAGGACCCGGTGACCGATTTGGTGCTGTCCATAGTCTGCAATACCGCTCCGTGGACGTATCTGGGCAATCGCCCGGTGTACGCGGCGCCTAAGGCGTCGTTCGACCGGGGCCTGGACGTGCTCGGCCTCAGCCGGATGTCCACGGTCGCGGTTGCCCGGTATGCGACCCAGTTGCTCACTTCGTCCCCCGAGCGCGGGGCCCGGGGAAAGCACGCGGTCACGCTGCACGACCTTGACCGCTTCACCTTGCATTCGAAGGTCCCTCTGCCCCTTCAGATGGACGGCGACCACCTCGGACTGCGTACGAGCGTGACGTTCACAGGCGTACGCCGGGCACTGCGTGTGATTGTGTGAGCGGAACGGGCTAAAGTCCTTTCACTCGAACGTTTAGGCCAGCATCCACCCCATGGAAGTACGGCTGTGACCTAGTCGACACCGAGGAATCAAAAAAAACTTTCCGGAAGGGGTTGTATCCGCCGCTGAGGTTTGCGAGTCTCTACGTGGCGATCGGGACGGCCCGCAAGACCGGCCTCCACTGATCACCGGAACCCCTCTCACAACACAGGACCTCGCCAGGGAACCTGGCGGTCGGCCCTTCACTTGTTGAGGGATTCGTGAAAGCGTTCACATTCACAAGCAATCAGCACGTAATACCTAGGAGAGGTAGCAGACATGGACTGGCGTCACAACGCCGTTTGCCGCGAGGAAGACCCCGAGCTCTTCTTCCCCATCGGCAACACCGGTCCTGCGCTGCTGCAGATCGAGGAAGCCAAGGCCGTCTGCCGCCGCTGCCCGGTGATCGAGCAGTGCCTGCAGTGGGCGCTCGAGTCCGGTCAGGACTCCGGCGTCTGGGGTGGTCTCAGCGAGGACGAGCGCCGCGCCATGAAGCGCCGCGCCGCTCGCAACCGGGCCCGTCAGGCCACCGCCTGACACACGCACCCCGCCAGAACAGCCTGAGCTTGGCGGCGCGTACACCGCGTACGCATCTCCCGCCCCCGAGCCGCAGCGCGCAGTACCCACGGTGCACCTAGCAAGAGCGCAGCACTGAGTGAAGAGCCCCGGACCGCGCGGTCCGGGGCTCTTCACCGTGCGCGGACCCGGCGCGGGGGGGGGCCGACTGCCCGCCGGGCGCCGCTACTTGTGCGGCCGCACCGGGATGTCCAGGATCACCCGGGTTCCCCGCTCGGGCGCAGGGACCATGTCGAAGGTGCCGCCCAGTTCGCCCTCCACGAGCGTGCGGACGATCTGCAGGCCCAGGTTGCCGGCGGTGTGCGGGTCGAACCCCTCGGGCAGGCCGACGCCGTCGTCCTGGACGGTGACCAGCAGGCGGGCCTGCTTGGTCGTGCCCCCGCGCACGGCCGAGACCTCGACCGTGCCGGTGTCGCCGTCGCGGAAGCCGTGCTCCAGGGCGTTCTGGAGGATCTCGGTGAGCACCATCGACAGCGGGGTGGCGACCTCGGCGTCCAGGATGCCGAAGCGGCCGGTGCGCCGGCCGGTCACCTTGCCGGGTGAGATCTCGGCGACCATGGCCAGCACCCGGTCGGCGATGTCGTCGAACTCCACGCGCTCGTCCAGGTTCTGAGACAGCGTCTCGTGCACGATGGCGATGGAGCCGACGCGCCGCACCGCCTCCTCCAGGGCCTCGCGGCCGCGGTCGGACTCGATGCGCCGGGCCTGGAGCCGCAGCAGGGCGGCCACGGTCTGGAGGTTGTTCTTCACCCGGTGGTGGATCTCCCGGATGGTGGCGTCCTTGGTGATCAGTTCGCGCTCGCGGCGGCGCAGTTCGGTGACGTCCCGCAGCAGCACCAGCGAACCGATCCGGATGCCCTTGGGCTTGAGCGGGATCGCCCGGAACTGGATGACGCCGTCGTCGGACTCGATCTCGAACTCGCGCGGCGCCCACCCGCTCGCGACCTTGGCGAGGGCCTCGTCCACCGGGCCCTGGGCCGGGGCCAGTTCGGCGGTGGTGTGGCCCAGGTGGTGGCCGACGAGGTCGGCGGCGAGGCCGAGCCGGTGGTAGGCGGAGAGCGCGTTCGGGGAGGCGTACTGGACGAGGCCGTCGGCGTCGACGCGGATCAGCCCGTCGCCGACCCGGGGCGAGGCGTCCATGTCGACCTGCTGGTTGGCGAACGGGAACGCGCCGGCGGCGATCATCTGGGCGAGGTCGGAGGCGCTCTGGAGGTACGTCAGCTCCAGCCGGCTCGGGGTGCGCACGGTCAGCAGGTTGGTGTTGCGGGCGATCACGCCCAGCACCCGCCCCTCCCGGCGCACCGGGATCGACTCGACGCGGACGGGGACCTCCTCGCGCCACTCGGGGTCGCCCTCGCGCACGATGCGGCCCTCGTCGAGCGCGGCGTCCAGCATCGGACGGCGGCCCCGCGGGACGAGATGGCCGACCATGTCGTCCTGGTAGGAGGTGGGGCCGGTGTTGGGCCGCATCTGCGCCACCGAGACATAGCGGGTGCCGTCGCTGGTGGGGACCCACAGCACCAGGTCGGCGAAGGAGAGGTCGGAGAGCAGCTGCCACTCCGAGACCAGCAGGTGGAGCCACTCGAGGTCGGAGTCGTCGAGGGCCGTGTGCTGGCGTACGAGTTCGTTCATGGAGGGCACGGGGCCGAGCGTACCCGGGGTGGCGGACGGGGCCCGAGACCGGAGGCCGGGACGCGGACCGGCCCCGGAGACACCCGCGGGCCGCGGCGCCTGGGAGGGACCCTCAACCCTCCCGGCACCGCAGCCCGGAGCAACATCGGCCGTCGGGTGTGCGGTCCCGGCCGGCCGAAGGATGAGGAGCCGGGGCAGTCAGGGCAGAGAGCTCCGGTTCCTCGGTCCGCCTTCCTGTGCGGGGAAGACGGAAGTCGGTGCGTTCTCGTGCTACGCACTCCCTCCGCATTGTGGACTAGACCACTCGGGCGTGTCCATGCGTGGGAGCCTGTTTGTTGTTGATGCTTTCGCGCGGGCCTCCGGCGGACCCGGGCCCGGCGGACCGCCCACGCGTACACCACGCAGCCTAACGCGTGTGGGTTCCTGTGCGGGGCCGGTCGGCCGCGGCAATCTCCCCGGGGCGCCGACGGCCCGCCCGCCGCCCGGAGTCGGCCGGTCTCCGTCATCGTCGCCGGGGCCCGCGGGGCGTCCGGGTCCCGGCCCCGGGCGATCGCGATCTCCCGGGCCGTGCCGCGGCCAGGTCGCGGGGGGGGCGCGGGGGGGGCGGGCGGACACGGGGTCGCGGTCGTCTTGGCGCCCCTCCCTGCTCGCGTGCGCCCGGCGTCCGCGCCGCGGCGGAGGACGGTCACGATCGCGCCCCCGAGCGGGACGACGCGGGGTGCGCACGGGCCGCCGTTCACCTGGGCCGGGAGGCCACGCTCTGTTAGATTGGTCTAAACCACATGCCCCTTCAGGGTGCCCTTCGAGTCCCTCTTCAGATCGGCAGGCCCAGCGTGGAAGTTGTCATCGTTCCGGACGCCAAGGCGGGCGGCGAACTGATAGCCGAGGCCATGGCCCGGCTGCTCGGACGCAAGCCCGACGCCGTGCTCGGCGTGGCCACCGGGTCGACCCCCCTGCCGGTCTACGAGGCGCTGGCGGCCCGGGTGCGCTCCGGCGCCGTGGACGCCTCGCGGGCGCGGATCGCCCAGCTCGACGAGTACGTGGGGCTGCCGGCCGAACACCCGGAGTCCTACCGGTCGGTGCTGCGCCGCGAGGTGCTGGAGCCGCTGGGGATCACGATGGACGCCTTCATGGGCCCCGACGGCACCGCCGAGGACGTCCAGAAGGCGTGCGAGGCGTACGACGCGGAACTGGCCCGGTCCGGCGGCGTCGACCTGCAGTTGCTGGGCATCGGCACGGACGGGCACATCGGCTTCAACGAGCCGTGCTCCTCGCTGGCGTCGCGCACCCGGATCAAGACCCTGACCGAGCAGACCCGCGTCGACAACGCACGCTTCTTCGGGGGCGACATCGAGCAGGTGCCGCACCACGTCATCACCCAGGGCATCGGCACGATCCTGGAGGCCCGGCACCTGGTGCTGCTGGCCACCGGCGAGGGCAAGGCGGACGCGGTGGCGGCGACCGTGGAGGGACCGGTCGCGGCCGTGTGCCCGGCGTCGGCGCTCCAGCTGCACCCGCACGCGACGGTCGTCGTGGACGAGGCGGCCGCCTCCGAGCTGAAGCTGGCGGACTACTTCCGCCACACCTACGCGGGCAAGCCGGACTGGCAGGGGATCTGACGCCCTCCCCCGCGTACACGGACGGCGCCGGCTCCCCCGCGGGGAGCCGGCGCCGTCCGTGTACGCGGGGTCCTACCGGCCCGCGATGACCTCCGCCGCCGCGAGACCGCAGACGCGGGCGGCGCCGTGGGTGGCGAGGTGCAGGGCACCCCTCGCGGGCGCCTGCGGGACGCCCATCTCGACGACGACCGTGTCGGGGCGGGCCTTGAGCAGTTCGTCCAGCGCCGCCCCCATCCAGGGGTGGCGGTGCTCGTCGCGGACGACCGCCACCAGCCGCCGCCCCTCCGCCGCAGCGAGCGCGGCCCGGCCCGCGTCCTCGCCGCTGAAGCTGCCGGTCCCGGTGCCGGGGAGCAGCCGGGCCAGTTCGGCCGCGACGCCCCACGGGGTCTCGTCGCCGACCGCGATGTTCGCGACCGGGGTGAAGGCGGCGACGTAGGGCGCCTCGGTGAGCGGGGTGAAGGCGGCGCCGGTCACCCGCAGCGCCCGGCGCGCGGCGACGAGGCCGATCTCGGGCCGGGCCTCGCCCTCGGGGACGGCCGCCGTGGCCGTCCAGCGGGCCAGTTCGCGGACGCGTTCGGCCGCCTCGGCGAGCCGCTCCTCGGCCAGTTCGCCCGCGCGCACGGCCCCGACCAGGGCGTCGCGCAGCCGCCGTACCGTCTCGTCGTCGGCGAGGCCGCCGCCCACGCAGATCGCGTCCGCGCCGGCCGCGACGGCGAGCACGCTGCCGCGCTCGATGCCGTAGGTCGCGGCGATGGCCTGCATCTCCATCCCGTCGGTGACGATCAGGCCGGTGTAGCCGAGTTCGCCGCGCAGGAGGTCGGTCAGGACCGGGCCGGACAGGGTGGCCGGGTGGTCCGGGTCCAGGGCGGGCACGAGGATGTGCGCGCTCATCACCGCCCGGCTGCCGGCGGCGATGGCCGCGCGGAAGGGGGCCAGTTCGCGTTCCGCGAGGACCGCGGCGTCCGCGTCGATGCGGGGCAGGGCGTGGTGGGAGTCGACGGCCGTGTCGCCGTGGCCGGGGAAGTGCTTGGTGCAGGCGGCGACGCCCGCCGACTGCAGGCCGGTGACGTAGGCCGCGGTGTGCCGGGCGACCAGGGCGGTGTCGGCGCCGAAGGAGCGGACGCCGATCACCGGGTTCGCGGGGTTGGAGTTCACGTCCGCGGACGGCGCCCAGTTGAGGTTCACCCCGCAGGCCGCCAGGCGGCGGCCCAGCTCGGCGGCCACCTGCCGGGTCAGCTCCGGGTCGTCCACCGCGCCGAGGGCGTGGTTGCCGGGGAAGGAGGAGCCGTTGCGCACCTCCAGCCGGGTCACGTCGCCGCCCTCCTCGTCGATCGCGACCAGCACGTCGTCGCGTTCGGCCCGCAACTGGGCGGTGAGCGCGGCCAGTTGCTCGGGCGAGGCGATGTTGCGGCCGAACAGGCCCACGGACGCGAGGCCCTCGCCGAGCCGGCGCAGCAGCCAGTCGGGGGCGGTGGTTCCGGTGAAACCGGGCTGCAGGACCGTCAGCGCGTCGCGCGTGAGGGTGTCTGTGCCGCTGGCGAAAGTCGTCATCGGGTGGCGTTATCCCTTCACGGCGCCGGCCGTCAGACCGCTGACAGCCCTGCGTTGCAGGAAGACGAAGAGGATGAGGATGGGCACGGCGAAGAGGGAGGACGCCGCCATCGTCGCGCCCCAGTCGTTGCCGAAGGCGGTCTGGAAGCTGGACAGCCACAGGGGCAGGGTCTGCGCCTCCGCCTCCTTGTTCAGTACCAGGACCAGCGGGAACTCGTTCCACGCGGTGATGAAGCCGAACAGGGACGTGGACATCAGCCCGGGGGCGAGCAGCGGCAGGATGACCTTGCGGAACGCCTGGGACCTGCTGCAGCCGTCGACCATCGCGGACTCCTCCAGCTCCCGGGGCACCGCGGCGACGAAGCCGCGGAGCGTCAGGATGGTGAAGGGCAGGATCATCATCATGTAGAAGGCCGTCAGCGGTACGAGGCTGTTCAGCATCGACGCGTCGCGGACGATCATGTAGATCGCGATGATCATGACTTCCCAGGGCGCCATCTGGGCCAGCATGAAGCCGATGATGAAGCCGCGCCGCCCCTTGAACCGCATCCGGGCGAGGGCGAAGGACCCCGCGAGCGCCACGATCAGCGAGAGGCCGACCGCGCACAGCGTGACGATGAGCGAGTTGCCGACGTAGGTCCAGAAGTTGTCGACGCTCGTGGCGCGCTTGAAGTGCTCGAAGGTGATGTTCGTGGGGAACCACACCGGGTTCTCGGAGATGATGTCGCCGGTCGGCTTCAGCGCCGTGGAGAACATCCAGTACACGGGGAAGACGAAGCCGGCGAACAGGACGACGGCCGTGACGTTGGGCCACAGGCGGCCGAAGAGCGAGCGCTTCACAGCTCGTCCTCCTCTTGCTTGAGCACGATCCTGAGGTAGTACGCGGTCAGGCCGAGCATGATGAGGATGGTCAGGACGGCGATCGCCGCGCCCATGCCGTAGTGCTGGTTGCCGACGCCCTCGATGTAGGCGTAGACGGGCAGGATCTCGGTGAGCCGGTCGGGACCGCCGCCGTTGATGGTGAAGACCTGCACGAACGCCTTGAAGACCCAGATGATCTCCAGGAACGTCGTGGCGTACAGGAACGGGCGCAGGAACGGCAGGGTCACCGTGGTGAAGCTCTTCCACCCGCCGGCCCCGTCCAGCGCCGCGGCCTCGTACAGCTCGGCCGGGATGGTGGTCGTGGCCGCGTAGAGGTTGATCGCGACGAACGGGATCGACATCCAGACGATCAGGAGCGTGACCACGAAGAACGTCGACATCTGGCTGCTGGTCCAGCTGTAGTCGGCCATCGACTCCCAGCCCAGCTTGGCCAGGACCCAGTTGACGACACCGAAGCGCTGGGCGAACAGCCACTGGTAGACGGTGGACGCGGCGACCACGGGCATCGCCCAGGCCAGCACGAGCCCGATCATCAGGGTGAAGCGCATCCGCTTGCCGAGCCGGGCCAGCAGCAGGCCGACCAGTGTGCCGATCACCATGATCACGACGACGTTGACCGCCGTGAACAGGATCGAGCGCAGGGTGACGCGCCAGAAGTCCGCGCCCGTGAGGACCTGCGTGTAGTTGTCGATGCCGTTCCACTCGGTGACGCGCTGGATCAGCTGCGCCATGTTGAGGTTCTGGAACGACAGCAGGACGTCCTTCACCAGCGGCCAGCCGAGCAGCAGCACGGTGACCGCGCAGGCCGGCAGCAGCAGGAGGTACGGGACGAGCCCCCGGGCCCGGGACGCGCCTCTGGGCCCCGCGCCCGCGGAGCCTCTCCGGTGCTTGTTGGCCACGCCCACCGGACCGGAGGGCGGCCGTTCGATCTGCACGGTCATGCTCGCGATCTCTCTTCTCGACCTGACGGAACGAGGGTGCGGGGGCCGCGCGACGGCCGGCCCCCGCACCCATGGCCCTTACTGCTGCTGCGCCAGGCGCTTGTTGAGCTCGGCCTCGACCTGCTTGGCGGCCGCGGCCGGGGACTTGCCGTTGAGAACGGCGGTCATGTACGTCTTGACCGGGTTGGGCGCGTTCTCCACGGCGGCCCACTCGGGGATCAGCGGCGTGGTGCCGCCGCCCGCGGCGGCCGGCGCGGCGGCCTCGGCCACCGCGTTGCCCTGGAGGTTGCTCTGGAGCGACTCCTTGTTCGGGATGACGCCGTTGATCTTGGCGAGCTCGCCCTCGTACTTGTCGGACAGGGCGATCCGCAGGAACTCCTTGGCCAGGGCCTGCTTCTTGCTGCCCGCAGCGACGGAGAGGTTGGAGCCGCCGAGGAAGACGCCCTCGGGCTTGTCGGCCGTGGCACCGGGGATGGTGAAGTAGCCGATCTCCTTCTCGATCTTCGGGTTGGCCTTGATGGCGATGCCGGCTTCCCAGCCCATGCCGATGAAGGCGCCGACGTTGCCCTTGCCGAAGACCTCGGCCTGCTGCGGGGTGGCCTCGTCCTTGTCCTTGGGCGCCTTGGACAGCGCCTGGAACTTCTTGTACGTCTGCATCGCCGAGGCGACCTTCGGGTCGGCCAGGTTGGAGACGTACTTGCCGTCCTGCTGCTTGACCAGCTGGACGCCCTCACCGATGGTCAGGCCGACGAAGTGGTACCAGTTCTGGCCCGGCAGGTAGAGGGGCTCGGCGTCGGTCTTGTCGCCGATCTGCTTCAGGTCCGCGTAGAACTCGTCGCGGGTCTTCGGGGTGTCCTTGATGCCGGCGTCGGCCCAGATCTTCTTGTTGTAGAGGACGACGCGGTTGGCGAAGTACCAGGGCGCCGCGTACTGCTTGCCCTCGAAGATGGAGGACTCGTTGAGGGACGACGTCCACTCGCCGCCGATCTCCGTCTTGAGGTCGCCGAGGTCGGCGAGGCCGCCGGTCTTGGCGTATGCCGGGGTCTGGGTGTTGCCGATCTCGAAGACGTCCGGCGGGTTGTCCTCCGACAGGGCGGTGGTCAGCTTCTGCTGGATGCCGTTCCACTGCTGGACCTGGAACTTGACCTTCGCCTTGGTCTTCTTCTCGAAGGCGGCGGCGACGTCCTTCTGCCACTGGTCGGGGGAGGAGCCGTCCATCACCCACACCGTGAGCGTCTGGCCCGCGTAGCCGTCCGCCCCGGCCTTGCCCCCGCCGTCGCCGTTGTCTCCCCCACACGCCGCCAGGGAGATCATCATGCCCGCGACACCGATCGCGGATATCAGCTTGCGCTTCACGCCACCCTCCTCAGGGATGCCACAAACCCCCCTGCCTCCCCGCACGAGCGTTGGGCCGGGACCTGGACCAATGGTGTAGACCAGTAGGGGGAGCTTGGACCAGACCAGAAAGCGTGTCAAGGGTGCTCGAAACTGCACCGACCAGCCGTTATGCGACCTACATATGAAGGAACCTTTAAGTAAGAAACCCTCGAAAACCCGGCCCCCGGAGGGCACAGTTCCGGTAGACCACTCAGCAGGGGTGGACTAGACCAAACGAAGCGGCGACGGTATACAGGGGAGATCACGGAGCGTACGGGGACGTGCCGCGCGCCGCCGTGCCACGATGTGAGGCGCAGCCGGAGCCGGGAAGGCGGAGCATGAGCACCGACGTCAGCAGTGCGGAGAACGAGAACGGCGCCCTTGTCCGTACCGCCCGCGTGCCCAAGTACTACCGCCTGAAGAAGCACCTCCTCGACATGACGGAGACCCAGGCCCCCGGCACCCCCGTCCCGCCCGAGCGCACCCTGGCCGCGGAGTTCGACACCTCGCGCACGACGGTGCGCCAGGCCCTTCAGGAACTGGTCGTCGAGGGGCGCCTGGAGCGCATCCAGGGCAAGGGCACCTTCGTGGCCAAGCCCAAGGTCTCCCAGGCGCTGCAACTCACCTCGTACACCGAGGACATGCGCGCCCAGGGCCTGGAACCGACCTCCCAGCTGCTGGACATCGGCTACATCACCGCCGACGACCGTCTCGCCGACCTGCTCGACATCTCCGCGGGCGGACGGGTGCTGCGCATCGAGCGGCTGCGGATGGCCAACGCCGAGCCCATGGCCATCGAGACCACCCACCTCAGCGCCAAGCGCTTCCCCGCGCTGCGGCGCAGCCTGGTGAAGTACACCTCCCTCTACACCGCGCTCGCCGAGGTCTACGACGTCCATCTCGCCGAGGCCGAGGAGACGATCGAGACCTCGCTGGCCACCCCGCGGGAGGCCGGCCTGCTCGGCACCGACGTCGGCCTGCCCATGCTGATGCTCTCCCGCCACTCGCTGGACCGCGAGGGCCAGCCGGTGGAGTGGGTGCGCTCGGTCTACCGCGGCGACCGCTACAAGTTCGTGGCACGCCTCAAGCGCCCCCGGGACTGAGGCCGTCGGGCCCGGCCCGCGCGCACACCATTCCTCCACATCCGATATGCGGACGGGGTCTTCCGCTGCCGTCGCACCGTCACCTACATTGCCTGCGCGTTTCTCAGGTGATCGGCGAGGGGACGGAGCCGCAAGATGTCAGATGCGCCAGAAGTGAACGGAGCGGTGGTGACGCCCCTGCGGGTGGTCATCGCGCTCTGCCTCGTCGCGCCCTTCGTGGCGATGCTGTGGGTGGGTTCGTACGCCAAGACCGATCCGGTGCTCGCCGGAATCCCGTTCTTCTACTGGTACCAGATGCTGTGGGTGCTGCTCTCCACGCTCCTGACGATGGTGGCGTACAAGCTGTGGCAGCGTGACCAGCGCTCCCGCGCCGCGCGGAAGGGCGGTGCGTCGCGATGAAGGACGGTGTGAACGGCGTCGCGCTCGGCGTCTTCATCTTCTTCTTCCTGGCCGTCACGGTCATGGGCTTCCTGGCCTCGCGCTGGCGCAGGGCCGAGAACGAGCACAGCCTCGACGAATGGGGCCTGGGCGGACGGTCGTTCGGCACCTGGGTCACCTGGTTCCTGCTCGGCGGCGACCTGTACACGGCGTACACCTTCGTCGCCGTCCCCGCGGCGATCTACGCGGCCGGCGCGGCGGGCTTCTTCGCGGTGCCGTACACGATCCTCGTGTACCCGCTGATCTTCACGTTCCTGCCCCGGCTGTGGTCGGTCTCCCACAAGCACGGCTATGTGACGACCTCGGACTTCGTGCGCGGCCGCTTCGGCTCCAAGGGCCTGTCGCTGGCGGTGGCCCTCACCGGCATCCTGGCGACCATGCCGTACATCGCGCTGCAACTCGTCGGCATCCAGGCGGTGCTGGACGTGATGGGCGTCGGCGGCGGCGAGAACACCAACTGGTTCGTCAAGGACCTGCCGCTGCTCATCGCCTTCGGCGTGCTCGCCGCGTACACCTACTCCTCGGGGCTGCGCGCCCCCGCGCTGATCGCGTTCGTGAAGGACACACTGATCTACATCGTCATCGCGGTGGCGATCATCTACATCCCGATCAAGCTGGGCGGCTTCGACGAGATCTTCGCCAAGGCGAGCGCGGCCTACGCGCAGACCAACCCGGCCACGGGCGCCCCGCGCGGCGCGCTGGTCCCGGCCGACGCGGGCCAGTGGACGTACGCCACGCTCGCCCTCGGCTCGGCGCTCGCGCTCTTCATGTACCCGCACTCGATCACCGCGACGCTGTCCTCGCGCAGCCGTGAGGTGATCCGCCGCAACACCACGATCCTGCCGCTGTACTCCCTGATGCTGGGCCTGCTCGCGCTGCTGGGCTTCATGGCGATCGCGGCCGGCATCAAGGTGCAGAACGGCCAGCTCGCGATCCCGCAGCTGTTCGAGACGATGTTCCCCGACTGGTTCGCGGGCGTGGCCTTCGCGGCGATCGGCATCGGCGCGCTGGTGCCCGCGGCCATCATGTCCATCGCGGCGGCGAACCTGTTCACCCGCAACATCTACAAGGACTTCATCAAGCCGGACGCCACGCCCGCCCAGGAGACCAAGGTCTCCAAGCTGGTCTCCCTGCTGGTGAAGGTGGGCGCGCTGGTCTTCGTCCTGACGATGGACAAGACGGTCGCCATCAACTTCCAGCTGCTGGGCGGCATCTGGATCCTGCAGACCTTCCCGGCGCTGGTCGGCGGGCTGTTCACCCGGTGGTTCCACCGCTGGGCGCTGCTGGCCGGCTGGGCCGTCGGCATGGTCTACGGCACGCTCGCCGCCTACGGCGTCGCCTCCCCGACCCAGCAGCACTTCGGGGGCTCGTCGAAGGAGATCCCGGGCATCGGCGAGATCGGCTACATCGGTCTGACGGCCTTCGTGCTCAACGCGGTCGTCACCGTGGTGCTGACCTTCGTCCTCAGGGCCCTGAAGGCCCCGGACGGCGTCGACGAGACCAGCCCGGAGGACTACACCGCGGACGCCGGGGACCCCGGCGTCCAGGTGGAGCTGCCGCCGGCCACGGCGGGCACCTCCCACTGAGCGGTACGACGACGGCGGCGGGCCACCGGGGGAACCCGGTGGCCCGCCGCCGTGCGCGTGCGGCAGACTCGGCCGCATGGACCTCGTGATCCGGCCGGCCGAACCGGACGAGTACGGCCCCCTCGGCGACCTCACCGCCCGCGCCTACCTCCGCGACGGCCTCCTCGACTTCGCCGAGAGCGACGCCTACCTCGGCGTGCTCAGGGACGTGGCCGGCCGCGCGGCCGCCGCACGGGTGCTCGTGGCCGTCGGGGACGACCGGCTGCTGGGCGGTGTGACCTTCGTCCCGGCGGGCGGGCCCATGGCCGACATCGCCGGGCCCGGCGAGGCGGAGATCCGGATGCTCGCCGTCGACCACGCGGCGCGCGGACGGGGCTGCGGCGAGGCGCTCGTACGCCACTGCGTCGAGCGGGCGCGCGCCGCCGAGGGCTGCCGGAGCGTCGTCCTGTCCTCGCAGCGCGCCATGCGCACCGCCCATCGGCTCTACGCACGCCTCGGCTTCGTTCGCACACCGGAACGGGACTGGAACCCGTTCCCGGAGCTGACCGACCTCACGCTCCTCACCTATCAGTTGACGCTCTGAAACCAGCCCGACACAACATCTGGGGGTGGCGTGGCGGGTGAGCACAAGATGTATGCTCATGCTCGCTGTCGCCGCAGGGGAATCCGGTGCGAATCCGGAACTGTCCCGCAACGGTGTACTTGTGCACGTCTGTGCACAGGAGTCAGTCCGAGGACCTGCCGACAGCGCGCCCGGCCGACCGGTCGGCGCGCCCTGACGTCCGGGCCTCGTGGAATGGGCCGGTGGACGCGACGCCGTGTGCGCTCGTGTGCTGCCCCCTGCCCTCCGCAAGGCCCTGTGCCCAGCGAGGGAGAGCCCCCACGTGACCATCGCGCCAGCAGACCCGGCCTCAGCCGTTCCCACCCACGAGGACGCCCCGGGAACCGCCTTGCTGCGTCTTCTGACGGAGCTGACCGCCGACCTCCCCGACGCCGACCCCGGCCGGGTCGCCGCCGCGGCGCTGCGCGGCCGTTCCGCCCGCGCCGACGAGGCCGAGCTGCGCGAGCTGGCCACCGAGGCGGCGGCCGGCCTCATCTCCGAGGACCCCGCCTACAGCAGGCTGGCCGCGCGGCTGCTCACCCTCTCCATCGCGGCCGAGGCCGCCTCCCAGGGCGTCACCAGCTTCACCGGGTCGGTCGGCACGGGGCACCGCGAGGGCCTGATCGCCGACCGGACCGCCGCGTTCGTGCGCACGCACGCCGCCCGCCTCGACGCGCTCGTCGACCCCGGCGCCGACGACCGCTTCGGCTACTTCGGACTGCGCACCCTGCACAGCCGCTATCTGCTGCGGCACCCCCTCACCCGCAAGGTCGTCGAGACGCCCCAGCACTTCCTGCTGCGGGTGGCCGCCGGTCTCGCCGAGGACGACAGCGCGAGGTCGCTGGAGGAAGTCGCCGCGCTCTACGGGCTCATGAGCCGCCTCGACTACCTCCCCTCCTCCCCCACCCTCTTCAACTCCGGCACCCGGCACCCCCAGATGTCGTCCTGCTACCTCCTGGACTCCCCCAAGGACGAGCTGGACTCCCTCTACGACCGCTACCACCAGGTCGCCCGGCTCTCCAAGCACGCGGGCGGCATCGGCCTGTCGTACTCCCGCGTCCGCTCCCGGGGTTCGCTGATCCGCGGCACCAACGGGCACTCCAACGGCATCGTCCCGTTCCTCAAGACGCTGGACGCCTCGGTCGCCGCCGTGAACCAGGGCGGCCGGCGCAAGGGCGCCGCCGCGGTCTACCTGGAGACCTGGCACTCCGACATCGAGGAGTTCCTGGAACTGCGCGACAACACCGGTGAGGACGCGCGCCGTACGCACAACCTGAACCTCGCCCACTGGATCCCGGACGAGTTCATGCGCCGCGTCGACGCCGACCGCCCCTGGTCGCTGTTCTCGCCGTCGGACGTGCCCGAGCTGGTCGACCTGTGGGGCGAGGAGTTCGACGCGGCGTACGCGAAGGCCGAGGCGGCCGGGCTCGCCCGCAGGACCCTCCCGGCCCGCGAGCTGTACGGCCGGATGATGCGCACCCTCGCGCAGACCGGCAACGGCTGGATGACCTTCAAGGACGCGGCCAACCGCACGGCCAACCAGACGGCCCTGCCGGGCAACGTCGTGCACTCCTCGAACCTGTGCACGGAGATCCTGGAGGTCACCGACGACGGCGAGACGGCCGTCTGCAACCTGGGGTCGGTCAACCTCGGCGCGTTCGTGCGCGACGGCGACCTGGACTGGGAGCGGCTGGACGAGACCGTCCGCACGGCCGTGACCTTCCTCGACCGGGTCGTCGACATCAACTTCTACCCGACCGAGCAGGCCGGCCGCTCCAACGCCAAGTGGCGTCCGGTGGGCCTGGGCGCGATGGGCCTCCAGGACGTGTTCTTCCAGCTGCGGCTGCCCTTCGACTCGCCCGAGGCCCGCGCCCTGTCGACGCGGATCGCCGAGCGCGTCATGCTCGCCGCCTACGAGGCGTCCGCCGACCTCGCCGAGCGCAACGGCCCGCTGCCGGCCTGGGAGAAGACCCGCACGGCACGCGGTGTGCTGCACCCGGACCACTACGGCACCGCACCCGCCTGGCCCGAGCGCTGGGCGGCGCTGCGCGAGCGGATCGCGGTGACCGGCCTGCGCAACTCCCTGCTGCTCGCCATCGCGCCGACCGCCACCATCGCGTCCATCGCCGGGGTGTACGAGTGCATCGAGCCGCAGGTCTCCAACCTGTTCAAGCGCGAGACGCTCTCGGGCGAGTTCCTCCAGGTCAACTCCTACCTGGTCGACGAGCTGAAGGCCCTCGGCGTCTGGGACGCGCGCACCCGTGAGGCGCTGCGCGACGCCAGCGGCTCGGTGCAGGACTTCGCCTGGATCCCGGCGGACGTACGGGCGCTGTACCGCACGGCGTGGGAGATCCCGCAGCGTGCGCTGATCGACATGGCGGCGGCCCGGACCCCGTACCTCGACCAGTCGCAGTCCCTGAACCTCTTCCTGGAGACGCCCACCATCGGCAAGCTCTCCTCGATGTACGCCTACGCCTGGAAGTCCGGGCTGAAGACGACGTACTACCTGCGCTCGCGCCCGGCGACCCGGATCGCGCGCGCCGCACGGGCCCAGGCGCGGCCCGAGGCGACCGTCCCCGTCCGGCAGGCGGCCGACCCCGAGGCCGTCGCCTGCTCCCTGGAAAACCCCGAGTCCTGCGAGGCCTGCCAGTGATGACCGCCGAAACGAAGAACCTGCTCGACCCGGGCTTCGAACTGACGCTGCGCCCCATGCGCTACCCGGACTTCTACGAGCGCTACCGGGACGCCATCAAGAACACCTGGACCGTGGAGGAGGTCGACCTCCACTCGGACGTCGCCGATCTCGCGAAGCTGACGCCGGAGGAGCACCACCTCATCGGCCGCCTGGTGGCGTTCTTCGCCACCGGCGACTCGATCGTGGCGAACAACCTGGTGCTGACCCTCTACAAGCACATCAACTCCCCCGAGGCGCGGCTCTACCTGAGCCGTCAGCTCTTCGAGGAGGCGGTGCACGTCCAGTTCTATCTGACGCTGCTGGACACCTACCTCCCGGACCCGCGGGACCGGGCGGCGGCCTTCGACGCGGTGGAGAACATCCCCTCGATCCGCGAGAAGGCCGGGTTCTGCTTCAAGTGGATCAACGAGGTGGAGAAGCTGGACCGCCTGGAGTCCCGCTCCGACCGGCGCCGCTTCCTGCTGAACCTGATCTGCTTCGCCGCGTGCATCGAGGGGCTGTTCTTCTACGGCGCCTTCGCGTACGTCTACTGGTTCCGCAGCCGTGGCCTGCTGCACGGTCTGGCCACCGGCACCAACTGGGTCTTCCGCGACGAGACGATGCACATGTCCTTCGCCTTCGACGTGGTCGACACCGTCCGCAAGGAGGAGCCCGACCTCTTCGACGACCGGCTCCGCGAGGAGGTCACCGACATGCTGCGGGAGGCCGTCGAGGCCGAGCTGCAGTTCGCGCGCGACCTGTGCGGTGACGGCCTCCCGGGGATGAACACCGACTCGATGCGGCAGTACCTGGAGTGCGTCGCCGACCAGCGTCTGACACGGCTCGGCTTCGCCCCGGTGTACGGCTCCGAGAACCCCTTCTCCTTCATGGAGCTCCAGGGCGTTCAGGAGCTGACCAACTTCTTCGAGCGGCGGCCCTCGGCGTACCAGGTGGCGGTGGAGGGCACCGTCGACCTGGACGAGGACTTCTGAGCGAGGGCCGCGCCCGCGCTCCTGGACCTCCCTGACCGGGCGGTCGGCGCGCGCCTTCGCCCGCCGCTGCCCGCAGGGGAGCGGAACATCCCCCGTCCCGCCGACTCCCGCGTCAACGGGTACCGCTGACGCGGGAGTCGCCGGAGGCGACGGGCGGGACGGCGGAGCGCGACCGCCGGCCGGACCGGGCCCGTCACGGCGGCCGCGCTCCGCCGTCGGTCCGTCCGGGCCCCGGGGACCACGCCGCACGCCTGGCGCGGGACGTCACGGGGACCGGACACCGGTCAGGGGGTGTCCCTGGGCACCGGCCTCAGCCGCAGGTCGTTCGGCCGCAGGGTGATGCCGATCCGGGTCGAGTCGTCGGAGCCCGGCACCTGCTCGAAGCGGTAGCGGGCGGCCAGGGCCGCCGTGACCAGGGTCAGCTGCGCCATCGAGAAGTGGTCGCTCGGACACTTGCGGTTGCCCACGCTGAACGGCGTCATGGCGTACTTCGGCACGTCCTTGGCGCGTTCCGGGAGCCATCGGTCGGGATCGAACTCCAGGTTCCGCTCGTAGGACTTCTCGTCGCGCTGGATCGCATAAGGGCTGTAGATGATGTCGGCCCCGGCCGGAATGCGATAGCCGCCGAGCGAGGTGTCGATCACCGCCCGCCGGGTGAGAATCCAGACCGCCGGGCGCAAACGCATCGCTTCCAGGATGACATTGTTCGTGTGCCTGAGGGCGCGGACGTCCTCGAATGCGACAGGACGGCCACCGGTGACGGATTCGACCTCCGCGCACACCTTGTCGGCCTGTTCCGGATGCTGTGCGAGGACATGCAGCAACCACATGATCGTGGACGCCACCGTTTCGCTTCCCGGGGTGACAATCGCGATCACCTGGTCGTGGATCTCCTGTTCCCCGATGGGGTCGCCATTCTCGTCCTCGGCCTCCAGCAATGCCGTGAGCAAATCGTCCGGCATTTGACCAGATGCCCGCCGCTCGGCGACGATCTCGTCGATCAGGAGATGCAAATCGGCCAGCGCCCGGTTGAATTCGCGGTTGGGCGGCAGCGGCAGCCTGTACAGCGGTCCGAGCGGGATCACCATGCGCCGGTACATGCCGCGGAAGACGGTGGCGAGCGCGGCGCACAGCCGCTCGGCCCGCTCGTCCATGTAGTCACCGCGCAGCAGGCAGCGGGCGGCGATGCGCACGGCGACCCGGAACGCCTCGGAGGTGCAGTCGAGGGGCTCGCCGCCCTTCCAGCGGTCGACCAGCGCGTGCGCCTCCTCCTCCATGATCGGCCCGTAGGCGGGGATGGCGTCGAGCCGGAACGCGGGCTGGATGGTGCGCCGCTGACGGCGGTGGAGCGGGCCGTTCGCGGTGGCCACGCCCTCCTTGCCGAGCAGGCCCTCCAGGGACTCCCACAGCGCCCCGCCGATCTTGAAGTCGCCGCTCAGGGCCAGCGCGCCGGTGAGATCGGGCGTGGTGACGGCGTACACCGTCTTGGGGCCGAGGCGCAGGCGCACGACGTCGCCGTGGTCGCGGAGCTGGGCCATGAAGGCCAGCGGGTCCCGGGCCAGCTTCAGCCCGTGGCCCAGCAGGGGGAGGCCGCCGCCGGCGACGGGCGGTTCTCGCAGCTCCGACGGCGCACGGGGGGTGGCTTCGGGGCTAACCGACTCGACGGTCATTTCTCACCTGCCGCTTCGTTGGTGACGTACGGGGGCGTGGACCGGTCGTCCCAGCTGTCGACCATGTACCGGCCGGACTCGTGGTGGAACCAGTAGACCGAGCTGAACCAGTTGCGCATATTGGAGACACAGGCCCGGACGGCGGCGCCGAGTTCTTTTCCCCACAGCGTTCCGTCGGAGAGGGAATCGGCGAACGCCAGGGCCTCCTGTTCGACGACGAGGAACTCGGAAATGCAGTCCTCGACCCGACACCTGAGGTCGGTGACGGCCTGTTCCAGGGTCAGCCGGCGATGGGTGACGAGGCTGATTCCGAGATTGTGGACCTCTTCGCCCGCTATTTCCTTGGGAAGGGAGCAGAGGTCGTTGTACCAGGCGGCGAATTCCTGGCTGAGAAGGGCCGCCCGCCGGAATGCGGGGTGTTTCCGTACCCGGTCCGGGAGTTCGACTCCCGCGCACGGCTCCAGCAGATCGGTCCAGATCCAGTGCGCGAAGGTGAGCCGGCGCAGGGCGAGATATTCCTCGACCGTGGGGACGATCCCCTCGACGCGGTTGCGGAATTCACGGTCGTACGCCTCGATCACCGCGTGGAAGTGCCGGGCGAACCGCGCGTTCCAGGTGCCCGGCAGGAACGAGTACAGCCGCACCACGCTGTCCGCGAATCCGGCGACCAGGGGGTCCTCGTGGTGCAGGTGGTCCTCGGGGGAGTCCAGCGCCTCGTGCAGGCGTAACCTCAGCCGCCGCCAGGCCGCCGGGCGGCGGTGGACGATGTCGCGGTCGTGCCGGTCGTCCCAGACGAAGAACCACGCGCTGTAGTCCGCGATCGCCTGGAGCACCTCCTCGGGCGCGCCGATGTAGTAGCCCGCCATGAGGTCCGTGTAGCAAAGGCCGTCGGCATATTCTTCGACCTTGTCGGCCGGCATCAGCCGTTTTTCCAGCAGCCAGGTCCGGGTGTTCTTCTGGAGCCTGGGCCAATACGGATGGAGCTGCCTGGGAAAGGCCGTCTCGATCACCGGAAGCGAGAGCGCTGGTGGAACCGGGACCGCCGTCGGTGTCGATGTGGTGCTGTGTGAGAAAGCATGCACGAACAAACCCCTCTCAGCCGCCAGTTGTTCAGTTGTGCACGCCCCTCCCGCTCTACCGGGCGTGCGCCGTCGTGTATCCCCGCACTTACATTCAGCACCACAACTGACCGTTCTGGGAACGGATTTGCTCCATTCACTACCCCCCAGTGCCGTGAATCTCCCCCTATGTGACTGGTTATGGATCACTCCCTGTGCGTAGGGGCTCGCACGTGCGATGGACATGCGAACGGCGTCCGTTCGGTGCGATGCGGGCGAGCGGACGCCGTCGGTGAGGGAGTCGTGAAGGCTCCGTGGGGAACGTCAGTCGTTCGCGACCACGGGGTAGCGGGGCTCGTTCTCGGCCATCTGCCGCAGCGCGTCCTTGCGCTCCCGCTTGGAGAGCCGGTCGATGTAGAGGTACCCGTACAGGTGGTCGGTCTCGTGCTGCAAACACCGAGCGAAGTACCCGGAGCCGCGCACCTTGACCGGGTTGCCCTTCTCGTCCTGACCGGTGACCTCGGCGTAGTCCGGGCGCGCGAGCGGGGCGTACGCCGTCGGCACCGAGAGGCAGCCCTCGTTGCTGTCGTCCAGCCTGCGCCGGTCGGCGGGCAGCTCCACCAGCCGGGGGTTGCAGACCACGCCGACGTGCCGGGCGCCCTGGTCGTCCTGGCAGTCGTAGACGAAGACCTTCAGATCGACGCCGATCTGGTTGGCGGCCAGGCCCACGCCCTCGGCGGTGCGCTGGCTGGCGAACATGTCGTCGACCAGCTTCAGCAACTCGTCGTCGAACGCGGTGACGTCCTTGCACTCCTTGTGGAGCACCGGATTGCCGACGACCGTGACGGGCCGCGAGGTGCCGCGCTCGCGGTACGCCTGCTCGCGCTCCTCGCAGTCCTCCGTGTCGATGACGAAGCCCTCGTCGTCGACGGGGAGCACGCCCGCGTGCTGCTGATCGGTGTCCTGCTGGGCCATGACAGACGTATGCCTTCCTGCACAAACTCAAGAACAAGGGGAGAAGAAGCGGAGAACAAGGGGGAGGGTGACGCTCCTACAGGGTACGGCGAACGCTCAGCAGACCTCTTCGAGATCGCGCCAGTCCCTGGAGTCCGGGCTGTCCGCGACCCAGCCGTCCAGCAGCCCCCGCACCAGCGCGGCCGGCGCGGCCACCCCGCACTCGCGCTCGGGCACCCACAGCTGGCCGTCGGTGCGATGGCCCAGCGGGCCGGGGTGGCCCGGCTCGCTGTGGTCGTGCGGGTCCAGATGCTCACCGTCCCCCTCGTCGGACGGCATCCGCGACTCGGAGCACATCCGGCACAGCAGCCGCACCGACGAGGACCAGTCCTCCGCGGCGAACCCGGCGTCGGCGGCGAGCCGCTCCAGAGCGTCCCGGTCGGCCTCGGTGGCCGCTTCCAGGAGGACCACCCAGGTGGGCACCGGCGAGGGCGCCCACAGCTCGATCTCGTCGAAGACGGGGTACGCCTGCCCGGAGGAGATGGTGCGCTCGCCGTGGGGCACGCCGTCGTGCAGCACGACCTCGCCCCAGCGCCGCCCGGAGGACGGCAGCGGGATGGACAGCACCTCGATCCGGGCGGGGTCCAGCCGCCGCCCCCACACGACCTCGGCCTCCCCCTCGGGCGAGAGCCGTACGGCGGCGCTGCCCAGGTCCATGCCGGCCGGCTCGCCGGACTCGGTCGCCCCGCCCGGCACCCGCAGCCCGTACGCCTGCCAGGCCCGCCGCGCCAGCGGCCAGTCCTGGAGGGCGGTGGCCGCGATCCCGACGTTCCACCAGTCGGGGGCGCCGGCCTCCCGGTCGAGCAGGGCGACGGCCCGCAGCCCGGCGGCGCGCGCCTGCTCCCAGTCGTGCCGGAACTTGTGCAGCAGGGCGAGGTTGAACCAGGACTCCGACAGCCACGGCTCCAGATCGGCGGCCCGTGTCAGCAGCGCGCCCGCGTCCTCGTACCGGCCGTCGCCGATGAGCGTGAACGCCCGGTCGGTGGCCTGCCGCCAGGAGGCGGAGGGCCGGTGCCGTCCCTTGCCGAAGATCCTCACGATTCCCGCCTGCCAGTTCCTGGGGGTGGGCTGGCCGGTGCTGCCCCCGGACACCCTCTCCTTCGCATCCAACCACGTGCGGTTGGAAGGCCGCTCATTACCCATGGGTTACCCAGCCACGGGCATGCTCAGACCGTCCCTCGACAGCACCCGGGCGAGGGAGCCGACGACCTCCGGCGCGTACTCCCCGGCGGTCGCCAGGCGCAGTTCCTCCAGCGCCTTCAGCGGACCCCCGGGACCGGCGTCGCGCGCCTTCTCCTCGTAGGCGTTCACCGCGCGCACGATCCGGGCGGCCACCGGCTGCTCGGGACAGGGGTCGGCGAGCCGCTCCACCACCAGCGCGACCTGGGGATTCACCCCGGTCTGCCGGACGACGGCCCCGCCGAGCAGCGCGATGCGGCGCTGCTCCTCGACGGGGAGCACGGCGGTGGCCCCGGCCTCGACCGGGTCGACCAGGCTGAGCTGTCCGATGTCGTGCATCAGGGCGGCGTACTCCAGGACGGTGAGTTCGGCGTCGGACAGTCCGAGGTCGCGGCCGACCTCGCGGCTGAGCGCCGCCACCCGCCGGGCGTGCCCGGCCGGGGTGTACCCGGCGATCTCGGTGGCGCGGGCGAGGGAGGCGATCGTCTGCCGGTAGGTGGTGCGCACGGCAGCGTACCGGTGGAAGGACAGCTGGGTGAGCAGCAGCGGGACGCAGAAGACGGGCAGTGCCCACAGTCCGGCCACGGCGACGGCGAGCGCCATCACGGCACCGGTGGCGCAGACGGCCGAGCCGATGCCGAGCGTCGCCCGCACCTCGTCCCGCAGCAGGGGCACGAACGGCCACCGGGTGCGCGCGTGGGCCTGCGCGGCGGCGAGCAGCGCGTCGCACAGGGCGGTGAGGGTGAGGATCGCCACCAGCAGCAGCGCGTAGGCGGTGCCCCAGCCCCGGAAGGTGCCCTGGCTGTACAGGGGTTGGAAGCAGACGGCGGCGAAGCCTGTGGTGAGCACGCGCCGGGAGACGTGGTCGAGGACGGGCCGCCCGCGCGCGATGTGCGGGACGCAGCCGATCAGCGTGGCGGCGAGGACGACGCCGACGACCTGGGTGACACCGTGGTGGGTGGGCTCTCCGCCGCTCTCGCCGAGCAGGGCGTACGACAGGGCCGCGGCGGCGCCGAGCGGGGCGGCCTCCCGGCCCTCGGCCCCGGTCCAGCGGGTGAGTTCACCGAGGGTGACCAGGGCACCGAAGGCGAGGGCGGTGCCGCGTTCGCTGAGGGCGCCGCCGAGCATGTCGAACAGGCTGACGGCGGCCAGGACCGCGGCGCAGGCGTGCACCGCGCCGAGCAGCGGGTGTGCCGCGGGAGTCCTCACCTGCGGGCCCCGGGCGCGGGAGAGACGGGCGGGCGCGGCTGCGGCAGGGACGTCTCGTCCGCGGTCACGGCGGGATGCCAGCCGTGCCGGGCGACGGCCCGGACGAGGGCGGTGACCATACGGGGGTCGAAGTGCGAGCCGGCGCACCGCTCCAGTTCGCCGAGGGCCGCCGGCACGGGCCGGGCCCGGGAGTACGAGCGGTTGGACGTCATCGCGTCGAAGGCGTCGGCGACCGCCACCACGCGGGCGGACTCGGGGATCTGGCCGCCCCTCAGACCGTAGGGGTAGCCGCTGCCGTCCAGCCGCTCGTGGTGGTGCAGCACGGCGGCCCGTGCCTCGCCGAGGAAGGAGATCCCGCGGACCATCTCGTGTCCGTACTCCGGGTGCAGCTCGATCACCCGCCGTTCCTCGGGGGTGAGGGGGCCGTCCTTGCGCAGCAGCCTGGTGGGCACGCCCAGTTTGCCGACGTCGTGCAGGATCCCGGCGAAGCGGAGCACCTCCACGCGCGCGTCGGCCAGGCCCAGCTCGCGCGCGATCATCATCGACGCCTGCCCGACCCGCTCGCTGTGGCCGCGGGTGTAGCCGTCCTTGATGTCGACGGCCTGGACGAGCCCCCGGATGGTCGCCTGGTGCGCCGCGCGCTCGCGGTGGTACTGGGCGAACACCCACCACGACACCCACATGGGCAGCAGCACGAGCAGCGCCGCGACGGGTCCGTAGGCGCTGCGCCACAGGACCGCCATCATCAGCCCCGCCAGTCCGTGCACGGCCAGCGGCGCCAGGGAGCGCAGGAACAGTCCGCGCCAGGCCCGGCGTACGGGGACGCGCTCGGCGAGCGCGAGGATGCCGCCGTCCAGCGCGGTGAGGACCAGGCAGAAGGCGGCGACGGCGAGGCCGGCGTCGGCGAGCGCGTCGGGGAAGTCGGCGGCGGCCACGGCGTCCCGCGCGGCGAGGGCGGAGTGCGCCTGCGCGGCGACCCACACCGCGACCCCGAGCTGGGATGCGCGCCACACCCGGCGCGTGGTGCGCGGGCGCGGTCCGACCGGGCACAGCAGCGCTCCCGGCACCGCCACGAGCGCGGCGGCGGGAGCGGGCAGCAGGAACGCGCCCGCGAGCAGGACGGGGTAGAAGGTGCCCGAGAGCCGGCCCCGGGCGGCGACCTGCTCCCCGCCGGCGAACAGCGCGGCCAGGAGGGCGACCGCCCACCAGGGTGTGCCTGCGGCGGGCGGAGCGAGCAGAGCGAGCACGGCGCCGAGGGCGACACACGCCACGTACACGCGCGCGCGTGCCGGTAACGCCTCCATGCCGACGCCCCTCCCCCCACCATGACCAGCTCACCGCGGAGCCTAGGTCGGTGCGAGGGGCCGAGGAGGGCCTATCGCTCCCCGATTAGCACGTTCGAGTGACGGCGGGGAGTTCAGGACTCCTGCGGGGTGGCGGTGACGTCGTGCTCGGGGACGGCCTGGCCGGAGCGGATGAGGTCGATCCGCCCCATGACCTTGGCGCGCAGGTCCGTCGGCACGTCGTCATGTCCGCAGCACCGCTTGACGAGCTTCTTCACGGCCTGCTCCAGGCCGTACTTCTCCAGGCACGGCGAGCACTCCTGGAAGTGCTGCTTGAACTTGTCACGGTCGATGTCCGGCATCTCGCTGTCGAGGAACTCGTACAGATGGTCGAGTACCTCGGAGCAGTCCGTCTCGTGCGGCTCTCCGCAGCTCATGAGCCCGAGCCTTTCGCTTCGTTCGACTCTCCGGCGCCGGCCGGGACAAGCCCGCGCTCACGGGCGTAGTCCTCGAGCATGCCGCGCAGTTGACGGCGGCCCCGGTGCAGCCGGGACATCACCGTACCGATGGGTGTCCCCATGATGTCCGCGATCTCCTTGTACGCAAAGCCCTCTACGTCGGCCAGGTACACGGCGATGCGGAATTCCTCGGGGATGGCCTGGAGCGCTTCCTTCACGTCCGAGTCCGGCAGATGGTCGAGGGCCTGCGACTCCGCGGAGCGCAGTCCGGTCGACATGTGCGACTCGGCGCGGGCCAGCTGCCAGTCCTCGATCTCCTCGGCCGCGGAGCGCTGGGGTTCACGCTGCTTCTTGCGGTACGAGTTGATGAAGGTGTTGGTGAGGATCCGGTACAGCCACGCCTTGAGGTTGGTGCCCTCGCGGAACTGGTGGAAGGACGCGTACGCCTTGGCGTAGGTCTCCTGCACCAGGTCCTCGGCGTCGGCCGGGTTGCGGGTCATCCGCAGGGCGGCCGAGTACATCTGGTCGAGGAATTCGAGCGCGTCCCGCTCGAAGCGCGCGCTGCGCTCGGCGGTCGACTCCGCGCTCGTGCCCCGGCCCTCGGGCTGCTCCGCCAGGCCGTCGTCGGTCCCTGCGTCGGTACCGGGAACCGGACCCACCTCCTCAAGATTGCGGGCAGGACCGAATCCGGTCTCGCCTGAATCGGAGGATAGACGACCCGCCGTGCCCGCCGCCCCTCGAACGGGCGCGGTCCTCGCCGCGCGCAGCACCGTCCACTCCAGGTCGGCGCGGCTGCTGCGGCTCGGGCAGAAGGTCGAACCCATGCGGCGGACTTCCTCTCTACGGCGTGCGCGCTGCCGTTCTCAGCACCGCTGTCCGCCACAACCAAGGCCGGGCCCCGGGCATTCCCGGAGCTTTACCCGAGTGACGCGGTCCACCGCACGACGGCGTCCGTGACGAGCGCCACGGCCTCGTCCTGTCCGAGGGGCGCGCGCCTGGGCACGGCGAGTCCGTGGTCGGCGTACGCCACCTCGACCAGTTCGAAGTCGCCGGCCGGGAACTCCCCGGGCCTGCCGAACGGATCGTCGGCGCCCTGGACGACCAGGGTGGGCACCCCGGCGCCGAGCAGTTCGGCGGCACGGGACCTCTCCGGCCGTCCCGGGGGGTGCAGGGGGAAGCTGAGCGCGAGCACGGCGTGCGCCCCGAGCTCGACGGCCGTACGGCACGCGACGCGCGCGCCCGCGCTGCGGCCCCCGGCGATCACGGGCGGGCCGTGCGCCGCGAGCGCGGGCCACAGGCCCCGCCAGCCGGTGTCGAGCGTCTTCGGCGCGGGCGCCACCTTCTTGCCCGCCACCCGCCAGGGCTGCTCGACGAGGGCGACGCTCACCCCGTGCGCCGGCAGCACGGCGGCGAGCGCCCGCAGGTCCCTGGCCTCGATGCCGCCGCCCGCCCCGTGGCTCACGGCCAGCACCAGCCGGGGCCGCCGTGCGGGATGCCAGGTGACGCGGGCGTCTCCCGCGTCCGTCGCGATGATCTCGGTCGTCACGTCAGAAGAGTGTGCCCTCTTCCGGTCCGTCCAGCTCCTTCAGCAGCTCCGGGCCGTTGTTGCGGACGTTGCTGACGAGGGTGGGGACGGGATGGGCGCGCAGCAGGCCGGGCGGCGGCGGGTCGAGCAGGGCGCGCAGCTCGGCGGGGTCGTCGCGGGAGGGGTCGAGCCAGGCGTCCCAGCGGTCGGGGGTCAGCATGAGCGGCATCCGGGGGTGGATCTCGGCCAGGGTGCGCGGGCCCTCGGCGGGGGCCGCCGCGAGCGGGGTCGTCTCGGCCTCGGTGGTGATCACGGAGCAGGTCGCCCACCAGGCGAGCGGGTGCGCGTCGGGCAGCGTCCGGTCCCGCCAGAACTCGTAGAGCCCGGCCATCGCGAACACCGAGCCGTCGGCGGGCAGCACGAAGTACGGCTGCTTGCGCGGCCTCTTGCGCCTGCCCTCGACCTCCAGGTCCCGCTCCTGGACGCCGGTGACCCATTCGTAGTAGCCGTCGGCGGGGAGGATGCAGCGCCGGGCGGCGAAGGCCCTGCGGTAGGAGGGCTTCTCGTGGACGGTCTCCGCGCGCGCGTTGATCATCTTGAAGGCGTTCTCGGGGCTCCTGGCCCAGCTGGGCACCAGTCCCCACTTCAGCTTGCGCAGCTGCCGAACCGGCCGGGGGTCTGCCGCGTCTTTCAGAGGGCGGTCCAGGACGACGTGGACCTCCTTGGTCGGAGCCACGTTCCAGTCCGGTTCCAGGGTCTCCTCGGGCTCCCACTTCTCGATCTCGAAGATGCCCGCGAGATCCCCGGGCCCACGACTGGCCGCATACCGTCCGCACATCCCAATCCGCCCCTCCGACCAGAGAAAACGCTGAATCATGCCGCGTCAGTCAGCACCAAGTCAGCACGGTGCTGGGTCAGCGCCACATCCATCACCTTGACAGCCCGGCCCGTGGAGTCGGGAGTGAGGTGCCCGTACGTGTCCGCTGTCTCCTTGATGCTCTTGTGTCCGAGCCACCTGGACACGTCCAAGAGTGGCAGACCGTTGCTGAGCGCGGTCGTGGCGAACCAGTGCCGCAAGTCGTGAGGCGACCAGTCGTAACCCAGGGTCTTCGCGACCTTACGGAACGCGGACGAGTAGTCCGAGGTCGTGACCAGGGTTCCGGTGATCGTTTGGAACAGGGCACCGTCCGGACCGGTGCCATAGCGGGCCACGTGCTCGCCCACGGCCTCGGACAGGTTCGTCGCCAACGGAATGTCCCGCCAGTCTCCCTTCCTGCGATGCTTCAGCGGGCCCAGTACGGCCCCCCTGACGCCCTTGACGCGGGTTACCTGGCGGCGGAGCCGTACGCGGTCGTCGAGGACGTCCCCGACCCGGAGACCGAGCATCTCGCCCATCCGAAGCCCAAGGCCCGCCGTGAGCCAGACGGACAGCGCCCACTCGCGGCGGAATTCGTCTGCGATGTCCTGCACCTGCTGACCGGACGGGAGGAGCGTCTCATCCACGGCTCGGCTCGGCAGCGCGGGCAGCTTGGCACCGCGGAAGGGATGCCGACCGACATCCCCGTTGTTCACGGCGGCCGTGAAGACCGCTTTCAGGGGTGTCGTGTACGCCTGAACGGAGTGCGCGGAGAGCCCTCCAGCCGTCAGGTGCGCGCCCAACCGCTCGATATCATCGGGGCGTATCGAGGTCAGCAGCCGTTCACCCATGAAGGGGAAGACGTGCAGCCGGAAGGCCCGCTCGTACGTGTTCTCCGTGTTGGGTGCGAGATGCTGACGTTCGAACCACGCCTCCGCGTACGTCCGAAGCGGTACGGCGCCCCGCTTGGGATCGAGGTACGTGCCTTCCCGCTTGGCGTTCTCCATCTCCACACCGTGGTCGTCGGCCTCGCGCTTGGTCGGGAACGTCCTCTCACGCTGCCGCCCGGAGCGGCCTCCCGGCTCACGGTATCTGACCGTCCAGGGATGGCCGCATCTGGTCTTCTCACACGGATAGTTCCTATTCTTGTCATCGGTCTTGCACTTCTGGAAGACGGTGGCCAAGTGGCCTCCTTTCGCTCTTGGGTGCCATGCGACAGGCTCACCCGTAGTTTCGGTCCAAATAGCTCACGATATCGCGCTCTCGGAAGCGCAGAAGGCGACCGACTTTCTGAGGCTTTAGCCCCCATGCGCGATACTTGTTCTTGACGGTTATCTCGCTGACTTTGAGCCATGCGGCCACTTCTTCCGGGGTCAGCAGCCGGTTGCTACCTCCGGCGGTCAAAGCGCCACCAGCCCGTTTGCCTCAGCGCAATCCAGGACAGGAATGAAGTCGGCGAGCAATGCAGAGAGGGCTTTCAATCGAAGAGGGAAATGGGCAGGGGGTATCGCGGATCGGCACATCGGGTGGAATCTCTCGGGAAGGGGCGCACAGAGCGACAGAACAGGATCAGCAACACCAGAGAGTCCACGCCACCTCGACGTGGATCCTCTTTCAGCAAACGGCGCTGCTGATTCCAGGGAAGCCGTGGACAGGGCCGCTTACTACCTCCTTGCACATTGCGGCACTACCGGCTGCATCCACAACGGCTCCACCGCCAAGCGCAGCCGCTGCGAACACCCCCAATGGTCGTCACGATCGCCGGTTTGGCTAACCGGCGATCGTCGGCTATGTTGCGCGCCGCACCGCACCCGACGGCTGCCTGGTCGTCGAGGCCGTCTGCCCGGTGTGGCTGCTAGCGGGACCTCGCCCGTAGGTCAGTCGAGAGGCACCGTGATACGACACTCGGGAACCTCGGGGCCGCGCACCACTTGGTGCGGAGTCGCCGGAACACTGTTCGCCAACGCGATTACGGCACGGCCCTCTTCGTAGCATCGTTGCAAGAAGTCCTCACTCGGTAGGCAAACCCGCAGAGATGCAAGCGCAGAGTCCAGTGAACACCGCTGCGCAGCCACCCGTCTTTCGACCATCACAGGCTTCAATCGACCGAGTACGTGGAGAATTGGCCGTCCCACCTCAACGCCTCGAAGACCACCGACCGACAGAACAGTCTCCCTCCATTTCACCCGGCGAGCCGTTAACGCGCCTGCTTCCTCCTGGGCCTGTTGTACGTTGACATATCATCGGGAGGTGTTCCAGTCCTTTGGAAATCTGCCTCGTCTGCCGTGAGCGAATGGGGCACTGACGCGACAGAGCGCCTATGGGGTCATAGACACGGCCGTTACACGACGACACCAACGTGGCACTGGTCGCCTTGGAGGTCCCCACAGGCCCCGTTCCTGACCATGTACTTTGCGGGACGATGTACGTTGACATAGTCAGGAGGTTCCAGCCCTTTGAGCTTTGTTCTCGCCTGGCGTGGGCGAAGCGCTGGTGAAGCCGGCGCGAGAGCCGTTCGGGATCGCATGCTCCATGGTCGGGCCTCCAGCCATGGCCCGTCGCCGCCAGTCCGGGCTCGCGGCGACGGGGCTGTCGAGAGTTCATGATTAGGGGGCGCTGTAGCACGGAGGTGCCCTGAACGGGCAGGATCAGCAACATGAAAATTCTGGTGCTTGGTGGGACCTGGTTCCTTGGGCGAGCCGTTGCTCAGTCTGCGCTTGATCGTGGCTGGTCGGTGACTGTCTTCAACAGAGGCAGGTCCGGTACGGCTCCGGAAGGCACTCAAGAGATCCTCGGAGACCGCACCGTGCACGCGGACCTCCTCCGGCTGCGACAGCAGGGGCCGTGGGACGCGGTGATCGACACATCGGCCTCCGAGTTGGCCCCACGCGATGTGTTGGCCGGTGCCGAGGCGCTGCAGCCCGTGGCGGGCAAATACGTCTACATCTCGACCGTGAATGCTTACCGCGGATGGCCAGACGAGCCGCTGACCGAATGCTCCGAGTTGCTGGACGCACCGGCCGACGCCGATGTGAACTTTGGACGGCTGCCGGCGAACTGGGATGGACCCGACTGGTATTACGGTCGCCAGAAGGCCGGCGCGGAGCGCGCCGCCATCACCACGTTCGGCGCTCCGCGGGTGTCGATCTTGCGGCCCGGCGTCATTCTTGGACCCGGAGAATACGTGGGTCGCCTCCCTTGGTGGCTCCGGCGCACTTCAAAGGGCGGGATGATCCTCGCGCCGGGAGAGCCAGACAAATCGATCCAACCGGTGGACGTACGCGACGTAGCAGCGTTTGCGCTCGATCAGGCCCTTTCACCGAACGGCGGTGAGTTCAACGTCACCGCGCCCTTGGGTCGGGAGACGATGGGCGGATTCCTCACAGCCTGTCTCAATGTCACCGGAAGCGGGGGGCGACTGGTCTGGGCACCCGATGATCTCCTGATTGACCAGGGTGTGCAGCAGTGGACCGAACTGCCTCTCTGGCGCACCCACGCGGGCGTCTGGAATGTGGACTCGACGCGGGCGCAGGCCGCTGGCCTGCAATGCCGTCCCCTGGTGGAGACCGTAGCGGCCACTTGGGAGTGGATGCAGTCGGGCGGTGTGCCCGTCGAACACCCCCGTTGGGCAGAGCACGGCATCTCGCCGGAGAAGGAGGAGGAGATCCTCGCGAAGCTGGGCTCGTAACGGTCAGGGTTCGATGGCCAGTGGCGGCGTGCTCCCCAAGCGTTGCGCCGACGCCTCCGCCGTGTAGTCCTCGATCCGCTCGCCGAGCGCGATGGCGTCAGGCGCACCGCGGAAGTCCGTCTGAACAAGACCGGCGCGAACTGCCGCCATACGTTCGAGTGTCCCGGCTCCCCTCCATTCAGTCGGTACGCTGAAGGCGGGCTCCAGTGCGGCCTGCACGCCGTCGAGTTCGCCACGGAGCAGTCGGGCGCGGGCTAGATCCACGTGCGCCTGTGTGGAGATGAGCAGCGGACGCTGATGTTCGGGCTTGGCGCTGAGGAGTTGGAGGGCTTGCTCCGCAGCTTCCTCAGCGCCGTCAGCATCACGCAGCAGGAGGTAGGTGGTGGCGTTGCTCATGGCAACGCGGTCAAGGGGGAACCCGAATTCGCCGCCCACGTCATCGTGCAGCTCGTCTCGCGCACCAGTGCTCTGCTCAAGGGCGGCCCGCACAGCCCTTTCAGCAGACGCCTGGTCGCCCAGGTGTCCGTGGGCGCGTCCTTCGATTACGAATAGCCGCGTCATAGCCGTGTCGCCGAGTCCTCCGAACTGCTGGGCAGTGCGCACGAGACGTACGGCCTCCGCTGGACGGCCACCCCAGAACGCCAGGAAGGCGAGTGCACCGTGGGCGTACGCCTGAAGTGGACCGTGCTCGATCACTTGGCCGTACAAGGCGGCCGTACGGGACAGTGAGACGGCGGCGGGCAGGGAGCCGAGGTCGAAGCAGATCGCCGACAGGACGGCGGCCGACTGGCCGGCAGCCAGGTAGCCGTGCTCACGCTGGCGGGGCACCTGGGTCCTCTCCAGCAGCGACTGCGCGACGCTCAGGAGTTCCTTCGCCCTGCGGTAGACCTCCACGGGAGACGTTCGGCTGTACTCGCGTGCCAGGGCGACGATGTCGTCGTCAAGCTGGTCGAGTGTCATGTCCGGCACACTGAGGGACGCGGCGTCCCCGGCGTGCGAAGCGGCATCCCGAGCAGTCATTGCAAGATCACTCTCATTGATCGTAGGTACATAGCTCGCGCCCGGCGGCGGCCCGCTCGGTTGGCTGAGAAGAGCTCTGGCGTTGCGCCCGAACATGCGCTCAAGCACCTCGGGTGCAGGCTGATTCGGGAGCCCCTTGACGCGCCCTGCTGTCCACCGACGAAACGTCTGCTCCTCCACCGTGGCGCTGAAGAAGTGGGGCTCGTCGGCCGCGACGGACAGCTCCTGAGCGGCCTTCTCGTACTCCTTCCTGAACCGCGGGTACGCCCAACCGCGTTCCCAGACCAGCAGTTGAAGCAACGTCCGCGCTTCCATCCCCGACGGCTCCCTTCTGGCCGCTGGCAATGAGGCGGCCCGTATCGGCCTGGGGCGTCAAGCCCCGCGCTTCAACTATCACCCAACTCAAGCCCCATATAGCGATCTCGCAGGCAAGTGGGGTCCAGATGACATGTTGGTGATACCCGTGTCACCCCGCGGGATGCAGGTGATACCCCCGGTGACATGGCGGGCCCGGCTCTCCCGGGGAAACCTTGATCTCCCCTCGCGGTCTCCGCTTGAGCGTCTTGAGGCGGCGAGGGCCGGTCTGCAACTCCCCACGAAGCCGAGGCCACCACCATGAGCCAAAGCACCACCCCGCGTAGTTGCTTGGAACGGGCAGCCAAGATGGGAGCCCGAGCATGGTTGCCGGACGCCGCCGCGGCTACAGACATGCACGTCTTCCAGGCCGCGTTCGTACCGGATCCGCTGGCGGTCGCGGATATGCGCGGCTCGACGGCGGCCTTCCTGGGGCAGGCAGGCTTGACGGGGCCGATAACCGACAATGTGGTGCTGGCGGTCTCGGAGTCCATCACGAATGCGATCGAGCACGGACACGGCGTGATCGAACTGCGGCTGCGCGCTGTCGGCGGGACCCTCACTGTTTCAGTGACCGACGAAAATCCCGCCCCGGCAGTGTTGCAACAGGCTGGCCCGGACGACATCTCCGGCCGGGGCATGGCGCTCGTCGCAGCGCTCGCAGACAAGTGGGGCAGCAGCGGCAAAGAAACGTGGTGCCAGTTCTTCTGTGACAGCATCGGGAGCCCGACGTGAATGTCGCGCCCCGGTTGGTGACGGCCCAGGCCGCTACGAGAGACGCAGCTGGCGAGAAGTTGCGGCAAGCGGAGTTACGGGCGCTCCGAGGCATCGAGCCAGTAGGTGGCAAGCATTTCGCCCGGCCAGGCTGGCTGATGCACCGGTCCTCGGGGCCCCATCTGTGCGAAGTACGGCGCTATGTCGAGGATGGGAGTGCCGTCTACAGCGTCCAGGTCGGTGACGACGAGGTCCCGGCCGTCTGTCTTGAGCAGTCGCGGATAGCTGATCGCCAGTTGGTTGGGGCGTCGGTGGTTGCGGTGGACGAAGGTTCCGGTTGCCGGCCAGATCGGGTTTCCTCTTGGGCTGCGGGCATGGAGCTGCACGTCTTCGGGACGCGCCAAGTGGAAGTGCCAGGTCACTGTGAGGTGGGAGAACTCCTCGACGCCCTGCAGCGTTTCGAGCGGGAAGGCGTCGTCCAGTCGGATGATCGATTCCACCCCGCCCTGGTAGTCGTCTTGGACGCGGGTGTGGCCCCCAATGACCGTTGCGATCGGTTCGACCTCGTACGTCGCCATCGGCGCTCGTTCCTCTCCCATGAAGTCGCGTGTGCAGCAACCGCCAGCCGCACCTGCGGACCTGCCCTGTGGTCAGCCTATGGCGCGCAGTATTTCCCGTGCCCGGCGGTCCAATTCAACGACGTGGCGGCCTCCGCGTTGCCGGACGGGCGACAGGTCGCTCTGCATGCGGACGATGACGTCGCGGGCGCGGCCGGACTGGACGCCGACCATGGCATCGAGGGCTTGTCCCCAGGTGCCGCATGCCTCGTCGAGACGTCCTTGCTGGACCTGGACGGCGCCCAGGTAGCCGAGTGTCACGCTGTGGGTGCGGGCGTACTGCTGCCGGCGGCGGGTGCGGACGCTGCGCTGGAAATGGATCTCCGCCTCGACGGGGTTGCCCAGGTCGCGCAGGGCGCAGGCAGTTTCGTGGGCGAGAGAGGCTTCCTGAAAAAAGCCGACGCGGTCGGGGGCGTCCTCGTTGTCGGCGCGGGCGAGGTCCCGCTCTGCTCGGCTGATGGCCGCGAGGGTGCCGGGCCTGTCGCCGTCGGCGGCCATGGCGCGGGCGTGGACGATGGAGAGCAGGGCCTTCTCGCGCGAGCTGGCCTGGCCGTAGTGAGTGCGGGCCATGGAGGCATCGGCCAGGTCGAGGGCCCTGCGTGGGTGTCCGAGGTCGACTGCCTGGTGGGCGAGGGCGCGCAGGATGTGGCCGCCCAGTGGTCCGTCTCCGGCTTCGGCCGCTATGCGGGCGGCGAGGGTGAGGTAGCGCTGGGCGGTGCGGTGCTCCGAGGCGTCGAACGCCATCCAGCCAGCGATGTAGGTCATCTCTGCCACGGCCGAGTACGTGTCCCGTCGGTGCCGTTCCGTTCGAAACCTGCTGCCCAGCAGGGGCACCGCTTCGTCGCGAAGGTGGCCGGCCAGAGCCGAGCGCCCAGAGGCTCCACCACGCTGCTGGTCCCGTGCGGAGTAGAAGGCTGTCAGGTTGCGGACGTCATCGATGTCGGCCTGGGTCACCAACCGTGGGGAGACTGCTGGGCGCGATGCTGCAGCGGCTGGGGCGGTTGTCCACCACGAACTCGCGGGCAGAGTGAGGCCGGCGGCCGAGTACGCGGCGGTCGCCAGCAGCTTGCGTCGGTGCATGTCCAGGTCGTCGCTTCCCAGCTCGGCCAGCACGGTCAGAGGGTCGACGCTCCAGTCGGAACTGCTGTCGGGCGAGCCTGTCGGCCCGTCTTCCAGCCCGAGGTCAGCGAGGGTGAGGGGGCGACTGAGCCTGCGGGACAGCGTCTCACGCAGGATATGAGGCGCTCGTCCGCTGGGCTTGGTGCCCTGGACCCACATGGCGATGTGCGAGCGCGAGATGGCCTCCAATTCGCGAGCACCGCTCTCCGCGGCGACACGAGCCACCGCGGCGGCTGCTTGGGGCTGGGACCAGCCCGCTTCGCGCAGGAGTGCGGCGAGGGCGACGTTTCGCTCACGGGCCATGGGCTGCCCCTCGGGTCCGAAATGATCTTTGACGCCTTTGACGGCCTTGCGGGCCGCACAGGCATACCCCCCAGCGGGGATTCGCGGTTCGCTCAACGTAGCGGCCGGATCACTCACCATGCACGCCGACCGACTGTGGTGCACGGCGTCTCTCACTCAATTCGGCTTGATTCACATAGGAGTTGTGTCATGCGTCTCTCGCTGGCCCCTCGCCGGGCGTTCTGCCAGCGCAGTGGTCAGGGCCGGAGACTCGGTGATCCGGGTGCCGGGCGTGACCAAGCGGTGTCCGCGACGGAGACGGTGACGCTCGTGCTGGGCGAGGACTCCCCGGTGCCCGAGACCGCCGCCGATGTGGAGGACCTCGTCCTGCGGCTGCGAGGGCACGTCAACCAGCTCGGAACCCTGATGCCTTCGCAGGAGCCGGCCTTGCTCCGTGCGCAGCAACTCTGCTCGGTCGGGCTCCCGGAGGGCTATCTGCCCAGCCGGGTGCACCTCGTCAGACTCGCCGAGGCCACGCAGGAACTCATCGCGAAGATCCGGCTGGACGACGTCGGAGCGAGTCGACCGGCACGGAGGTTGGCTCGATGGACGCCGCAGATCAACGTGCTGCGCGGTGCGGTCTTCGTCGTCGCCCTCACCTGCCTGGTGTGGGCCGCTTCGGTGCCCCGGACATGACCCTCACCGGAGCGCTCCTCATCGGACTGATCCTCGTCGCGATGGCGTGGCTGGTGTGCCGAGGCACTCGTGCGACTGGCCTCGATCCCGCAGACAGGGCCTCTACACCACCTCCGAGCGAGCCTGCGTCCCCGCGCTGACCGCTGGCTCCTTGACTCCCGGCCTGTCCCCGGCCGCTTCGGCGGCCCCGATAACACCCCCAGACCAGCGGGGCTTAACGGAGATCCACACACGATGAAACGCCTTCCGCGTATCGAGCAGTACGGCCTGATCGGCGACACGCAGACCAGCGCCCACGTCTGCGACGACGGCACGATCGACTGGCTTTGCCTGCCCCGCTTCGACTCACCGGCCGTGTTTGCCGGTCTGCTCGGCACACAGAAGCACGGCACCTGGCAGATCGCCCCGGCTTCGTCCGCAGGCGGGTCCGGCTCCGGAAGAGTGGCTGAACGCCGGTACCGAGGTGACTCGCTCGTTCTCGAATCGCTGTGGCGCACCCCGACTGGTTCGGTCCGGGTCCTGGATTTCATGCCGCCGCGCGACGGGGCCCCACAGGTGATCCGGATCGCTGAGGGCCTGACTGGCGAAGTGGAGATGGTCTCGGCCATGCGTCCTCGGCCGGGGTACGGCAGCGTCAGCCCGTGGATCCACGAGGTCGGTGGGCGCATGGTCGCGGAGGCCGGCGCGGACGCTCTGTGGCTCGACACCTGCGTCCTGCAGTTGGAGAAGGACGGTATGGTCGTCAGCGCCTTCGCCATCAGCGCCGGGCAGAGCGTGGCGTTTGTGCTCAGCTGGTGCCCGTCCCACGCCCCCGCACCGGACGTTCCTGCCCCGGAGGCCGCGCTCGCCGAGACGCTCGCCTTCTGGCAGGACTGGACGCAGGAGAGCACCTACGACGGGCCCTACCGCGAGGCCGTGGTCCGGTCCTCGATCACGCTGAAGGCCATGACCTACGGGCCGAGCGGCGGGATCGTCGCGGCGCCGACCACGTCGCTGCCCGAAGAGATCGGCGGCGACCGGAACTGGGACTACCGCTTCACCTGGCTGCGCGACGCCGCCACGACGCTTGCCGCGCTGCTGGGGACCGGATACCGGCAGGAGGCACAGGCATGGCGGCGATGGCTGCTGCGCGCTGTGGCCGGGGACCCGGAGAACCTGCAGATCATGTACGGGATCACCGGGGAGCGTGACCTGCGGGAGCGGGAGCTTCCCTGGCTTCCCGGGTACGAGGGATCGGCTCCGGTACGGGTCGGGAACGGGGCGGCGAACCAGCTGCAGCTCGACGTGTACGGCGAGGTCATCGACACCCTGTACCTCGCGCACCAGAGCGGAGTCGCCCACTGCGCCGACACCGCGATCCTGCACCAGCGGCTCATCGAGTACCTGGTCCAGCGCTGGCGGGAGCCCGACGAGGGCATCTGGGAGATCCGCGGGGCCCGCCGGCACTTCGTCCATTCCAAGGTGATGGCCTGGGTGGCGGTCGACCGCACCATCCGCCTGGCCGAGGCCGGCGCGCTCGACATGGACGTGGCCCCGCTGGTCGAGCTGCGGGCGGCGATCCACCGGGAGGTCTGTGACAAGGGCTTCGACCCGGTGCGCAACACCTTCACGCAGTCCTACGGCTCGCAGGAGCTGGACGCTGCCACGCTGCTCATCCCCCGCACCAGCTTTCTGCCGCCCGACGACCCGCGCGTCATCGGCACCGTGGATGCGGTCCGTCGTGAACTCTCCACGGAAGACGGGCTCGTGTACCGGTACCCGACCTGCGGTGAGGACGTCGGGGTAGACGGCTTGACCGGCGACGAGGGCGCCTTCTTCCTGTGCAACTTCTGGCTCGTCGACGGCCTCGCCCTGACCGGCCGCCCCGACGAGGCCCGTGCCTTGTTCGAACGCCTCCTGGCTCTGCGCAACGACCTCGGGCTCCTGGCGGAGGAGTACGACCCCGTCCAGCAGCGCCAGCTCGGCAACTTCCCGCAGGCGTTCAGCCACATGGGCCTGATCCAAAGCGCCCTGCTCCTTCAGCAGATGGCGGCGCAGTCCTCCCCCCGCCACGCCGCGCTGGCGGTTCCCGCACCCCGCTCAACCTCCCGCAGCACGCGCCAGTCCACCGCAGACCTGACGCCGCAGCACGCATAGCCACCCCACCCCTGACGAGGATTCCCATGCCTGACAGCGCCTTCCCGGCACGGCCGGCCGCTACCGGCCACCGCAGACGGCGGCCCCCGGTCGACGCGACCACGCTGTACCTCGCCCGTCGCGCCGTGGCACTGCCCCTGGCACTCCTTGCCGCGCTGCTGCTCGCCGCCTTCGCTCTCCGGTCGGGGTCCGTCGTAGGCCCCGGCTGGGTCCTGGCCGGCCTGGTCTGCGGACTGGCGGCGGTCCTCGCGGTGGCGGCACACGGAACGCGCACCGTGGCCAGTGCCGTGCAGTCGGCAGTGGAGGAGTCCCAGGCAGCAGCGCTGACAGCGGTCACAGGGGCAGCGGCAGCCGTTGAGAAGTCGGTGCAGTGGTCGGCGGACGAGCTGTGCCGCGGAAAACGTCCAGCGTTGCCGGACCCGCACACCGCGCAGTCGCCCACTGCGAACGCCGGGATCGACAACGCGCTGAGTGCCCTCCAGGCGCAGGCCATCATGTCGCTGATCCGCGTGCACGACGAGTCCCAGTCCGTGGTCCTCCTGGAAGTGCTTCGCCGCCTGGCCATGCGCGAGCACGCCCTGGTCAGCAAGGCACTCCAGGCACTGAGCCAGCTGGAGATGCTGACCGACGACCCGGAACTGCTGGCCAAGATCTTCGAGATCGATCACCTCGTGACGCGGATGCGCCGCCAGGTCGAGAGCACGGCGGTCCTGGGCGGACAGTCCCTGCGCAGCGTGCGCCGGCCCGTTCCCGTCACGACGGCCCTGCGTGGCGCTGTCTCCGAGGTCGTGCAGTATCCGCGGGTGGCCGTCGCGGCCGGATCCGTGGGCGCCGAGCTGGGGTTGCCCGGCCATGTGGGGCCGGACCTGACGCACCTGCTGGCCGAGCTGATCGAGAACGCCTGCGAGTGCTCGGATCCAGAAACGCGGGTGATGGTGCGCGCGCAGCGGGTGCCACACGGGCTGGCCATCGAGGTCGAGGACCGCGCCATCCCCATGCACCCGCAGACGCGGGCACAGATGAACCACCTGCTCAAAGCCCCGGACGAGGTCGACGTCAGCGGCCAGGTCCGGGCTGGACAGCTCGGCCTGCTGGTCGCCGCGAAGATCGCCCAGTCACACGGGTTGTCCGTCCTCCTGCAGGAGAACGCGACGGGAGGCACCACCGCCCTGGTCGTCATACCGGCACGGCTCCTGGTAGCCATTCCATCGGTCGAGGACGCGGGTGCGCCGCAGCCCGAGGAAGCTCGCATGTCCGGGCAGCAGCCGCAGCAGGTGGCCGCGGCTCCTGCCGCCCCAGGGGTGGGGCAGGTCGCACGCCCCGGCGCCGCTGGGGCATCGACCTCGGCGGGTCATTCGGCCGACGCGCCCGCTCTTCCCACGCGCACGCGTCGGTCGGAGCCTTTCCGTCCGCCACGGGAGCGGGAGCAAGCCCCCGTGTCCGCGGCGACGCCCGGGCTGGCAGCCGCCTTCCGCAGCGGCCTCCAGGCCGGCGGCACCGCCAGTCCCCCTCCCGCCTCGACAGAAGACCCCACCCCCTGACCCGCTTCTTCCGCGTTCCCGGCGGCCCAGTACACCCACTGGCCCTTCCCCCTTCTGGAGCGATCCCCATGAGCACCCACCCCGCGATGAACAACGTGACCGACGGCACGCCCGCATCCGCGACGACAAGCGGACAGCGGGACAGCATGGCCTGGCTGCTGCGTCAGTTCGCCTCCGAGACGCCGGGCGTCACGCACGCCGTCCTGCTCTCGCGCGACGGACTGCGGCTGCTGGACAGCGACGTCGACAAGGACTGGGCGGACGAACTGTCGGCCGCCTTCAGCGGGGTCGCCTCCCTCGCGGCGAACATCACCGGCCCCAGCCACAAGAAGAGGCCGGCCCGGCAGGTCATCATCGAGCGAGACGACTGCCTGTTCTTCGTCCAGAGCGCCGGGCGCAGCGCGGCCTTCGACAACCACCCCGGGGCCGAACGGGGTGAGGTGGACACGATCCTCGCTGTCATCGCCACCCGGGACGCCGACGTGGGCACCGTCGGCTTCGAGATGGGGCGCCTGGTCCAGCGGTTCGCCCCGTACATGCTGATCCCCGTCCGCGTGGGCACGGGCGGAGAGGTCCGGTGACCACGTACGGCCGCGCGGCCGAGGAGTCGGCGTTCGTGCGGACCTACACGCTGACGCGCGGGCGTACCAAGCCGCGGCACCTGCTCGCTCTGGAAACCGTCCTGGAGGCCGGGCAGGGAAGGCCCGGCCCGGCGCAGGCCGAGGAGTGCGAGGAGATTCTCGCCCTGTGCCGGGAGCGCCGGCGGTCGGTGGTCGAGCTGGCGGGCCGCCTTGGCCGGCCCGTGACGGCCGTCAAGATCCTCGTGTCCGACCTCCTGGACGCCGACGCCCTCGTCGTCCCCCTGACCCAGTCCTATGCCGATACCGGCGCAGGGTCCGGTCCGTCTATCCAAATGCTGGCAGCCGTTTCCGCCGGCTTGAAGAGGAAGTGGCCTGATGCCGTCGCCTATCCCCAGGCCGGATGACCCGACCACGGTTTCGCCGCGCTCGCAGGCCGGTGCGCCGACCGTGCTGAAGATCGTGATCGCCGGCGGTTTCGGCGCGGGCAAGACCACCGCCGTGGGCGCCGTCAGCGAGATCACGCCGCTGAGTACGGAGGAGTACCTGACCGCGGCGAGCGCAGACGTCGACAGCCTGGCGGGCATCGAAGCGAAGACCACCACCACGGTCGCCTTCGACTTCGGCCGACTGAGCCTGCCCGACGCGCCGATGCCTCTGGAGCTGTTCCTGTTCGGCACGCCGGGCCAGGACCGGTTCGTCGACCTCTGGTACGACCTCTCCCGCGGCGCCGTCGGCGCGGTCGTCCTGGTCGACACCCGCCGCTTGGAGAGCAGCTTCACGCCCGTCAGCTTCTTCGAAGACATCGGCCTGCCCTTCGTCGTCGCGGTGAACCAGTTCGACGGCGCACACCGCTACCACCCCGAGCAGGTCCGCGCCGCTCTCGAACTCCCCGCCGCCGTGCCGGTGGTCATCTGCGACGCCCGCGAGCCGAATCAAGTCGCCGGCGTTCTGCTGGCCCTCGTCGACCACGCCGTGAACAGCGCCGCCACCACCAATCGCGCTGGTCACACCCCTTCTACCACCCTCCAGGACGCCTGATGTCACAGCACCCCAGCGACCCCTACCGCACGCCGCAGACTGCCCCGCCCGCCCGGTCCTTGCCTCGGCGCGACATGCGGGACACCAACCGTGGCCCGTTCACCCTGACCGCCACCGCCCTCACCAGCCAGCGACCTCAGCAGTCGTTGGAGCTGGCGCAGCGTTACGAGCTGCTCAACCGCCTGGGCGTGCCCCCGGTGGCCAACGAGGACTTCGACGACCTGGCCCGCAACATGGCTGAACGGGCCGGGTTCTTGTACGGGTTCGTCAACCTGTTCCTGGAGGAGCAGACTTTCGTCGGGCTGCACCAGCCGCCGGCGGACAGCGGGTTCGTGATCGTCGGCCGCACCATGAGCCGGGACCACGGCTGGTGCCCGGGGGTCATGGCCCGCAGGAAGGCCCTCCCGCTGCACGACGTGCACGCGTCCCCGCGCTTCAGCGGCAACGCGGTGGTCGACGCCGTCGGAATCCGCTCCTACTTCGGCGCTCCGTTGATCCACGACAGCGGCACGGTGCTGGGCACGGTGTGCGTCATCGACCCCGAGAAGCGGCCTCTGGCCGAGGCACGTCGTCTGCGGGACATCGTCATCAACGCCAGTGCACAGGTGCTGGACCACATCACCCGCGCCCCCGTCCGCTAGGCCGTTCCACAACTTCCCACCCGGGAGCCGTAGGCGTTCCCCGGCCGCTCCACGCGTTGCGACCTTCATCCAGGGAGAGGGAGATCATGTCCGCCACACCCACCACGCCGCCACCGGCGCTGCGTCCCTACCTCACCGCCCGCCACGATCTGCTGTGGCAGGAGGCGGACGCCTTCGCGGCCGAGCACGTCGCGCCGCGCGCCGCGCGGATGGAGGCCGCTCCGGGCCGGGTGGAGCGCAAGGTCGCCGACCTGATGGCCGCCCGGCGGTGGTTCGCCGTCACCGTCCCGGCGGTCTTCGGCGGGCTGGGCGCCGGACACGTGGCCAGGACCGTCTTGGTCCACCGCATCGCGCGGGTCTCGGCGGCTGCCGCGGCCATCCTCCAGGCCACCCTCATCCCCGTGGGCGCCCTGCTGCACTTCGCCACCTACGAGCAGAAGGGCCACTGGCTTCCCCGGGTCGCGGACGGGTCCGTGCTGCTGTCGATCGCCGTGACCGAACCGCTCGCCGGCGGACACATCGGCGGCATCGAGACCACCGCCGAACACATCGGCAACCAATGGGTGATCACCGGCAGCAAGATCCATATCGGCAACAGTCACCTCGCTGGAGCCCACCTCGTCGTCGCCCGCACCGCCGCGGCCGGAGTGAGCACCTCGCAGGCGCTGACCGCGTTCGTGGTCGAAGCCGACCGCCCCGGACTTTCCGTCTCCGACCACTGTGCCGGGCTCGGTCTGCATGGCTTCTCCGCCGGCCGCCTCGACCTCGATCACGTCCGCGTCCCCGAAGACAACGTGGTCGGCGAGGTCGGCCAGGGACTGGCCGTGGCCCAGAGCAGCAGCATCCTCTACGGCCGCCCCAACCTGGCCGCCGTCAGCCTCGGCATCCACGAAACCGTCGTGGACACCACCACCAGCAGGCTGAGCACCCGCCCCCGCTACCAGGGCGCCCTGTCCGACCTGCCGGTCCTGCGGGACCGCGTCGGCGGCATGGAGGCCCGCCTGCGCGCCGCACGGATACTCGCCTACCAGTCCGTGCACCTCCTCGACCAGGGCCTGCCCTGCGACGCCGACCTGATCAACGCGAAATACCTCGGCCACCAGTGGGCCGTCCAGTCCGCCCAGGACGCCATGGAACTGCACGGCGCCAACGCCCTCGATCGCGACTACATCGTCCAGCGCCTGTGGCGCGACATCCAGCACACCTACCCACCGGCCGGAACCGGCGAAGTCCAGCGCATACGCCTGGCCGACGCCGCCTTCGCAGAGGACCACATCCAGTGGTCCGAACGCCTCGCCGCCGAAGCCGCCTGGGCACGACCCGACCCGACCGCCGCATGAGCCCCCGTGCGCGGCACCCCGTGACTCCCCACCGCCGCGCACGGGCCCGTGCCGCCGGCCCCCTCCCCCGCGGGGACCGGCGGCACCCCTCCCAGTGACCATCCACTCAGCCGAGAGAGACACCGTGAACCCGCCCGTGACGACCAGCGCACCGATCACGCCCCTGCCGCCGACCCTGCAGCGCGTCGCCCAGCACCTCGCGAACGGCCTCACGGCCCAAGAGATCGCCACGCAGACCGTCCTGTCACCCGTGACCATCCGCCAGTACCTCCGCGACATCCGCGAGAGCCTCCACTGCCCGCCCCGCTGCAAGCCCCCGGTGATCGTGCACCGCCTGTTCACCACCCAACAGGTGGCCTCGCCCACGGCGGACCGGCCAGCGCCATCCCTCACCCCGGAACAGCGACTGCTGCTCCGAGCTGTCGCCGAGCACAGCGACCCCCGTGACATCGCCGTCGCCGCCAAGCTCGCCCCCGCCGACCAGCGCGCCGCACTCGACCAACTCCTCGCCGACACAGACGCCCGGGACACCACCCACCTGGTGATCCTTGCCCACAGCTGGAAACTGCTGCCGACCGACCCGGCGGCGCGCAGCGGAGCGAGCCAGTGAGAAGGCCCCCCACTCCCCTGGCCAACGAGGAGCCTCCGGCTTCCACCTCGTTCGCAGCGAAGTACCCGGACGCCGTATACGCAGTGCGCACGTTACGTACGGACGCCGAGCGCGCGGAAGCCGCTGCCCTCGCGCAGGACCGGCAGCGCTGGCTCACCCTGCGCGGCCTCCCCGTGCCCGCCCAAGCCGACGTGCCGACCCTGTTCCGCGACCCGCACACGACGTCGGCCGGCCTGTTCGAGGACGGAAAGCTGCTCGCCTGCATGGTCCCCGCGCGCGACCCCGGACTCAGCTGGGGCGAAGGCCCCTGCCTCCGCCTGGGCCACGTCCACACCCTGCCCGAGCAGCCCGACGACATCACCCGGCTGATCACCCTGTGGGCCTCCGACTTCGCCGCCCGGCAGAGCCTCCCGCTCGTACGGGCCGAAATCCTGGCAGGCCACACCCTGCAAGCCGAACCCATCGCCGCCCTGCTGCGTCGGCTCACGGACATGGGCTGGGACGTGCGGGGTTCCGGTCCGGGACGGGAGGGGGACCGGGTCGCCCACCTCGAACTGGCCGCCGAGCACCGCCCCCGACTCAGCACACTAATCAGCTGCCAAACCCAAGCTCCCCATCTTGCCGCGGAAGAAGGGAGCAGCACGTGACAACCGAAAAGCCGCAGCGGCCCGACATCGCCCGCGAGCTGATCGCCCGCGCCACGGAATCGGCAGCGCACCGGGCCACACGCATGCGCAACCAGCTCGATGGCGTCCAACTCGGCCGTGGTCGGCACACCGACTACGCCAACGCCAAGTTTCTGCACCGCGTCCTGGGCGAATACGAGTGGCCCGGCCACCGCCTCGTCGGCCCTGCTGCTGCCCGAGCCGCCTGGAGCATCGCCCTGCACAGCGACCACGATCTCGTCTTCCAGCGCGCCGCCACCATCCTGCTCGGACGTGCGGTCGAGGTCGGCGACGCGCTCGTCCACCACTGGGCACACCTGCACGACCGCACCCTTATCAACACCGGCCAGGACCAGGAGTACGGCACCCAGCTCCTGCTGAGCGCCGACCGCATCGAGCTGTGCCCACTGCGCGCGCCGGGATCCGTCGACAAACGAAGGGCCACGGTCGGTCTGCCGCCGATCGCTGTCGCACTGGAGACGGTGCGTAGCCGGTACATGCCTAACGGCTCTACCGATGAAGTCCCGAGCGTCGTCCTCGCGGAGGCCGCGTGAACAAGCGGAACACCGCGGTCCCCACCATTCGGCCTTCATGCCGCACATCCGCTCTGCGAAAGGGTTGTTGATCGATGAAGCTCCCTACCGCCGTCCTCACTGCCGGTGTTGCCCTGTCCCTCACGACCGCCGTGGTCGGAACCGCCCGGCTCAGGCAGAACGCACGGCACCAGGCCGAGCGGCACGAGGCGCTCCTCGCGGGCAACCAGCTCGACTGGCTGAACCGGGTGTCCACCAACGCCGACCTCGCCGAGCTGTGGAAGCCCGAGGACATGAAGGCCGAGGAGTACATGCAGCTCATGTCGGCCAACCGACTCATCTGCGCCCTCCGCCTCCGACACTGCCTCGGCCGCGTCCGCGACGGGCAGCTGCCGTTCTACGCCGAGATGGTCATGAGCAGTGACGTCTGCCGGCGCTACTGGCAGCGCTTCGGCGACCTCCGCGCTCAGGAGGCCGAGGGCGACAAGCGGGCCGAGCACTTCACCCAGGTGCTGGACCAGGCCGCGAAGAACCATCCTCAAGCGCAGCCCGCGGCAGCCTGACGGCGTATCTCGGTTCACCTTTCGGACTTCCGTGTCCCGTCCCCAACTCCTCTTCCGGACAGCAGTTCTCGTGTCTGAAGAGGTGGCCGGCGAGGACCCGACTGGCGCAGGCCACACAGCTGCTGCCCACCGGGGTCGGCCGTACCGCAACACACCGAATCGAAATGTTCCACCGGACCAATCAGGAGGATTCCCGTGACTCCCAGGGTGACCGACCAGGGCATGAGGACCGCCTCGGCCTCTGCCGCGCAGGATCCGTTCGACCTCGACATCAGCGTCATCGAATCGGGTGGCACGGTCGGGGCGAGTATCGCCTCCGACGGCGGCTGCGGCTCAACCTGCGGTGGCAACGCCTGTATCTCCAGCGGCTCCTGACCGCACCAGACCACCGGCACGACGCCCATGTCCTGTCGGCGCCGCCCACGCGGCACGTCCCTCGCGGCTCGATCGGAGCCGCGCACGGCAACGGAGGAATCACCACATGCAGATCGACGAATTCGACCTCGACATCAGCGTCCTGGAGTCCGACGACGGCTCCGCCACGCTGATCAACCTCACCGACGACGGCTGCGGCAGCACCTGCTCCAGCCCGTGTGCCACCAACGTGGCCTGATCATCTTCCACCGCACGACGAGTAGGGAGACACCCGCATGAACGCGAACACGATCAAGGTCCAGGCACAGTCCCCGGCCGCCACGGCGGGCGGTGACGCGTTCGACCTGGACATCAGCGTCCTGGAGTCCGGCGACGGCTCCGCCACGGTGATCAACCTGACGGACGACGGCTGCAAGCCGAGCTGCCAGGGGTCCTGCGCCACCAACGTGGCCTGACCTCGGCGCATTGATCTGCCAGCCCGCGCGGCCTTGCGCCGCGCGGGCTGGCACCCACCCCAACACACCACAACCAGGGAGGGTGCATGGGTTCCCGGAAGGACGGCCCGCTGTACCGGTGCGCGGATACTGCGCTGGTGCGCGCCGCCCGTTCCTCGAGGCTGCGGCTTCCCGCGTGGCCGGACCTCACCGACGACACCCCGGACTGCGAGGTGCGGTGGCAGACGTGGCTGCGCGACGTCTGGTCGCTGTCCGAGGCCACCGACTCCATCGAGCAGGCCAGCCCTCTGCTCGCGCAGCAGGTTCAGGCCCTGTGCTCGGTGGCCAGTCCCGAGACCCGTCAGTTGCGCCGCGCAGTGGTGTCGGTCATGCGGTACCTGCTGCGTATGACGGGCCGGGCGACCCCGAACGGTCTGTTCGCCGGTATCGCGCCCGCCTCGTTCGGGGAACGACCGGGATGGTCCTGGGGTGAGTGGCATCGACCCGTCATCCGTGCTGACGGCGACTGGATCGCGGACCTGGTCGCCCGTCTGGAAGCAGATCCTGAACTCCTGCGGCACCTGCATGTGATGGCCAACAACACCATCTTCGTACGGGGCGATCGGCTGATCGTGCCCTACCCGCCCCGTTCATGCCGTACCGACGGCAGCCCAGCGGCTGAAGTGTCCCTCCGGTACACCAGCGCCGTACGTATCGCCGTTGATGCCACCGTTTCGCCCGTCCCCGTCCATGCGGTGGTCGCACTGATGAGGAGCGAGTTCCCCGACGTTCCCGCGGACCGGGTGGAAGGGCTCGTCAGCAGCCTCGTCGAACGCGGTGTGCTCATCAGCAGCCTGCACGCGCCCTCTGCCACCCTCGACGCCCTGGACCACCTGGTCGAGCAGGCCGAAGCAGCCGCCGCCTCATCAGCCACGGACCTCGTGGCCGACCTGCGGACGGTCCGCGACGCCATCGCCCGGCACAACCAGGTACTGGCCCCGGCGGACGGCCGGCGCCTGCGTACCGCCTTACGTCGGAAAATGACCGCTTTGAGTAGCGTCAAGGCTCAGCCGTTCACGCTGGACCTTCGCATGGACTGCTCCCTCACTCTGCCCCCACAGGTTGCCCGCGAGGCGGAGCAGGCCGCCACGGTGCTGGCCCGGCTGAGCGCGTACCCCTTCGGCACTCCGGCATGGAAGGACTTCCACAACCGATTCTTCGAGCGGTACGGCATCAACTCACTCGTCCCGGTCCGGGACCTGGTGGACCCCGATGTCGGCCTCGGGTTCCCGGTCGGATACCGCGATGCGCAACCTGAACAGGGTGAGGCCCTGACCGCCCGTGAACAGCGGCTGCTCTCCCTCGCCCAAGCGGCCGTCCTCGACGGCCGCGACGAGATCCGCCTGGACGAGGACCTGATCCGCACGTTGACGGTCGGAGATCGCAACGCCCCGCAGGTACCGGCCCACACGGAGCTGCGCTTTCGAATCCGTGCCGCTTCGCAAGAGTCCCTGGAGAGTGGAGACTTCGTTCTCCACGGCATCGCCCCGTCCCGCGGGATCGGCACCACGATCGGCCGCAGCCTGGGGCTGCTCGCGTCAGACGATCAGGCCCGCGTGGCCGTCATGCTGGAAGAGCTGCCGGTCAACACGCCCGGCGCGGTGCCCACGCAGGTCTCCTTCACCCCACTCGACCGGGGCGACACCAACGTCACCCGCGTTACAGAACTCCTGCCGGCCGTCATCAGCCTGGCGGAGCACCGTCCGGTCGACGCGCGCACCATCCCGCTCGACGACCTCGCCGTGGGCTGCGACCGCCGCAGGCTCTACCTCGTCTCCCTCTCCCGCGCCTGCCTGCTGGATCCCATGACGCTGCACGCGCTGGACCTGCGCGGCCACACGCCGCCGCTCGCACGCTTCCTCACCGAGATCAGCCGGGCCCAGACCGCCGTCCTGACCGTCTTCCCCTGGGCGTCCGCTACCGCACTGCCGTACCTGCCGCGGGTGCGCTACGGCCGCGCGATCCTCTCTCCGGCGAGGTGGCGACTGGACCGGTCGGAGCTGCCCGACCGCCGCGCCTCCTGGGGGGAGTGGCACAAGGCGGCCGACGAGTGGCGCGCACGCCGCCGAGTTCCGGACGAAGTCGCGCTGGCCGAGGGCGACCAGCTTCTGCCGCTGGACCTCTCCGAGCGCGCGCACCTCGCGCTGCTGCGCGCCCACCTGGACACTCATGAATCGGTGATCTTGACGGAAGCGGAATCCGAGGAAGGCTGGTTCGACGGACGGTCCCACGAGATCATCGCCCCGATGACGGCCGTCCGCCCGCCGCAGTGGCCGGCCGTCCCTCCCGTCACCGCGGACCAGCTCGTCACCCGCGACTACGGTCACCTTCCGGGCGCCGCCTCCTGGCTGCTGGTCAAGCTGTACGGGCACGTCGAACGGCAGCCCGAGATCCTTGCCGACCACCTGCCCGCGCTGCTCGGCCAGTGGAACGAGCCGCCGACCTGGTGGTACATGCGCTACCGCGATCCCCGCTGGCACCTGCGCCTGCGCATCGCGGTCCCCAGCGAGCAGGACTTCGCCCTCACCGCACAACGCGTGAGCGCCTGGGCGAACGGACTGCGCCGTGCCGGGCTCCTCACCGACATGCAGTTCGCGACCTCCTACCCGGAGACCGGCCGGTGGGGCCCCGGGCCGCTGATGAGCCTGGCCGAGGACGTCTTCGCCGCTGACTCCCGAGCCCTGGCCGTCCAGTTCGCCCAAAGCTCCCGTCCGCACCAACAGGTCCTCGCCGCAGCGAACTTCGTCTCCGTCGCCGCCGCCTTCACCGGCAGCACCGCAGCCGGCATGAACTGGCTGATCGGCCACGGCCGGATCACTGACCCGCGCCCTATGGACCGGACCGTGCGCGGTCAGGCGTTGCGCCTAGCCGACCCGGCCGACGGCTGGGCGGCCCTGCGCGCGGCTCCCGGCGGCGACGCCATCGCCAGCGCCTGGAGCGAGCGCGACGCGGCCCTGGCCCGCTACCGGCAGAAGCTGGACGCGTTCGGTGGCATCGACCCGGACGTCGTTCTCGACTCGCTGCTGCACGCCCACCACATCCGCGCCGCCGGCATCGACAAGGACGACGAGCGGATGTGCGTACGGCTGGCCCACGCCGCCGCCATGGCCTGGACTCACCGAGGAGATCACCATGAATCTGCGTGAAAGCGCGCGGGCAGCCGCCGACACGATCGCCGAGCGGCTTGCCTCGCCGCAGGATGTACGGGGGCTGCATCACCGCCAGGGCTGGTGGCCGCAGTCGCTCGCGCACGGCGCGGTCGGTGTCGCGCTGCTGCACATCGAGCGGGCCCGCACCGAGCTGGGTCCGTGGCAGCGCGCCCACGACTGGCTCGCCTGCGCCGCAGCCGAACCCGCTGTCGGCGGCCCGGACAGCCACCTCTACTACGGGGCGCCCGCGCTCGCCTTCGCCCTGCACGCCGCCGCCGACCGCCCCGGACGCTACGCCCGCGCCCTGGACACCCTCGACCGGTACGTCACGAAGGCGATCCGGGACCGGCTCGCGGACGCCCACGCACGCATGGACCGCGGCGAGATGCCCGCGCTGGCGGAGTTCGACGCGATCCGCGGCCTGAGCGGGCTGGGCGGGCTCCTGCTGCACCGCGACGTCCATACCGACGTCGTCCGCGAGATCCTGACCTACCTGGTCCGCCTGACCGAGCCGGTCAAGCAGGACGGGGAAGTTCTGCCCGGCTGGTGGAGCTCCCTAGCTCCCTCCGGCACGGTCTCCCCGGAGTACCCGGAAGGGCACGCCAATAACGGCGTCGCCCACGGCATCGGCGGCCCCCTCGCTGTGCTCTCCCTCGCAGCCCGCCGCAGCGTCACCGTCGAGGGCCACCTCGACGCGATCACCCGCATCCTGGCCTGGCTCGACCACTGGCAGCAGGACGGCCCCGCCGGCCCGTGGTGGCCGTACTGGATCACCCGTGAGCAACTACGCTCCGGCACGATCGGCCCCGGACCATCCCGGCCGTCCTGGTGCTACGGCACCGCAGGATTCGCCCGCGCCCAGCAGCTCGCCGCCCTCGCCCTCAAGGACCCGGCGCGCCAACACGCCGCCGAATTCGCCCTCCTGCGCGCCGTGACCGACCCCGGACAACTCGACGCGACCGTGGACGTCTCCCTGTGCCACGGCTTCGCCGGCCTGGCGCACATCACACAACTCGCTGCCACCGACGCCCTCACTCCCGGCCTCACCGAATGCCTGCCCCGGCTCCTGGCACCAATCACCGACACCACGCCCGGCGCCCTGGCGGACTCCCTGATCAACCCTCCCGGCGGCGGCGACATCGGACTCCTCGAAGGCGCCGCCGGCACCGCCCTCGCCCTGCACTCCTTCCACACCGGAACGCCGTCCGCGTCCGGGTGGGACACCTGCTTCCTGATCAACTAGCCGACGAGAAGAGGAAACATGGCAGCGGACGAATGGCCGCAACGCCTCATCCGGTTCACCGACTGGAGTCGCGCGGAGGCCACCGCCGTGGAGCATCTGCTCCCAGTGCTGATCGCCCAGGAGTCGGAACTGGCCCAGTGGTCATTCCTGCGAAAGTTCCCCTGGTGGCGGTTGCGATACCGGGCCGCGGGCCCGGACACGGCGAAGGCCCTGGACGCTGCCCTGGACGAGCTGGTCGACGCCGGCGTCCTCGCTTCCTGGACGCGAGGCATCTACGAGCCGGAAGAGACAGCCTTCGGCGGCCCCGCCGCGATGAAGATCGCCCACACCCTGTTCCACTACGACAGCCGTCACCTGCTGGAGGAGGCGGCCCGCCAGCAGGCAGTCACCGGTCCCCAGCTCGGCCGCCGCGAGCTGGCGGTGCTCCTGCTCAGCGTGGCGATGCGCGCGGCGGGTCTCGACTGGTACGAGCAGGGCGACGTCTGGGCGAGGATCGCGGCCGAGCGCCCCGGCGACGAGGTCTGCAGTCCGCAACGGCACCGGGCCGCTGTCCACCGGTTGATGACCGTCGACGTCAGCACCACCAGCCGCAGCGTCACCCAGGGCCGACTCGCGCCGCTGGCCGAGTGGATAGCCACGTTCGAGTGGTTTGGCCAGCAGCTCGCAGACCTCAACCGTCAGGGCCGCCTGGAACGAGGGTTGCGGGCCGTGATCGCCCACCACGGCATCTTCCACTTCAACCGCCTGGGCCTCCCCGCCCAGGACCAGCGCACCTTGTCAACACTCGCGAAAGAGGTAGTCATGGGAACGAGCGACAACACCGCGTCCACCCGAGCTGAGGGGACGGCGAGCACTACGGTCAACGGGGTGAACAGTGACACCATCGAAGCCCCCTCTGCAGACCGTCTGCGCGCCCAGCTGATCGACCACCTGGTCGAGACCGGGTGCGTGCGCACGCCCCGGGTGGAGGAGGCCATGCGGACCGTACCCCGCCACGTCTTCGTCCCCAACGCCCCCCTGGAAAAGGCGTACGGCAACACACCCGTGGACACGAAGTTCGACGGATCCGGCCGCTCCATCAGCTGCGCCTCCCAGCCCGACATCGTCGCCATGATGCTGGAACAACTCGACGTCCAGCCCGGCCAGAAGATCCTGGAGCTGGGGGCCGGCACCGGCTTCAACGCCGGACTCCTCGGCTACCTCGTCGGCGAGACGGGACACGTCACCACGATCGACGTGGACGAGGACATCGTGGACGGAGCGCGCGGCGGGCTGGCCGCCGCCGGCATCCACAACGTCGAAGTGGTCCTCGGAGACGGAGCCGTGGGCCACGCCTCCAACGCGCCGTACGACCGGATCGAAGCCACCGTCGGCGCCCACGGCGTTCCACACGCCTGGCTCGACCAGCTCGCCCCCGGCGGACGACTCCTCACGCCACTACGCCTGCGCGGCAGCGTCTCCCGCTCGATCGCCTTCGAGAACCAGGACGGAGCCTGGCGCAGCGTCGGCAGCCAGATGAACACGTTCATGCCGCTGCGCCGGGGAATCGCCGACGACCCGCGCGTCTTCGTTCCCCTGGACCCCGACAACACCGTCACGCTCGTCACCAACGGAGACCAGAAGGTCGACGCTGACGCCCTGCGCGACATCTTCCGCCAGCCGCGCGCCGAGGCGTGGACGGACGTCACCTTCCGGGGCCCGGAATCGGCGGAGTACCTGGAGCTGTGGCTCGCCTGCGCCATGCCGAACGGCCTGAGCCGGATGCCCGCCAACAACGAGGCCATCGAGAAGGGCCTGGTCACCGCGCCCTACCCGTCCTCGACCGCGGTCTTCGAGGGTGGCACGCTCACCTACCTCACCCGGCGCCCCTACGCGAAGAAGGCCCCCGATGGCGCCACCCTGTACGAGTTCGGCGTCATCGGCCACGGCCCTGACGCCGAAGCCCTCGCCTCGGACGTCGCGGACCAGATCCGCACCTGGAACCAGGGCTTCCGGGCGCTCGACGTCGGGTTCGAAATCCAACCACTCGACGCGACCCCGCTCGCCCCGAAGCCCGGCCGCTTCACCTTCGACAACCCGCTGAACCGCATCGTCATCGAATGGCAGTGACATGGACGTCAGCCAGATAGCGAAGCGGTTCCCGCTCGTTGCCCGTCCACGTCCAGCGTGCCCGCCTCTCGCTGAACGCATCCGCGAAATCACCGACCTCGCTGCCGCCGCCGAGCGCGACGACAACGTGACCTCCGCAACCGTCGCCCTGAACAAGGCGGCACTGATCGCAAGCGACTGCGGCATGCCGGACCTGGCACGCTCTCTGTGCTGGCGCCACGCCGAGGCCGTCCTGCGCGCCCAGCCCCTGGGCGCGCAGGAAGCCCGGTACGCCCTGGAACCCCTGGTCAACCTGGCCCGGCTGCGCATCCGCGACGGCGACGGGACTGGCGCGTATCATCTGCTCGATTCCCTGAACCGAGCAGTCAGATCGAAGACGGAAGCGGTCATCGACGACCGCGCCACGTCCTTCCAGCGCCTCACGAAGTCGGCTTCCGACCATCAACAGGTATGCCAATGGCTGTGGGCCGTACTCCTCGGCGACGGAACCCGTGCCCTCGTCGCAGCAGGTGAATGGGACTACGCCCGGGCGCACAGTAGGCAACACCGGGGCGTGGGACAGCGCCTCTTCGACGGGCGCCAAGTCGAGGTGCTCGTCCGCTGCCTCGGCGAGCAGCCCAGCGATGCGTTGAAGTTCCTACACGAGAGCACCCTGGTGGAGCCATGGGAGCACGCCGTCGCGGCAGCCCTTGCCGTCCTCTGCCACAGGGCAGCCGACGAGCAGCCAGTCGAGCCGATCAACAAGATGGTGCAGCACTACCTGGCTCTCGACTCGGCCCCCGACCTTGCCGTCTTCCGCTCTCGTGTAGGACTAGTTGCGCTCGACCTCTCCCCAGAGTCCCGACAAGCCGAATTGATGCGCCGCCTCACCAGCGAAGCGACGACGCATCCCGACGGGTACATCGCACGAGACGTCCTGGCCCACTCTGTGTGCCGCGAAGGGCTGAGCCAGGACGAGCGCAGAACGCTCTCCACTGCAGTCGCCTCCGCCGGCCTCGGACGGGGCAGCATCCCCGACCCTCTGGATCAGGCCATACGGGACGCTTCAACAGTCGCAGCGGATGTCTGGCAACGCCACGCTAGCTGCCGAGCTAACGCCTGGCCCGCATGACCGGCACCCCGAGCGGCGCACCCCGTCGTATGTCCACTGCAACCGCGGTTGGCCGAGCGAACACGACGCGAATCAACAGGAGTTCTCGTGAACGAGATGCGGCCCAGCGAGCAGATGCGCAACCTCGGCGTAGTCCAGGAAGGCGCCTCCGTCCTTGCCGAGCCAGCACGCCCCTTCTCACTCCCTGCCGAACGTGAGGCCGCCGAGCAAGCCGTGGAAAGCCTGTTCACCTCCATGGCGCGCATCGCAGGCGTCCACACGTTCGCCAAGGGCATGGGCATTGCAGCCCCACAGATCGGCATCCGCCGGGCCGCGGCCGTCGTCCAGCCCGCCGAGCCAGGAGCGGGCGCGATCTTGCTGCTCAACCCCCGGGGCATCGCCGCCTCGCAGGAGACCGACGACCAGTACGAGGGATGCCTGAGCTTCTTCGACGTACGCGGCCTCGTCCCTCGCCCCCTCCGGATCACGGTCGAGACCACGACACTCGACGGGACGACCGTGACCACTGACTACGAACGCGGCCTCGCCCGTCTGGTCCACCACGAGATCGACCACCTCGACGGCCACCTGTACACAGCCCGGATGCGCCCCGGAGTGCAGCCCATCTCCGTGACCGAGTACCGGCAGACCGGACGGGCCTGGTCCTACGAGCACTGAAACCCGATCCTGTCGGCCCGCGAGCTCGGGGATGCAGGGGCCAGAAAGCCGGGTGAGAGACCTGGGAGGCGTAGCGGTCGCTCTCAACCACGCCCCTCCTTCGGATCAGCGCGCCAGGTGGAAGACGGCTGCGGCCACGATGGTGCCGAGGATGGTGCCTGCGATCACTTGGTTGCGTGTGTGGTCCCGCAGCTCGACGCGGGACCAGCCGACGACGACGACCAACAGGAAGCCAAGGGCCATCCACGGGCCGTAGGTCTGCACGAGCATCGCGCAGGCACCTGCGGACACGGCCTGGTGGACGGAGATCTTCCAGGCGAAGGTGATCGCGGCGAGAATCGCGAGCGTCACGAGCATCGAGACGATGAGGGCAACCATGGTGCGCGGCGCCCCCGCGACAAGCATCAGGACGATGCCGGTGGCTACGGAGAGCAGGATGACGGCCATCACGACTAGCCGTGCTGGCTTCGCTCCGACGTGTCTGTCGCCCCAGTGACCCTTGCGAATGCCGTACTTGATGAAGGTGATCGGGATGACGGCCGCGAAGAGGGCGCCGACCACACCCCAAGCAACACCTGTCCATTCTGCGGTGTGCCAACCGACCAGCAGCGTGACAGCGATGATCCAGTTCTTCGGCTCAAGCCAGTCTGTAATGCGGCGGGCCAGCCGCGACTCGCTGGGGCGGACATCAGTTGTCATTTGAGGAGATCCTTTCCGAAGCCCCCTGCTCGTGGGAAACGGACGAATGTTCTTGCCGGACGAATTCGGAAACGACTGGCGAGGAGAGGTACGCGCGGGCAACGGTGCGCAACCATGACAGTTCGCTCGCTCTGTCTCGGCCAGTAACGCCGAGGGGTGGATATTCAACTCCCCGCAGCCGTTCCCCATTTCGTGCGCTCTGGACGGCTGCACGCAACCAGCAGGCTTCCGCCACTGCGTCAGAGAGTTGCGCAGCGACCCCTTCCTGACGGACGAACCTCCGGGCCTTTGTGTGCATGTCGACTGACACGTACTCGCGAAGCGCCAGGCAGGCATCCTCGATCTCGATGACGCACCGTTCCAGCCGGAAGCGGACACGCCACCTGCCTACAGATGTCGCCAGCACCACATACGGGGCTGCTTCCGTGAGCTGCACCCAGAGCGGACGCAGTTTCCGCAGGGTGCTCCACGCGGCGACGTATTCCACGGCGACGGAGAGAGGAGGCAAGCAGACGCCGACTGCGACCGACAGGACGGTGGCTTGCTTGAGCGTTGTGGAGAGAAGGTTCTCCAAGACTGGATAGCTGGTGCCGGAGGCAAGCTGAACCGTCACGAAGACGATGCGCTGGAGGGCGTACAGGCTTCCGAGCAGGGTTCCCAAGCCCAGAAATCCGAGGCCGGCCTTCCCCAGGAGAGTCCGACTGTGGCGTACGCCGCCGAGGAACAGCCATGTAGCGACGACCATGGCGATGCCGATGTACAGCGTGAAGACCGTCATGTAGAGGACGGGAAAGAGGGCGCCACGGCCCTCCCCAAGCCTGATGGGCCCTCCTGACGTCCAGTTGGCCAGGGCGTAGAAGGCGAGCATGAGGGGCAACGTCACGCCGGCGGCCACCAGCCGGGTGCGACTTGCCAGGCCCTGCGGTCGAACGACTGCGATGACGAAGTCGAGCAGATATGCCGCCGAGGTAACGCCGAGCAGGTGCTTCAGCAGCGGCGACAGCCTGGCGTCTGCACCGACGGCGGCATCGACTGCCTCTTTGACCGGCGGAACCTCGAACGTCATGGCAGCTGCGAGAGCCACCAGGGTCAGCGCCAGACTTCGCTGCTTGCGAGAGTGCCGGAGGGACGGCAGTCGCCACAGAGCCACCAGCCAGAGGACGCCGGCGATGAGGGTGGATGTACTCATGAGCGGCGGTTCCTCCGTGGGTGGACCAGGGCGTCGTCGAGCCGCGCCACGGCACCGGACCGACCGCGTTCCCGGCCCGAGTGGGCAAGATCGTGAAAGAGCTCTCCCAGGCAGGAGGCGGCCATTTCGGCGTCGTACTCGGTCTCGCTGTCGTAGCTCGTCCGGCCGAGAGCGGAGAGCACGGCAGAGGGGTCGACCCCGTCAGGCAGGACTCCCAGTAGAGACCTGACGACGCTCTCGTTGTTCCCGGCGTGCCCGAGCAGCAGGTGCGCTAGCTCGTGGCGCACGATTTGTGCACGATGCCGCTCGCTGGTAGCCGCGACGTGAAAGACGTAATCCCCGTGGTCGAACGAGAGGACCATTCCGCAGGGAGCGTTGGCCCCTCCGGTCTCAGGCAATTCGTGGAGGTGCAGGGGGCGGCCACGCTTGACGGCGAGCTGCCGGCATATTTCATCCACCGCGTAGGGATCGGATATCTCGATCCCCCGCAACTGCTCCTCACACAGTCGCCTCAGCTGCGCCTCTCTGCGCGCGAATTGCCGCTTGAACATGGACGAGATCCTTGCTGTAGCCCTCGAATGAGCGCTGACACGGCCTGCGCTAACCGGAACCCATCATTCCGCGTGGTTCTAGCGGAGCTTTGCATAGGTACAGATGGCTACCCAAGGCGATCTTGAAGATCCATGCGCGGCATACCAGTCAAATCCACCCAGCAGGTGAGGGAGGTCACATCACTGCCCGGGCTTGTCGAGCCCTTCCCACCGTCTCGCCTGATTGATCACATCCGTGATCATCCTCAAGCTGTCCGCCGAGAGGCCGTTGGCTCGAAGCGCAAGGCCGCGGACGTCGCTGTCGGCTACGGCCTCGATGAGTTCCATGGAGGCGCGCACCTTCTCAGCCTCCTCGGCGTCGTAGTCCGAGAAGAAGTACTGCTCTTTGACGTGGAAGTGGCCGGCCAGTCGTTCCACCGTCGTGTAGGTGGGGTTGGGCTTCGCACCGGTCCGCAGCTGCGAGATCGCACTCTCGGACACGGAGATCGCCCGGGCGACCTCGGCATTGGTGTAGCGCTTGCCGGTCTCCGGGTTCGTCACGGTCTGGAACAGGTGGTTGAGCTTGTCGGCGAATGAGCGCCGAGCGTCGGCCGCGCCGCCGGGCGCCTCCGCCGGTCCGCTGGACTCCACCATCACCGACTCCTTTCATCTAGACGCCGACTCCGGACTGTACTGCAGTGTAGTTCCCAGGACCAAAGGCCGAGACTCTTCACTTCAGTGTTGACAGACTGGGATCACTCTGGCGTAGGTTTTCGATCACAGCTTCACTGAAGTGTTGTGACGCCGACGGGGTGCGGTAAGCGCTCCTTGCCCGGCCGTCGTGGCCTACGTACGCGCTAGGACTCACCCATGCTCGCTCCACCCCCGTCGCAGCAGCTCACGCGACTTCTACAGGGTTTAAGAACCAACTCTGGACCTTGACGCGGAGCCGTGCGTATGTTCGTCGTCCCCCGCCGGGCAGACCGCCCGCGCGGACGAGCACAGGAGCAATGACGTGCACAACCTCCGGGCCTCATAGGTCCCAGGACACAGCGACGGCGCCCGAGAGCGGCAACTCCCGGACGCCGGACGCTTAACGGCTGTACCGCCCCGGCAAGGGCGGAGATCGCCACCATCACCACGCTGATCCCTTCCACGGGGCGTCTCAGCGTGGCAACACCAAAGGAGATTCTTGCATGCGCTCCGCCCTGCGCAAAAGGCCCTACCGTCCGGCCTGCGCGGCAGCTAGCTCCGCCTCGGCGCCTCAGCGCCCCGAGCCGGACCGCACCATCCAGGCCCCCGCGAGCCGCCCCGCCCGCCCGCTTGCCGGGAGCGGCCGGTGAGCAGCGAAGCTCGCGAGTGGGTGTGGGAGCACAGCTCCAGCCGAGGGGCCGCGCGTCTGGTCCTGCTGTCGATCGCCGACCGGGTGGCCGACGATCAGTGCATCTCCTGGGCCTCCCTGTCCAGCCTGGCCAAGCGCACGCACGCCTCGGTCTCCACGGTGCGCGAAGCCATCGAACGCCTCGTCCTCGCCGGCGAGCTGGAACAGCTCGACGACCTGGTGGGCCCGCAGCGCAGCACGGTCTACCGCCTGCCGCTCGCCGCCGAAGCAGTCGCACAGGCACTGCGAGAGCAGCGGGAGGAAGCGGGCGACACGGCGGTGCCGGACGAGCCCACTGGTCCTGCCAAGCTCCGGCTGTCGGCGCTGCGGCGGTACGGAATCCGCCCGCGTGAGGTGCCGGAATCCCCCGCCAGGGTCCGGAAACCGGCAGTACCGGAAACCGGCAGGTCCAGGCGGAAACCGGCACAGCGGCGTACCGGCCACCGGCACAGCGATGTACCGGCCACCGGCACACAGAACCGTAGTGAACCTGATTTGAACCGGAGGTACAGCAGTAGTGGTGGTGCTGCGGTCACCTCGGCTGCCGAGTGGCAGGTCGACCCCGCCACCCACACCTGGGCCCGCCAGCAGGGACACCTCGACCGCCTCGGCGCGCATGGCCTGCAGGCCGCCGACGCGAAGTGGCGTGCCCACCGGGCGGCCCACGCCCCGAGGCCGGTGGAAGCCTGGGCTGCCGACTGGCGAGCCTGGATCACCCGGGAACACGCCCCCAACCGCCCGAACCTCTACGCCGTGCCCGGCCAGAACACCGCCGCGCCCGGTGGCATGACGCGGGCCGAGAAGCACACCGCCGCCCTTCTCGCCGCCCTGGACGAGCCGACCGGAACGGAGGGCTGACCGTGGACCGCCGCGAAATCGCCGCCCTGCTGGCCTACATCGGCCGACTCGACCCCCGCAGCATCCGCACCGACGAGGGCGAGGTCCGCGACCAGCTCGCCCAGTGGCACGAGTTGCTCGGCGACGTGCCGATGGCCACCCCGCACGGCTGGGACGCCCGCATCGCCGCCCGCCAGCACTACCGCACCTCGCCGTACCAGATCCAACCCGCAGACGTGGTCCGCCCCTGGGAGAGCTACCGGCGCAACCGCCTGGCCCTCCACTGGGACCCCACACCGTCCGCGGACCCGGACGACCAGGCCGCCTGGACCGCAGAGCTGGTCGGCACCCGCCGTGCCGTCGCCGCCGGCATAGCGCAGCCCGCGTATGCCCCGGCCATCACCAGCAGCCAGGAGGGGATCAACCCGAGGCTGCAGGCTCGGCTGGACCAGATCGGCTCCTGCATACCGCCCGCCGCCCGCGCCGCTCTCGCACCGTTCCGGCCCGCCCGGGCAGCACGCGAAGCCGCCGTCGCGCAAGGGCTGCCCGATGCCCTGAGCGTGCGATGCGAGTGGTGTCTGGCCCCGGTCGGCGAGCCGTGCCGGCGCCGCCGGATCGGCCCCAACGACGGGGTACGCGCCATCACACCGCGCGCCACCCCGCACCCCGGCCGTGTGGACCTCGCCGCCCAGCAGGCCCAGCACGCCGAGCAGCCCGCCCTGGCCTGACCGGCGCCTCCGGCGCGTGCATCCCGTCCGCTGCACCGCCGCAACCTCACCGTCCCGCACCGGATGCGGCGCACACCCACGCGCCGCAGCCGGCGCCCGACGCCGCACCCGCCAGGCACTGCGCCAGCCGGCCGGTGTGGCAGCACATCGGAGACTCGCCTTGCGCCACATCACCACCCACGACGCGCCGGCCACCGGCCTGCGCGGCATCGGAGACACCAGCTGGCACGTCCGCGGAGCGTGCCACGGCATGGACGTCGAGGACGCCGACGCCGTGTTCTTCCCCGGTCCCCGGGATCACGAGGAGATCGCGGAGGCGAAGGAGCTGTGCGGCTGGTGCCCCGTCCGCCGCGTGTGCCTGGACTTCGCCCTGGAGAACGTCCTCAAGGAGGGCGTCTGGGGCGGGCTCACCGAAGCCGAGCGGCGCCCGCTGCACGACAACCTGCACCGGCGCCTGGACTACCGGCGTGTGACCGCCTTTTTCCAGGGACGCGACGTGCACCTGACGGAAGCCGAGCGGCAGGTGGCCATCGACCACGCCTACGTCCGGGGCTGGCAGCCCGACCGACTCGCCGCCGCCCTGCAGATCAGCCACAAGCACGCCCGCGACCTGCTCCGGCAAGCGGCCAACAAGGTCTTCGACCGGGACCGCAACTACGGCGTGCCCCGCTCCAAGAAGAAGCGGAAGAAGACCTCCAAGGCCAAGGGCACCCCCGCGCCCGCAGCTCCCGGCACTCAGCAGCCGACAGGCCGCCCGGCGGCGTCGACCCCGGCGCACGCCCCTCTCGGAAAGGCAGCATGACCCACCCTGTCCTCGCCTTCGGTGCTACTTCGGACCTCCCTCTCCTCCTCGCCGCCGCCGTGCCCGCCGCCCTCGCGCTCGTGCTGACCGCCTGGGCGATCCGGCGCCGGGGAACCCGCCCGCGGAAACGTCTCGGCGGCCCGGCGGTCAAGGTCGCCGCCGTCGCCGCCCTGGGCTGCACCGCCTACAGCGCCGACACCAGCTGGCGCTTCGCGGCCGACTACCTCGACATGGCCGGCACCGCCGAGCGCGCCGCCATGTTCGCCGCCGCCGAACTCGCCCTGTTCGCCACCGCGCTGATGGCACGGCAGAACCTCGCCGTCCAGGGCGCTCCCGGCCTGCCGGGCACGCTGGTCTGGGTGATCACCACAGTGCAGGTGATCCCCGCCTACGCAGAGAGCGGCCCCATCGGCGGCACGGTCCGCGCCTTCGTCGGACCGGTCATGGCGGCGATGCTGTGGCACCTGGCCATGGGCATCGAACTGCGCCTGCGCACCCCGGGTGCAGCCTCGAACGGACTGATCGCCGTCCTGGGCCGGGAGGCACGCGAGCGGCTGCTGTCCCGCCTGGGCATCGCCGCGCGGGACCGCGACGCCGCGCAGATCACCCGGGACCGGGCCACCGCCCGTGCGGTCACCCTCGCCGCCCGCCTCGCCGAGCGCACACCCGAGCAGCAGCAGAGCCGTCGCGGCCGGCGGCTGACGCGACGCCTGTCGAAGGCGGTCGGCAGGGCTTCGGTCGGCACCGACCCTCACCAGCGGGCGCAGCTGCTCGACCAGCTCGCCGCTCGGCGACACGCGCTGGCGCTCGCCACGGTCCCGCTCCCTTCTCCCTGGTCCCCGGCGCACAGCAGCGCATCGGCGGCCACGGTCCCCGTACAGCCGACATCGGATGTGCCGGTCCCCGTCCCCGGTCCCGACGCTTCCGACGAGCCGGTCCCGGACGGAGGACCGAGGGCTCCTCGGGGCCCCGTCCCCGAGAACACGGAAGCCGAGGTCGGCGCAAGGACCAAGGGCGACGCAACGGGAACGTTCGCGGGAACCAAGCCCTCTGAAGACGGTGCGGTCCCAGGGACCGTGCTCGCCGGACCGGGAGCCGCAGCGCGGGACGCAGCGGCCATGAGGACCGACCACAGCACGCGAGAAGTGGCAGCTCAGGACCCGGATTCTCACCGGGGACCGGGCATCACGAAGTCGGGGACCGAGACCACCGAGGACCGAGGACCGACCGCCCCACAGTCCGGGACCGAGACCACCCAGGACCGAGGACCGACCGCCCCACAGTCCGGGACCGAGACCACCCAGGACCGAGGACACAAGGTCCCGCTTCGCCGGAAGCCGACCAGGACCTCCCGGACGAAGAACAAGGACAAGCGTGCACGGTCCCGCTCGCAGACGGAGCGCCAGGCACGCGAGCTGGGTGAGTCCGAGCGCCAGCTTGTCCGTGAGGTGCGTCCCCATGTGCCGGCTCTGCTCGAACGGGACGGCAACGGCGCGATCACCCGAGTGCAGCTGCGCGAAATCATCCGCCGCCAGGGCCTGACGGGTGTCGGTAACGACCGACTCGGCCTGGTCCTCCAGGAGCTGCGGAACGCGGACACCACGACGACGAGGAGCACCGCCCGATGAAGACCTGCCACCAGTTCAAGACGGTCCGCGCCGAGTACGAGCGCGAGATCGGATTCATGCTCGCTCACTCCGAGCGGCATGCGGGCAGGCCGGCGGCGAAGTCCAGCGCGAAGCAGGCAGCCTCGGCGAAACAGCGGATGGCCCGCGCGCTCAACAGCCACGTCGGACGCTGCCCCGAATGCGGCTGAACCGGCAAATCCCAGCAAAGGCCCGTATCCGTAAAAGTGGCCCGGCTCCACGCCGGGCCACCGCCCCGCTTAGGAGGTACGCCATGATTCCTCGTCCCCCTCGCTTTTCCGGGCCCACCACCGCCGAGGCCGGTGCCTGGGCGGATGTCTTGGTCCGCCGGCAACTCCTCCACGCCGTCGTCCTCACGCCGACCGGGCAGTGGCTCGTCCAGGACCGTCCCAACCGACCGGTTCGCGTCCTTGCCAGCCCAGCCGAAGTTCTCGCGCTGGCCGCAACCATCCAGCAACGCACCCGCTCTACGAGGCCCGAATCTCAATGACGAACGCACCCAAGAACGGCACCACCCCGGAACCTGATCGTGGCTCCAACTCGGTCTCGGGGCGAGCAAGTTGGGGCGGAAGCATAGCTTCCGCCGAACCCGCCCCCGAGGGGGCGGGAGAGGACCTGCACCGGGGGGCGCAGGTCCTTCGGGCTTCGACCGGGGGCGGATCGAAGCCGGGGCAGGAGGAGAAGCAGAGCGAGCCGCGCGCCCGCCGACAGCGCGCTCGTCAGCGACCGCGTCAGCCGCCCGCCAAGAAGCGCCTGCGTCAGCCCGCCACACGATTCAACGAAGACGAGTACGCCTTGATCAAGTCCGCCGCCGCCCAGTGCAATCTATCCGTCGCCGGGTTCCTCGCGCGTTCCGCGCTCGCCGCTGCCCGCGACCTCAGCCGTACCAGTGCAGAGATCGCCGACGAACGCGAGGTGATCACCGCCCTGTTCGACAGCCGGCGTCGGCTCGGCTGGGCCGGCAGCAACCTCAACCAGGCAGTCAAAGCGCTCAACTCCGGCGTGGACGTTCCTCACCTCGAAGCGGCCATCGCCGCCGTTCGGCGTGCCGCCGACACCGCCCACCAGGCCGCCGCTCGGCTGATCGAGCACCACGGCTCATGATCCCCAGCGTCAACCCGTCCGGGTCGGACACCCGAGGTCTCCTCTACTACCTCTACGACACCGGCAAGCACGAGGACCACACCGACCCCCACCTCGTCGCCTCCTTCGACGGCATGTCCCCGGACCCCGGACGCGACCCGAACGCCACCCTCACCGACCTCCAGCGGCTCCTGGACCAGCCGATGATGGCCCTGGCCAAGCACGCCCGCCCGGCCAAGCACGTCTGGCACACCTCTGTACGAGCCGACCCGGGCGACCGGATCCTGACCGACGAGGAATGGGCAGGCATCGCCCGTCGCATCGTCGCCGCTACGGGCATTGACCCGGGTGAGGGACAATCCGGCTGCCGCTGGGCCGCCGTGCGCCACGCCGACGATCACATCCACATCGTCGCCACCCTCGTCACCGAGGACGGCCACCGACCCGACGACTTTCGCTCCGGCTCCCGCGCCCAGGCCGAAGCCCGCCTCATCGAGAAGGAACTCGGCCTCCACCAGGTCGCCCCCGGCGACGGCACCGCAGCGAAGCGTCCCACCAGCGCCGAACGCCACAAGGCCGAGCGGCAGGGCCGCGAGCGCACCGCCCGCGAGGAACTACGCGAAGCCGTACGACGCGCGGTAAGCGGCGCGCGCAGCGACGAAGAGTTCTTCGACCGGCTCGCCGCCGCCGGCCTCCTGATCCGAAAGCGCGCCGCACCCTCCGGCGACCTGCTCGGATACAAAGTTGCGCTACCCGACGACCTGAACAAGGACGGCGAGCCGGTCTTCTACCCTGGCGCCCGTCTGGCTCCCGATCTGTCGCTGCCCCGCATCCGCGAACGCTGGTCCGCCGACGCCCCGGCTCCCCCCAAGAACGACGCGATCCGTCCGGGGCCGGACGGTCCGGCCGCTGCCCGCCGCGGAACGGCCTCGGCCGCGTGGCAAGCCGTGCTCGTCTTCGAGCACGACGAGGACGCGGTCGCCGCCGCCCACATCGCCGCGGCCGGCGAGGTCCTGGATGCCCTCGCGAAAACGTCCGCCGCCCACACCCGCCGCGAACTGCGCGACGCGGCAACAGCTTTTGAGCGAGCCTCGCGCTCCCACGTCCGCGCCGTACGGGGCCACGATCGCGCTCTACGGCAGGCCGCTCGCGAACTCGTCCAGGGCGGCCCGGCGCTCGGCCGCGGTGAGGACGCCGCCACCACGGCGATGGCGATCGACATGCTGTTCTTCCTGATCACGGCCGCCGCGCACTGGCATGCTCGCAAGGGACATGCCCAGCAGGCCGAGGCCGCCACCCGAGCCGCTCATCACCTGCGCGCCGCCTACCAGGCCGCCGCCGCGCAGCCCCTCGGGATTCTCTACGAGCGCGGTCGGCGCCTGAGTCGGCCGATGCTCCAGCGCCAGACCGCGCTGCTGCGCGAGGCCCTGCCGGATCTGGCCGAACAGGTCCTCGCGGAGCCCGGCTGGTACGCCCTGGCCGCCACCATCGCGGAAGCCGATGCCGCCGGCTACGACCCGGCCGCTCTGCTCCCCGAGGTTGCCGCTGGGCGTGAACTCGGCACCGCGGAGTCCGTCAGCGACGTGCTCGTGTGGCGGATGCGGCGAGCCGCAAACCTGCCCGCCGACGCCTCCCGTCTGCCCGAGACGGGCACCACAACCACCCGGTCCACGAAGCGCGGGACGGCGACGAGCCGCCCCGCGCCCGGCAAGCGACGGAACGGCGAAGACGCCGCCCGGCCGGTCCGTTAGGCCCGCTCGATGCGCCCAAGCGCCCCTGCTGACCTGGCCGGAGGAGACTGTGAACTTTGTGAATTGAAACCGGCGGGGGCGTCGGGCACGATCATGAGGCGCGCAGGACGAGGTGACGAGGCAGAGGAGGGCGCCAGGGTGTTTCACCGCATACGCCGCCGGGCCAAGGGGCCGAGCGAAGTGGAGCGGCAGCTCGCCGAGCTGGTCGCACGACACAACCAGATGCCGCCGTGGAACAGGGCGCCGACGGACGCACCGCAGAGCGACGAGCCGACCGCTGCGGCACCGGACTTCCTTCCGCCGGAGCTGCGCGTGCCGAGCCACGATCAGGTCGAGGGCAAGATGATGCCCTGGAAGCAGCCCTTGGTTGTCGATGGTGAGATGACCGCCTGTGCCGAGTGCGGGGCCTACCGGGACTGGCTCATCCTCTCCACCCGAGACGAGATCTGGCTGCGGTGCCGGGCCGGCCACCAGCAGCGGGAGACCCGCCTGGACACCGCCTGGTACAACCGCAACAGCGGACCGGCGGACGCGACGCACGAAACGTTCGAGGACTGCCTGCGCCACCTCGGGCACTGACCACCACCCCTACGACCCCACCGGGCCCCCGGGCCCGCACTGACCACCCGTCACTAGCACCAAGGGGTCAGTTCCGTCATGCGCGTTCGCGTCGCCACCACCGCCCTCGGCATCACCGCCGCCCTCCTCGCCCTGCCCGCCTGCTCCCCCGAGACCGGCGGAGCTGACCAGCAGACCGCCTCCTCCAGCCGAACCGGTAAGCCGGCCGACGCTCACCGCGAACCGGCCACGCTTACCTCGGCCGCGCTGGTGTCCCGTCTGCTCACCGAGGCTGACCTCGGCAGCGGCTACCGGCCTAAGCCGCAGCGTGCGGGTCAGCACGACGATGCCACCGTCCTCGGCTGCCCCGCGCTGAGCGAGCTGGGCGGCGACGCGGCGACCGGCGGCACCCTCACCTTCCCGCACAAGGCGAAGGCCGACTTCACCTACGGCAGCAGTTCCTCGGAGATCTCCGAGGAGCTCTACAGCGACAGCCCGACGAAGCTGTCCGACGGCACCAACCGGATCTTCGACGCCATGACCGGCTGCCCGAACTATCAAGTCCTCGCGGGCAGCGCCCCGATCGACATCGCCACCCAGAAGCTGCCCGCACCCCACGACCGCGGTGATGAGCAGTGGAGCCAGCTCCTGACCTTCACCGCCGAGGGACGAAGCACGGTCCTCAAGCAGACCGCGATCCGCGACGGCAGCCTGCTGCTCGTCGTCTCCGGCTCTCCGGCCCTCGTCGACCGCCACCTCGATCGGGCCCTCGCCAAGGCCACCGCAACGCCCTGATCTATTCCCGTAAACGCACTGCTGCCTCCGACCCGGGAAGGTCGGAGGCAGCAGTGCGTTTACGGGGCAGATGGGACGACGGTGTCCGGGAAGCACGAAGGCCCGGCGCCCTCCACCGGGGAGGGCGCCGGGCTTCGGTACGGCGAGACGGTCAGGTGGCCGGCGCGCGCAGAAGCCGCTCCTGGGTGGCTTCGGGCAGCACCCGGCGCAGGACCGGTGCGGTCGAGCTGAGGGAGGTGGCGAAGGCGGCGACGAGATCGTGCGGCACGCCGGCGGCGAACGAGGCCACCCACAGGTAGGGCGCGCCGAGTACGGGCTCGGACCATGTCTGCCATCCGGCCGGGCCCACTTCGTCAGCTTCGGTGACCAGGACGCGCGGGTCGCCGTCCTGGATGAGGGGCGGCACCTCGCCAAGGCTGATGTGCGAGGCGCCCGTCGGATCCATCGCCGCGGCTTGGGGCTCGTCGATGTCGCGGAACCATCCCTGGGTGGCGACGGCGTCCAGGACCACCTCGGCGCCAGCCAGAGGCACGGTGGGCTGTTCGTGGGCGTCGAGGGCGAGGAGGAAGTCGGCAACGGCCTCGCCGGGAACGTCGCGGGTGAAGTAGGCCGACCAACCAGCGAGGCTGGTCGTCTCGTCACGGGCGGAGATCTGCCAGGCGATCGGCAGTGCACCCAGGTGGAACGGCTCGTCGGCCATGCACCACTGGGCCCAGCGCAGGCCGTCGGGGCTGATGTGCAGGACGATGCTGCGCAGGACCTGACGGTCCTGCTCCGCCTCGTCCGGCTCATGCCGTCCGCGGACGATCGTCAGGCTTGTCCAGCCCAGGCCCGCGAGAGCGTCGGCGACAGCGTCGTACGGGCGCCCGTCGTCACCTGCCAGGTGGCGGGGGCCGACCCAGAATGCGGGTGGGGCCGACGGGTCGGGCTGAAGGTGGGAGTACAGGGGCGCCTCCAAAGGCTCGGTGCGTTTCTAGTTGCCGCCGGCGCGGCGGCGGGGGCGGCGCGGCGGCGCCTGGACGGGGCCCTGCCACGTCAGCTCGATGGCGACTTCGGGCGGCAGGTGACCGAGCTGTGCGTCTTCCTCGCGTCCTTCGGCGAGGTAGACGACGGTCCGGCCGGTCTCGTCGACCGCTTGCAGGACCTGTGCCAAGCGATGGGCCATCGGAAAGAAGGGGTTCATGGCCTGGCGCACCGGAGCACTTGGGTCGCAGGCTGCGAGCAGTTCGATGAGGTCGGCGACGGTCATTTCCGAGGACGTCACGAGCATCTCCTTGGGGCGAGAGAACGAGGGAAGGGAGAGCGGCCGGCGCTCGGTTCGGCCGGCGGCTTGTGAGCGGGCAGTCCTCGCAAGGTCAGAGGAGGCGTGAAGTCTCCAGTACACGGGCTACGGCTGCGGCAACGATGTCGGCCGGCGTCTCGACGTCGAAGGAGACCTGGTAACCGGGCATCGTGGCGGTGCCCGTGACCGCGATCTTCCAACCTTCGCGGTCCGTGCCGGGACGGCCGAGCGGGAACCAGCCGAGGTAGAAGCGGCCGTCCTTGCTGTTGACGTGTACGTCCGCACGGTCATCGACGACCAGGTGGAAGTCCTCGGCGGAGAATTGGTCCATAACCAGGGTCGGCTGGCCGGGACCGAGCTGCCACTGCCGTAGTCGGAGCGCTTCGACGGTGGTGGAGAAACCGGGACTCACGGGGGCTACGGTCACGGGCTATCACCTCTCTGACCTGGGGTTTCTTGCGAGATCGTCTACGTTGACATGCTCTCGCGCACGTTGGCCAGTCCTTCCGCGATCTTTCCTGTCTGCCCCCGGCGAACTGCTCATCCTTCTCCTCGGGCCCGGAGACGGGTTCATGGCCGGTCGGCCCCGCCGGACCCTCGCCCCGGCTAGGTGCCCAGCTCCGGTGGCGGCCAGAGGCCGTGCCAGAGTGAGCCGCATGATCCCTGCAGAAGTCCCCGACGCGCCTCCGCTGACGTACGCCGACAGCTTCGACGTACCGGTCCTGTTCCGGGGTGGACCTGCGAGGAAGCCCCGGCGGCAATGGCGGACGGCCAAGCACACGGCGTGGACCGGATCGGACGGGTTCCCTGCCGCCGACGGCTGGTACGCGCCGACCACCACTTGGCGGGAGATCATCAAGGCAGCCACTGAAGTCGGCCGCGACGTCACCCCGCACCTGCAGAACCAGCCGCGCTATGCCCACAGGGAACTCGTCGCCCGAGTCTCCCCTTTGTACGCCTACCTCGGCGCGCACCCCGTGACGCCCCGGCACCCCGTGGACGGCGCGAAAGGGCGGCGCCTGACCTGGAACCCGGTGTACGCGCACGGCACCGAGCGCAGCGCCAAGGTCGCCGCCGGCTACCGGCTGGGCATGACGATGACCGAGTGGGCCTGCCGCTCCCTGCTGGGCCTCGGCCAGACCGAGCACCTCGAACTCGGCGGCCCCGTCCCCGCCCTGCTCAAGACGTTCAAGGACCCTAAGAAGAAGCTGCCCGATCTGTGGGGACGCCACGAGACGGAGAAGCTGTACTGGCTCATCGAGGCCAAGGGCGGCGACGTGGGGCTCAAGAAGCTCCGAGAAGGGTGGGAGCAGCTCGCGGCCGGCAGCCAGGTGCTCGGCGCGTATGCACACCGCACCGTGCTGGTCGGAGCATCCGTGAGGTTCGAAGACGACCTGTTCCTCACGATCGACCACGAACTCCACCCCGGTCTGCCGCCGCTTGCCCCTGCCGAATCAAGCACCGGCGACGAGGCAGTGGGCCCGGCCAACTTGGAAGACCGTCTCGGGGACAGCGACGACGCCCTCATCGGGGCCGCACGCGCCCAGATGCTGACCTACCTCGCGCTGCGCTCCGTCCCCGCCACACAGCTGCGCGCCGTACCCGTGGCCGCCGACCGCTCCTCCCGCCGCCGGCGCTCCGGGCTGACTACCCCCCTGGAAGACGACCCGTTCACTCTCGCCATGCGCGACGAGGCACGCGGAGAGGCGGCCGACACCGAACAGCACATCCTTCGCGCCGGACTCCACGCCAGAGGACTCGACGACTTCCTCAGCTGCCGCATCCCCGGCACGGAGGTCCACCTTGGCATGTCCCGAAGGCTGTTCGCCGCCTGCGAGCGCCTCCATGAGGAAGATCTCGCCATCGCCCGGCGCACCCCGGGACTGCGAGCCGAGGACCAGCCCCCCGTCGAC
>NZ_AGBF01000005.1 GCF_000225525.1 Streptomyces zinciresistens K42 | reverse complement strand
GGACCGCGAGCGCCACCAGTCCCGCGGTGTACGGGACGTCGAGGACCGGCGGCAGGACCAGCGCCGTCGCCCAGACCAGCACCAGCGCCCCGCTCAGGGCCGCGGGCCGCCGGGCCGCGTCCCGTACCGCGAGGAACAGGACGGCGGCGACCGCTCCCAGCACCACGGGCACCGTCTGCGCGTGGGCGGGCCAGACGGCGTCCGCCGACAGTGCCTCGCGCAGGCCGGCCGGGGCCCCGGACCACACCCGCTCCACGCCGGCGACCGGCCCCAGCAGCGCGAGCCCGACCAGCGGCAGTGTCCACAGCAGGGCCGTCCCCTGGACGACCGCGGACGCCAGCGCCAGCCCCCGCCGCACCCGCTCCGGCAGCCGCCGTACGCGTACGGCCGCCAACAGGGCGATCCCGCACGCCAGATACCCGGGAACCGTCCAGGCGCCCGGCAGCGCGGAACGCGCCGTGCCGCCCAGCGCGGCGACCGTCAGCAGGCCGGCCACGACCGCGAGGCCGGCCTGCCTCCCGGCCCGCTCCCGCCGGGCCGCGGCCAGCGCGACCGCCGCGGCGAACAGGAGGAGCACCGCCGCACGGGCGGCGGTGCCCGGTCCGGTGGCCGTCCACGACAACCAGCCCGCGGCAGCCACGCCCCAGGTGCCGAGGACTCCCGCGCCGCACACGGCGGTGATCCGGACGGACCTGGCGGGCGCCCGCAGCGCCACCCCCGCGTCCAGGCCCGCCGTCACCAGCACGGCGGCCGTCAGCCAGAAGACGTCCAGGCCGGCCGCCACCGCCCCGAGCATCAGCGGCAGTTGGGCGGCGACCAGCGCCGCCGGCAGGGGCAGACGCAGCGCCGAGGCGTACGGCAGCAGACCGTAAGCCGCCCACAGCACCGCGAGGAGCGCCGAGGCGACAGCCGTGTAGCCGGCGGCGTCCACGCCCGGCAGCGCGGCCTCGCGCAGCGCGTAGGCGTCGAGCACGGTCAGCGCGAGGCCGAGGCCCGCCACCGACTCCGCCGTCGAGCGCAGACCGCGCTTCAGCAGCGCGACCGGGACGGCGAGCACCGCCAGTGTGACCCCGCCGAGCACCAGGGCCCGCCCGGCGATCCCCAGGTGACCCCAGCTGACCAGCGTGAACGCCATCGCGGCGATGGTCAGCAGGACACCGCCCAGCACCAGCAGGACGTTCTGGACCCGGGGCGGCGAGGCATCGGGGCGCGGCGGCGCCGGCGGCACCGGGCCCGCGGCGGTCCGCGCCGCCCGCTGCAGGGCCGTGATCAGCCAGGCGCGACGGTGGAGCAACTGTGCCCGCCGGGAGTCCAGTTGGCGCAGCTCTTGATCGATGAGCCGCAACTCCTCGGCCGGTGGCGGAAAGTGCGTCATGCCCTGGAGTGTGGTCCGGGTCACGGCGACCGGCATGAGTGCGGGTACTCAGAGGGCGTACTCAGATCCGGCGCGAACCCGCCGGTCCCGGGCAGACTCGGTGCATGGACCGCCGCCGCTACCGCTTTTGCAGCCAGTGGGAACTGCCCGCGCCGCCCTCCGCCGTCTACGACGTGCTGGAGCGGGCCCAGGACTATCCCCGCTGGTGGCCCCAGGTGCGCGCGGTGCGCCGCGGCGACGGCGCCAGCGGCGTGATCACCGTCCGCTCCCTCCTTCCCTACGCCCTGACCTTCACCGCCCGCGAGGTGCGGCGCGACCGGGAGGCCGGTGTGCTGGAGATCGCCATGAGCGGGGACCTCGACGGCTGGGCGCGCTGGACGATCACCCCGCACGGCCACGGCAGCCTCGCCCGCTACGACCAGGTCGTCGACGTGAACAAGCCGCTGCTGCGCAGGTTCGCCGTCGTGGGAAGGCCGTTCTTCCGCGCCAACCACCGGCTGATGATGCGGGCCGGCCGCCGCGGCCTCCTGACCCGCCTGTCCGGCGGACGCCCCGCGGTTTGAACCGAGCGCGCGGAGACCTGTATGGTTCAGTGCGTTCCCGGGCGATTAGCTCAGTGGGAGAGCGCTTCGTTCACACCGAAGAGGTCACTGGTTCGAACCCAGTATCGCCCACCATAAGAAGATTGTTGGAACCCGGTACCTTCCAAGGGCCGCCCGCCAGGGCGGCCTTTGTTAGTTGCAGGCCAGCGCCCGTCCCCGGCTGGGGAGGGGCGCTTTGCCGTTTGGGGGCCGGTAGGACGGCCCGGAGGCTGGGCGGGGCCTCTGGCGGCCCCGTGGGGGTGTGGTGTTGGTTCTGAGCCTCGTGCAGGATGGCGAACGGCTCCTTGAGCGTGTGTCTCACCCGAACGTCGCCGTTCGGTCTTCTTCGATGTACAGCGCCTCGAAGAGAGCTTGGTTCAGCCGGCGGCGCTGCTGCTCATTGCAGCGCCGGTACAGCGCCAGCGGATCTTGCAGCAGCTGCAAGCACGCCTCGATGATCTCGGCCGCCGTGCTGAGGTCCTCATCGACGTCGTGGAGCCGGGTCGTCAGACGATCCCGCTGTTTGGTGATCTTTTGCAACTTGGCCTTGATCTTGGCCTGGGGCAGGCTGCCGTCGGCGGCCAGCTCGATGAGGTTGTTCTCCTTGGTGTCGAGCGCACGAAGCTGTTTCGTGAGCTGGGCTTGGAGGAGCTTGGTTGTGGTCTGCTGTTCATCGACCAGGGCGGCCAGTTCAGAGCGCATGGTCGCGGAAGCAGGCATGAGGGAACTCCGTTAGGTAGGCGGGTTTTTGAGCAATGCGACCCTTAGCCCGAAACGGTCGCCATGGGCTTACTGCTGGTGGTGCCAAACCAGCGCGAGCGAGGACCAAACGACTTTGCCGCCGGTCGGTGGGAGGTAGTAGCCCCACTCCTTCGAGACGCTTTCCACGATGAGCAGCCCTCGGCCGCTCTCCGCGCTTGGCGCTGCTGCCCCCTGCATCACCGGCGGTCGGACGTCGGGATCGGCTACCTTGACGATCAGGTGCGTACCGCGGTGCCGCAGGATCAACGTCAACCGAGCAGGCCCGGTGGCCGGCGTGCCCTTGATGACGTGCTGCACGGCGTTCGTGACCAGCTCGGAGACGACGAGGGCGGCCGTCTCAATGTGGTCGGGGTGTACGCGCCAGATGCTCAGAACGTCGCGGGCGTGTCGTCTGGCCCAGCGCACCGCATCCTTCTGAGCGGCAAGCTCCAATCGGCTGACGAAGTGTTCCGGGGTCATACGGCACTCCCTTGCGGTTCGCTATCGGGGGTGAAGCACCGCGTCGAGCTTGGGGGCCAAGGGCCACCGGACGTCATGGCGCTACCGCATAAGGGGGTATGTATGGCCCGCATAGACAGGGCCACCCCGGCGGCCTAGGGTCCGTAGGCTTGGCCCCGGCATACCGGCAAAGCCCCTACGGAGTACGGCACATGGCACAGCGGCACGTACGACACTGCGCTTGCGGCACCCGTCTGGCTCGGGATAACCAGGGCGAGCGTTGTGCGACGTGCCAGCGCAAAATTGCTGCCGCTGCGGTCGCCGATCCGCCCCAGGTTCCGCTTGAATTTTGGCAACACGAACGGATGCGCGAAGCGCTCGCCAGTTGGCACATGGGTCACGTGTTCTACGCCTACCGCACGCACCCATGGCATGACCGTGTGGTGTCGCAAGAGGCGATGGCCGGATGGCTCGACCTGAACCAGGCGCAGTTAAGCCGGATCGAGAGCGGAAAGCCGCCGCACGACCTCGGCAAGCTCATGAGGTGGGCGCATAGCCTCAAGATTCCTGCGGACCTACTGTGGTTCAAGCTGCCCGAGTGCAGGGATGAAGCCTCTATCGAGGTGACCTCTGCACCGGTCCAGGCCGCAGCAATGATGCTGGAGGCGTCGCAGGCCGGTGGCCTGCTGCCGGTCGTGGTCAACGGCCGCACTGTGCTCGTTCCCGTCGACGCAGAGACGATCTTGCCGAGCGGATTGGGCAGCTTGATTGGTTCATCGGCGGACGTGTCCGCCCAAGCCGCAGAGCGAGACCCAATGAGCCCTTTCAACCGTCGAGACTTCCTCAAGAACGGTGTTGCGGCCGTAGCACTGCCCGGCCTCGGTTTGGACGAGCTGCAACACGTTGCCGCCGCGCTTGACGACGCGCACCGCTACCTTGACGGCCCGGTTGTCGACTACTTCCGCCGCGTCCTCGGCAAGGCCAAGCGCGACGATGGCGCGCTTGGCCCCAAGAAGACGTTGCCGGTGATGCTCGGCTTGCTTGGCGCGGTCGAGGCTCAAGCACGCGACGTGAAGCTGAGCGTGCGCCGTGAACTCCTCGCCCTGGGGGCGGACGGTGCCGAGTTCGCCGGGTGGCTGTACCGGGATATCCAGCAGCCACAGGCAGCGGTGTTCTGGTACGACCGCGCGATGGAATGGGCGCAGGAGGCAGACAGCGCCCCCATGCAGGGGTACGTGCTGCTCAAGAAGTCCCAGATGGCGTACGACGAACGCGATGCGCTGCGGATGCTAACGCTCGCCCAGGCCGCCGGACACGATCGCTGGCACCTGCCGGCGCGGGTACGAGCAGAGGTGACACAGCAAGAAGCGCTCGGACGGGCCATGCTCGGTGATCCGCTTGATGTGGTGCGTGGCCAGCTGGCCGACGCCGAGGCGCTGCTGACCAACGCGCCCGAGGACCACCCCGACGCCCTCGGGACGTACTTCAACGGGCACACCCGACTGCTGCGGGACGCCATTACCTACACCGAGGCTGGTAAGCCGAGTCTCGCGGTTGAGCTGTTCAGCGACGTGATGAGCACGGGGATGCTGTCCCACCGTGACACGGGGTTCTTCAATGCACGGCGAGCGGCTGCACTGGCGCTGAGTGGCGAGCCGGACGAAGCCGCGAAGGTCGGCAAGGCTTCGGTGGCCGTGGCGCACGAGGTGAAGTCGGAACGTACCGTGCGCGTCCTCGGCGAAGTCCTGCTGACCCTCGATCGGTGGCGTAGCCGGCCCGCCGTCCGAGAATTCCGCGAGTCTCTTACTGCGTAGCGGTGAGCCAGTCCGTCACCGTGCGGATGACGAACGCCTGATACTCCTGGCTCTTGGGGTCGAGGTACTGCGGATCGTAGTGGACGGCAAAGCCGTGTTGCGACCCCTCCACGGGCACGAGTTCAACCGGTGCCGTAAACCGGGCTACCGCGTCACGAGACGACTCGAACGGCACCAGCGTGTCCGCCGTGCCATGCAAGATGAGGGTCGGTGCCTGTACCTCCCTAAGCGCTTCGTGTGGCTTGAGCCAGAAAACCTCGTTGAGCATCGGGCGGCCGTGGCGCAGTGCGGGCGTGAACTGGAGCGCACCGCGCTCGGTCAGTTCGGCCGCGGCCTCCTCGCTGATGACGTCGTCAGTCCAGTAGTCCCGGCTGTCGATGGTCCGTCGCTTGTAGTTGAGTTGCGGGTTGAACAGCACCAGCCGCGAGACTTCTTCGGGGCGCTTGGCGGCGTAGTACGCACAGACGCCACCGCCGAAGCTGGCACCAAGCAACGTGATGTCGTCGGCACCAGTGGCCCTACGAAGGTGCGCGAGCATGACGCGAATGTCGTTGAGGATCGCCGACAGGGTGAGTTCTTCCTGTCGTCCCTCACTCTCGCCGTGTGCGCGCAAGTCGAAGCGCAGTGAGGCAATGCCCGCATCAGCAAGGCCGGTTGCCAGACGTCCGAAGAAGCCGCCCTCTTCGCGGGTGACGCCTCCGCCGTGCACCAACAGCACGGCTTGTGTGGTGGGTTCCTGGGGGCGAACGAGAGTGCCGGCTAGGTGGAGGCCGTCGAGGGTGCGTAACGTCACGCTGTCAGTCACCATGCTGGCAAGCGTAGTGATCCGTGATGGCGGCCGACAGGCGGCGACCGCGTAGCAAGACAACTCCGGGCGGCACCCCTCTGACGAGGGTGTTTAGTGAAAACGTGCTGTAAAAGCGCACCGAAGGGGTGCCGTCCGATGCTGAATACGCAATGGATGGCACTATTCGTCAGCTCGCTCAGCCATCGGCCACAGGGTGCATTTCGTAGTTTTCGATAAAGACGATTTTGTGAACGCCGCCCGGAATATTGTCGAAGGTCTCATGGACTACCACGCCGTCATCGCTCGGTGGCGATATACGGAACGTGAAGCGCTGGGCCACTTCCTCGCTTGGGTATTCGCCAAGCATCAGGCGTCCAATGCTGTTGGCCGGAACCGTAGCGGTCAGTTCAGGGTTAGTAGTTGGTGTTTGTTGGTAGAAAGTCAGCCGCGCGACAATAATAACGCTCATCGCGGAGCGTGTTCAGTGCGCGATTGCTGCCACCCGAAATCCCTCAAAAGCAGGGGGCCCGCAGCCGGTACTGCGTGTTCCAGTCAGGCCCCTTGTCGCCCACCGGGACAAAGCCGGTCCGCCTGACGCGGGCCGGCTTTTCCGTCGTTCAGGCCGCCGCCGCGGGCAGCTCCGGGCGCAGCGGCCAGGCCGGGTCCACCGACTCGTCGCTGCCGCTGCGGGCGAACCACGCCTGGAGTCCGCGTGCCTGCGCCGCGTGCCACCCCGCCTGCAACGTGTGCAGCTCGGAGGGGGACAGGCGCTCCAGCCGGGCGGCGAAGCGGCGGCCCACCGCCCGGACGACCTCCAGCGAGGCCAGCGCGTCGGCCGCCGCCTCATGGGCGCCGTCCAACTCCACCTCGTAGTGCGCGCACAGGTCCGTCAGGGTGCGGCGGCCCTTGCGGTAGCGGTCCAACTGCTTGTCCAGGACCCGCGGATCCAGCACCAGCAGCGGCTTCGCCTCGAACCAGCGGTCCAGGGACGAGGCGCGATGGCGGCGCAACTCGCGGTCCAGCAGCGTCAGATCGAACGGCGCGTTCATCACCACGAGCGGCCGGCCCGCCGTGGCGTGAGCCGCCAGTTCCTCGGCTATCTCCCGCATCACGGGCGCCGGCCAGCGACCGTTGTGCTGGAGGTGTTCCTCCGTCAGTCCGTGCACCGCCGTCGCCGCCCGCGGCACCGGCACGCCCGGGTTCACCAGCCACCGGGTCACCCGCGGCCGCGCGCCCGGGGCGTCCTGGACGACGACGGCCGCCGAGACGATCCGGTCGCTCTCGACGTCCACGCCCGTCGTCTCCGTGTCGAATGCCGCGAGAGGGCCCTCATACCAGCACGCCATACCTACCCAACCCCTCGTTCACCCATGGCAGCTGACGTACCGTCTTCTGCCTGTTTGGTGATACCCGGGCTGTTTGCGGCGTACGCCCAAAGGACACAACAGGAGTGCGGGTCTTTGCAGTTCAGCGGCCCGCCACGGGGATTCACTCTGCCTGGAAGGCTGTTGGCCATGGTCATCGCGCAGCCCGAGCGGGGCGGGCTGCTGCCCGAGCGGACGGGCGCCCCCCGCGGCTCGCTCGCCGCCACCGCCTGCATGGAGACGCTCCAGGTGGGCCACCTCCACGCGGTCGCGGCGGCGGCCGGATGCTCACTGTCCCAGCCGTTCCCGGACAACGGCATCGACTGGCACGTCAGCCACAGCGCCCCCGGTCACACGGTGGACGACGAGGTCACCATCAAGGTGCAGCTCAAGGCGACGTACCAGCTGGCGCCGAACCCGCCGGGCCGCTTCTTCTCCTTCACGCTCGACAACGCCCATCTGACGAAGCTGGCCCGCACTCCGGTCTCGGTGCACAAGATCCTGGTCGTGATGATCGTCCCGCGCGCGCGGGAGCAGTGGCTGCGGGCCGGGCACGACCGGCTCGAACTGCGCCACTGCTGCTACTGGGTCAACCTGGCCGGTCATCCGGTCACCGGCCGGCGCCGCACCACCGTGCGGGTGCCGACCGCCCGCATCTTCGACGACCGTGCCCTGTGCGAGATCATGACGCGGGTCGGGACCGGAGGCAGGCCATGAACCACCGCCCCTTGGAGGAACCCGCCCGTCCGGTACGGCCGCACCCGGCCGACCGCCCCTGGGACCGCGCCCCCGAGCCCGCCCAGGTCGACCCGGCCGTGCTCGCCGCGCTGCTGAGGAGGCACGGCTGGCAGCGGCGCGGGGGAGCGGCCGGACGCTACGGCCGCTGGACCCCGCCCGGCCCCGGCGGCGGGACCAGCCTCCTGGTCCCGGAGTCCCGCGCTTTCCCCGACAGCGACGACCTGCTCGGCGAGGCTCTGACCGCGCTGGCCCGCAGCGGCGCCCCCTGCGCGCGGGAGGTGCTCCTCGGCCTCACCCTGCCCAGCGACGAGATCCGCTGGTGGCGCGACGTGCCCGCCGGGCCCGCGGGCGCCGCCCCCTGGCCCGTCGAGGAGGAACTGCGCGGCGCCGCCCGCCGGATGCTCCTGGCCGCCGCGCTCGCCACCCGCGCGCGCGCCGGATTCCACGGAGCCCGGCACCGCCGCTCCGCCGCCGCCCTGCTCGACCGCGTCCTGGTGGGCTCCGCGCCCGGCGGCCGGGCCCTCACCGCCTTCGTGCCCGTCGAGGCGGGACGTCCGCTGGCCGTACGGCTGCACCAGGCGCTGTACGCGGCCCGCGAGGCGATCGACTACCGGCGCGCCACCGGCGGCATGGACGCCTTCGACGGCGCAGTCGGGGCGGGCGTCAGCCGCGAGCTGACCGAGGCGCTGATCGCCCTGGTGCGCGGTACGCAGGGTGCGCGCGTCGCCGTCGCGTGGGCACCGGCGGCCGCGGCGCCCGAGGGCTGCGCCGCCGCGGCCGAGCCCGTCGAGTTCTCCCCGGGCGACCTGCCGGTGCTGCGGGAGGCGTCCGCCCGCTATCTGAGCGGCGAGCCCTCCGTCCCGGTCCGCCTCACCGGCACCGTGGTGCGGATGCACCGCTCCGGCCCGCGCGGCGAGGGCACCGTCCGGCTGCGCGTCCTCGCGGGCGCCGAGGTCCCGCACGTCCGGCTCGCCCTCGACGAGGAGGCGTACCGCGTCGCCGGGCACGCGCACCTGCTCGGGCTGCCGGTCCGGGTGCACGGCCGGCTGGAGAGCCGGGGCGGCTTCCGCCGGCTCACCGGCGCCTTCGACGTCGTACCGGTCCCGGTCGACGAGGCCGAGCGGGACCGGCTGACGAAGTCCCTCCGGGAGGATCCGGACTTCTTCGAAGAGGCGTGCGGCGGGCAGGACTCGGGGGCCTGAGCGGGCCGCGGCACCGGGCCCGTGCGCCCCCGGCCTGCGGGGCGCCGTCCGGGGCCGCGGTAATCGTTTCGCGGTCGGGCGGCCCGGGTCGGTACGATCGCGTCATGCGCGCGCTCCTGGTATGGCGCCGCACCCCCCTTCAGTCAGGAGAGACCGGTGTCAGACGTCCGTGTGATCATCCAACGCGATTCCGAGCGGGAAGAGCGCGTGGTGACGACGGGGACTACGGCCGCCGACCTCTTCGCCGGCCAGCGCGCGATCATCGCCGCGCGCGTGGGCGGCGAACTCAAGGACCTGTCGTACGTCCTCGCCGACGGCGAGGAGGTCGAGGGCGTCGAGATCTCCTCCGAGGACGGTCTGGGCATTCTGCGCCACTCCACCGCCCACGTGATGGCACAGGCGGTGCAGGAGCTCTTCCCCGACGCCAGGCTCGGCATCGGCCCGCCGGTCAAGGACGGCTTCTACTACGACTTCGACGTCGAGAAGCCGTTCACGCCCGAGGACCTCAAGGCCGTCGAGAAGAAGATGCAGGAGATCCAGAAGCGGGGCCAGAGGTTCGCCCGCCGCGTCGTCACCGACGAGGACGCCCGCGCGGAGCTGGCGGACGAGCCGTACAAGCTGGAGCTGATCGGCCTCAAGGGCGCCGCCTCCCACGACGACGGCGCGGACGTCGAGGTCGGCGCCGGCGAGCTGACGATCTACGACAACCTGGACGCCAAGACCGGCGAGCTGTGCTGGAAGGACCTCTGCCGCGGTCCCCACCTGCCGTCGACCCGCGCGATCCCGGCCTTCAAGCTCATGCGCAACGCCGCCGCCTACTGGCGCGGCAGCGAGAAGAACCCGATGCTCCAGCGCATCTACGGCACCGCCTGGCCGTCCAAGGACGAATTGAAGCAGTACCTGGACTTCCTCGCCGAGGCCGAGAAGCGCGACCACCGCAAGCTGGGCAGCGAACTCGACCTCTTCTCCGTCCCCGAGCAGATCGGCTCCGGCCTCGCCGTCTTCCACCCCAAGGGCGGCGTGGTGCGCCGCGTGATGGAGGACTACTCGCGCCGCCGCCACGAGGAGGAGGGCTACGAGTTCGTCTACACCCCGCACGCGACGAAGGGGAAGCTCTTCGAGACCTCGGGCCACCTGGACTGGTACGCCGACGGCATGTACCCGCCCATGCAGCTCGACGAGGGCGTGGACTACTACCTCAAGCCCATGAACTGCCCGATGCACAACCTGATCTTCGACGCGCGAGGCCGCTCCTACCGCGAACTGCCGCTGCGCCTCTTCGAGTTCGGCACCGTGTACCGGTACGAGAAGTCGGGCGTCGTGCACGGCCTGACCCGCGCGCGGGGCTTCACCCAGGACGACGCGCACATCTACTGCACCCGCGAGCAGATGTCGGAGGAGCTCGACAAGACGCTCACCTTCGTGCTCGGCCTGCTGCGCGACTACGGCCTGACCGACTTCTACCTGGAGCTGTCCACCAAGGACCCGGAGAAGTTCGTCGGCTCCGACGAGGCGTGGGAGGAGGCCACCGAGACCCTGCGCGAGGTCGCCGAGAAGCAGGGCCTGCCCCTGGTCCCGGACCCGGGCGGCGCCGCCTTCTACGGTCCGAAGATCTCCGTGCAGACCAAGGACGCCATCGGCCGCACCTGGCAGATGTCGACGATCCAGCTCGACTTCAACCTGCCGGAGCGCTTCGACCTGGAGTACACCTCCGCGGACGGCTCCAAGCAGCGCCCGGTCATGATCCACCGTGCGCTGTTCGGCTCCATCGAGCGGTTCTTCGCCGTTCTCCTGGAGCACTACGCGGGCGCGTTCCCGGCGTGGCTGGCCCCGGTCCAGGCGATCGGCATCCCGATCGGCGACGGGCACGTGGACCACCTGGAGAAGTTCGCCGCGGCCGCCAGGCGCAAGGGCCTGCGCGTCGAGGTCGACTCGTCCTCGGACCGTATGCAGAAGAAGATCCGCAACGCCCAGAAGCAGAAGGTGCCGTTCATGGTCATCGCGGGCGACGAGGACATGGCCAACGACGCCGTGTCCTTCCGCTACCGCGACGGATCGCAGGAGAACGGCATCCCGGTGGACGACGCCATCGCGAAGATCGCGCAGGTCGTCGAGGAGCGCACGCAGGTCTGATCCGGCGGAGCGGGCCCCCGACGACTCGGGTACTGAGGTACTCAGGTCTTCGGGGGCCCGCTGTCGCTCTCGCGCGAGAAGACCTGGAGCAGCCAGGACGAGAACGACCCCGTCACCGCTCCCAGCAGGGCCAGCCCGCCGACCATCATGCCGACCGCGATCGTCCGGCCGCCGCCGGTGACGGGGGTGATGTCGCCGTAGCCGACGGTGCTCAGGGTCGCGGAGGCCCACCAGACCGCGTCGCCGAACGTCAGCATCGTGGCGCCCGGCGCACCGTGCTCCTGCTGGAAGACGGCGAGTGAACCGGCGAAGCCCAGCAGCACGGTCGACAGGCCCGCGTAGGCGATCACCCGTGCGTGCAGCGAGAGCCGGGGCTCGCCCTGCCGTCGCTGGATCACGTCGTAGAGCGGCACGATCCGCAGGGGCCGCAGCAGCGGCAGGACCACCACGACGGAGTGCAGGAAGTGGGTCCTGGCGAAGCGGAGGAACCGCTCGCCGCTGAGCCGCCGGCGCACCATGTAGTCCGCCGCGAACAGCGCCCAGAGCACCGCCATCGAGTACGCGCACACGTCCTTCCAGACGGCGGGCATGTCCTCCGCCAGGACGCGGGCGGCGTACGCCCCGAGGAAGACCAGCGAGGCGAGGAAGAGGGGGATCTCGGTGCGCTGTTCCCAGCGGGCGTAAAGGCTGTCGTCGTCCACGCGCCCAGCTTGGCCAGGGGGCGTCCCCGCCCCGCCCCGGCGACACGCCGCGAACGGGCGAAGCAATATGCTGCACGCATGACGAGTGAGCCGGAGCAGCAGTGGGGAGTGGGCATCCAGGACGCCTTCCAGCGCCTGTGGACCCCCCATCGGATGGCCTACATCCAGGGTGAGAACAAGCCGAGCGGTCCCGGCGCCGACGACGGCTGCCCCTTCTGCTCCATCCCGGCCAAGTCCGACGAGGACGGGCTGATCGTCCGGCGCGGCGAGCAGGTCTACGCGGTGCTCAACCTCTACCCGTACAACGGCGGCCATCTGATGGTCGTGCCCTACCGCCATGTCGCCGACTACACCGATCTCACCGTGCCGGAGTCCGCGGAGCTCGCCGCGCTGACCAAGCAGGCCATGACCGCCCTGCGCACCGCCTCCGGCGCCCACGGCTTCAACATCGGCATGAACCAGGGCACGGTCGCCGGGGCCGGTATCGCGGCCCATCTGCACCAGCACGTCGTGCCGCGCTGGGGCGGCGACACCAACTTCATGCCGGTCGTGGGACACACACGCGTGCTGCCCCAACTGCTCGCGGACACCAGGAAGATGCTCGCCGAGGTGTGGCCGGCGGCCTGAGACCGCCGCCCCCGGGGGCCGCGGCGCTCACCACGGTGGGCGAGCCGTGAGGAGAGAGCGCCCCCGCGGGCCCGCGGAGAGGGCGGCCGGACGGCGCGGGCACGGCAGGGGTCCCGGACGTCCCGCCCGGACCCCCTGCCGTGCGCACCGCGGGGCGGCCTACGCGTCGTAGGTGTCGGCCTTGCGCGGTGCCGGGTCCTGCACGGCCCCGCTGAGGGCCGACGAGCGGGCGCCGAACTTCTCGGTGTCCACGCCGTTCTCCTTGAGGACCTTGAACGCCGCCGCGTGCACCACCCGCAGCACCGGGGTGGCGGCGCGCAGCGCGTCGTCGGCCATGAAGCGATGCCGCCACGGCTGGTCCGCCCACGCGTGCCGCAGCCCGAACGGCTCGGGCAGGCCCATGGTGCCGCCCAGCCAGTTCAGCAGCGGGGGATACCAGGTGATCGGGGCGCGCACCGCCAGGCGGACCACCTCGTCGGTGTCGACCAGCGGGAGCTTCACCTTGCGGGTCTCCCACGGCTTGAACGACTTGGTGACCTCCTTGCTCGGCGCCTCGGGCTTCTCGTGGAACAGCCCGTTGACCGGACCGAGCGCATGGCCGGTCACCTCGATGCGCAGCGTCTCGTGGAGCACCGTGACGGTGATCAGCATCGTGATGATCAACTGGCCGTCCCACAGCGTCCACTGGACGCCCAGGTAGTGCCGGTCCCCGCTGCCGAACTGCTGCTTGTTGCAGATGTCCTGGATCGCGTGCGGCTTGACCTGGTACGCCTCGACGTCCGTGCCCTCCGGACGGGACACGGCCTTCGCGCCCTCGGCGACCGGCGTGACGACCCAGTGCCGTATGGACGCCTTGGGGAAGCCGCCGGTGTTCAGCGTGCCGCGCTCCAGCATCCGGAGCTGGTCGTGGATCGACCGGATCACGTCCCAGCTGCGGAAGGGGTGGATCTCCCGGGAGGGGTCAGCGGCCACCAGGTCCTCGGCCAGCTGCCAGCTGCCCCAGCGCGTGCCCATGCCGAGTATGCCCTTGGGCCCGGCGTAGAACACGGAGTTGGACTGCTGCTCGGCGCTCAGCTTGGCGAGCGCCTGGCGCAGTTGCTCGGCCTGGGTCTCGCTCGGGCTGGTCGGCACCGCCTCGGGCACCTTCGCGCCGACACTGCCGCCGGCCAGCAGGCTGTCCCAGCGCTCGCGCAGGTCGCGCGCGGTGCGCTCGCAGACCTGCTTCGCCCAGAACCAGCCGGCGACCGGCATGAGGACCGACGCGCGCGCGTACCAGGCCCAGAAGCCGGTGAAGGGCATCTTGAGCAGGAACAGCACGGCCAGCGCGCCCGCCGCGGCGAGCAGCACCGAACCGAGGGCGCCGCCCCGCTTCTCGTCCCGCCTGACGATGGTGGTACGCAGGGTGAAGACCAGCAGCCACAGCAGCAGTCCCGGCAGGAACAGCACACCGCACACCACCATGATCCCGCTGAGCATCCGGTCGCGGGCCTTGCGGATGTTGTTCGCCGCGAGGCAGTGCTCCACCACCACCTGCGGCTCGGCGCCGAACGACTGGATCAGCGGCTTGCGGCCACCGCCGAGCATCCGGTCGACCACGGCCCGCGAGAACGCCTCACCCAGGTTGGGCCGGAAGATCTTCGCCCAGGCGCGGCCGGGCTTGACGTCGGTCTGGTGCCACTCGTTGTCGGCCTTCTTGATGTCTCCGTACGGATTGTCCCGGTAGGCCGCCGAAGCCAGCGCGTACGTCGCCGTCTGCCCCTCGCCGGCCATGCGCGGCACCTGCGGACCGAAGATGTCCGCGTAACCGCCGTCAACGGTCATTCCCGCCCCCGATCGCCGCACTGTCGCTCCTGCGGCCTTCCCGACTTCCGTGCTGCGCACACCTGTTGATCAGTTCTCGATCGGTGATCAGCGTAACTCCAGCCACTGACAACCGTAGGCGGACGGCCGAAGCCGCCCGCCGGTGCCGAGGCGAGCGCTCCGTCGGGCGACCGGGTGGCGCCGGCGACCGGGTGGCGCGCGCCCGCCGGCAGCCACCGCGCGCCCCCTGCGAGGCGCCACACCTCCGCCGGCCGCCCTCCCGCGCCGGCTACGAGGCGGCGCGCGCCCCTTCGCGGACCCGCTCCGCGATCTGCGCCGGCATCGGCTCGTGCCGGACGTAGGAACGGTTGAAGCGCGCGGTGCCGTGCGACAGCGAGCGCAGGTCCACGGAGTAGCGCCCGATCTCGATCTCGGGCACCTCGGCCCTGACGACGGTGCGGCCCCCGCTGGTCTGCTCGGTGCCCAGCACCCGGCCGCGCCGCCCGGACAGGTCGCTCATCACGGCACCGACGTAGTCGTCGCCGACCAGGACGGCCACCTCGGCCACCGGCTCCAGCAGATGGATCCGGTTGTCCGCCGCGGCCTCGCGCAGCGCCAGGGCCCCGGCCGTCTGGAACGCCGCGTCCGAGGAGTCCACCGAGTGCGCCTTGCCGTCCAGCAGCGTGACGCGGATGTCGACGAGCGGATGGCCGGCCGCGACCCCACGGGCGGCCTGCGCGCGGACGCCCTTCTCCACGGACGGGATGAACTGCCGCGGCACCGCGCCGCCGACGACCTTGTCCACGAACTCGATGCCCGAACCGCCCGGCAGCGGCTCCACCTCGATCTCGCAGACGGCGTACTGGCCGTGGCCGCCCGACTGCTTCACATGCCGCCCGCGGCCCGTCGACCTGTCCGCGAACGTCTCCCGCAGCGGGACCTTGTGCGGCACGACGTCGACCTGTACCCCGTACCGGCTGCGCAGCCGCTCCAGGGCCACGTCGGCGTGCGCCTCGCCAAGGGCCCAGAGCACCACCTGGTGGGTGGCCTGGTTCTGCTCCAGGCGCATCGTCGGATCCTCGGCCACCAGCCGGGACAGCCCCTGCGACAGCTTGTCCTCGTCCGCCTTGCTGTGCGCCTGGATGGCCAGCGGAAGCAGCGGGTCCGGCATCTGCCAGGGCTCCATCAGCAGCGGGTCGTCCTTGGCGGAGAGCGTGTCGCCGGTCTCCGCCCGGCTCAGCTTCGCCACGCACGCGAGGTCACCGGCGATGCAGTGGCTCAGCCCCCGCTGCTGCTTGCCGAAGGGCGCCGACAGGGCGCCGACGCGCTCGTCCACGTCGTGGTCCTCGTGCCCGCGGTCCTCCAGGCCGTGCCCGGAGACATGGACCGTCGCGTCGGGGCGCAGCGTGCCGGAGAACACCCGCACCAGCGAGATCCGGCCGACGTACGGGTCGGAGGCGGTCTTCACGACCTCGGCGACCAGCGGCCCGTCCGGGTCGCACGCCCGGAGCTCGCGCGGCTCGCCGCCGATGGTGGTGACCGCCGGCGCCCGCCGTTCCAGCGGGGTCGGGAAGCCGCGGGTGACCAGTTCCAGCACCTCGACCGTGCCGAGGCCCTGCCGTGCGCCCTCCGCGGCCGGGGCCGCGGCCAGGACCGGGAAGAACGTGCCGCGTGCCACGGCCCGTTCCAGGTCCTCGGTCAGGGTCTTGACGTCGATCCGCTCACCGCCGAGATAGCGGTCCATGAGGGTCTCGTCCTCGCTCTCGGCGATGATGCCCTCGATCAGCCGGTTGCGGGCCTCCTCGATCCGCGGCAGCCGGTCCTCGTCCGGCTCGGACTCCTCGCGCGCCCCGGACGAGTAGTCGAACAGCTTCTGCGACAGCAGCCCGATCAGACCGGTCACGGGCGCGTGCCCGTCCGGGGCCTGCGGGCCGTGCAGCGGCAGATACAGCGGAAGCACGGCGTCCGGGTCGTCCCCGCCGAAGGCGTCCGCGCAGATCCGCGTCATCTCCTCGTAGTCGGCCCGCGCGGCCTCCAGGTGCGTGACGACGATCGCGCGGGGCATCCCGACCGCCGCGCACTCCTCCCACACCATGCGGGTCGAGCCGTCCACGCCGTCCGAGGCCGAGACGACGAAAAGGGCCGCGTCCGCCGCTCGCAGACCGGCCCTGAGTTCCCCGACGAAGTCGGCGTATCCGGGGGTGTCCAGAAGATTGATCTTGATGCCGTCCCAGGTGACCGGCACCAGGGAGAGCTGCACCGAGCGCTGCTGCCGGTGCTCCATCTCGTCGTAGTCGGAGACCGTGCCGCCGTCCTCGACGCGGCCCGCCCGGTTCACCGCCCCCGCCGTGAGCGCGAGGGCCTCCACCAAGGTGGTCTTGCCCGATCCGGAGTGGCCGACCAGCACCACATTCCGTACGGACGCGGGGTGGTCGGCCGCCGTAGCCCTGCCGGCGGCCCCGGGGTGTGCGTTCGCCTTGTCGCCCATGATCCTGCCTCCCGTGCACGGTGAGGTCACTGTGGGCGCGGGCCCACGGATCGTCCCCCGGGCCCGGCCCGGGAGGTACCCCCAGCGATGGCGGCTCCGGTGACGCCCGCGGTCCTTCGAGCTTTCCACTCGTGTCACGGTGCGTCCATACGGGCGACGCGATCCCGCCGCCCGGCGGGCCCGGGCGGCCGCTCCCGCCGCGGCCCGGCACGAGCGCCCGGCCGTCGCCCGCACGCGCGCGTGACTACGATGGGCCAGCCGGTCGGCCAGCAGGGGCCGCCCGGCGCCACACCGACCCCTCGGGAAGGCCATGCTGAACAAGTACGCGCGTGCTTTCTTCACGCGTGTCCTCACGCCGTTCGCCGCGTTTCTGATCAGGCGGGGCGTCAGCCCCGACACCGTCACCCTGATCGGCACCGCGGGCGTCGTCGTGGGCGCGCTGGTCTTCTACCCCATGGGCGAGTTCTTCTGGGGCACGGTCGTGATCACGCTGTTCGTGTTCTCCGACCTCGTCGACGGCAACATGGCCCGCCAGCTCGGCCGCTCCAGCCGCTGGGGCGCCTTCCTGGACTCCACCCTGGACCGCGTCGCCGACGGTGCGGTCTTCGGCGGCTTCGCCCTCTGGTACGCCGGCGGCGGCGACGACCTCGTGCTGTGCGCCGTCTCCATCTTCTGCCTGGCCAGCGGCCAGGTGGTGTCGTACACCAAGGCCCGCGGCGAGTCCATCGGCCTGCCCGTCGCGGTCAACGGCCTGATCGAGCGCGCCGAGCGCCTGGTGATCTCCCTGGTCGCGGCGGGCCTGGCGGGCCTGCACGCGTTCGGGGTGCCCGGCATCCAGTACCTGCTGCCGGTCGCCCTGTGGATCGTCGCCGTCGGCAGCCTCGTCACACTGGTCCAGCGCGTCGTCACGGTCCGCCGCGAGTCCGCCGAGGCGGAGGCCGAGGCCGCGGGGGAGGGCGCGACAGCCCCGGCGGACGAGCCGCGCAACGCCTCCTCCCACGGCAGCGAGGCCGCCACATGAGTGCCCGGGACCGCCTCACGGACGCCCTGTACGGACTGGGCTGGGCCACCGTCAAGAAGCTCCCCGAACCGGCCGCCGTACGGCTCGGCCGCACCATCGCCGACCTCGCCTGGAAGCGGCGCGGCAAGGGCGTGCTCCGGCTGGAGGGCAACTACGCGCGCGTGGTGCCCGACGCCGGCCCCGAGCGGCTCGCGGAGCTGTCGCGCGCGGGCATGCGCTCGTACCTGCGCTACTGGATGGAGTCCTTCCGGCTGCCCGCCTGGAGCGCCGAGCGCGTCCGGGGCGGCTTCGACCCCAAGGACGTCCACCACCTGACCGACGGCCTCGCCTCCGGCCGCGGCGTCGTCCTCGCCCTGCCGCACCTGGCCAACTGGGACCTCGCCGGCGCCTGGGTCACCACCGCACTGGAGACCCCGTTCACGACGGTCGCCGAACGGCTCAGGCCCGAGACGCTCTACGACCGCTTCGTCGCCTACCGCGAGGGCCTCGGCATGGAGGTCCTGCCGCACAGCGGCGGCACGGCCTTCGGCACCCTGGCCCGCAGACTGCGCGACGGCGGCCTGGTCTGCCTGGTCGCCGACCGGGACCTGTCCGCCTCGGGCGTGGAGGTCGACTTCTTCGGGTCCACCGCCCGCATGCCCGCGGGGCCCGCCCTGCTCGCCCAGCAGACCGGGGCGCTGCTGCTCCCGGTCACGCTCTGGTACGACGACTCGCCCGTGATGCGGGGCCGGGTGCATCCCCCGGTCGAGGTACCGGAGACAGGGGACCGGGCCGAGAAGACGTCTGTCATGACACAGGCGCTGGCCGACGCCTTCGCCACGGGGATCTCGGAACATCCGGAGGACTGGCACATGCTCCAGCGCTTGTGGCTCGACGACCTCGGCCCCCGGCCGTCCGGCGGCGCGGACGGAGAGCGGCCGTGAGGATCGGCATCGTCTGCCCGTACTCCTGGGACGTGCCGGGCGGCGTCCAGTTCCACATCCGCGACCTCGCCGAGTACTTCGTCCGGCTCGGCCACGAGGTGTCCGTACTGGCCCCCGCCGACGACGACACCCCGCTCCCGCCGTACGTCGTCTCCGCGGGCCGCGCGGTCCCCGTGCCCTACAACGGCTCGGTGGCCCGGCTGAACTTCGGCTTCCTCTCGGCGGCCCGGGTACGCCGCTGGCTGCACGACGGCGCCTTCGACGTCATCCACATCCACGAGCCCACCGCGCCGTCCCTGGGGCTGCTCGCCTGCTGGGCGGCGCAGGGCCCGATCGTGGCCACCTTCCACACCTCCAACCCGCGCTCGCGCGCCATGATCGCGGCCTACGCCATCCTCCAGGCGGCCCTGGAGAAGATCAGCGCCCGGATCGCGGTCAGCGAGTACGCCCGGCGCACCCTGGTGGAGCACCTCGGCGGCGACGCGGTGGTCATCCCCAACGGCGTCGATGTCGACTTCTTCGCCAGAGCCGAGCCCCGTCCCGAATGGCAGGGCGGGACCATCGGCTTCGTCGGCCGCATCGACGAGCCCCGCAAGGGCCTGCCGGTGCTGATGCGGGCCCTGCCGAAGATCCTCGCCGCCCGTCCCGGCGCCCGGCTCCTGGTGGCGGGCCGCGGCGACGAGGAGGAGGCGGTCGAGTCGCTGCCGGCCGAGCTGCGCTCCCGGGTCGAGTTCCTCGGCATGGTCAGCGACGAGGACAAGGCGCGCTTCCTGCGCAGCGTCGACCTGTACGTCGCTCCCAACACCGGCGGCGAGAGCTTCGGGATCATCCTGGTCGAGGCGATGTCCGCCGGCGCCCCCGTGCTCGCCTCCGACCTGGACGCCTTCGCCCAGGTGCTCGACCAGGGGGAGGCCGGCGAGCTGTTCGCCAACGAGGACGCCGACGCCCTCGCCGAGGCGGCGGTGCGCCTCCTGGGGGACCCGGACCGCCGCGAGGAACTGAGCCGGCGCGGCAGCGCCCATGTGCGCCGCTTCGACTGGTCGACGGTCGGCGCGGACATCCTGTCGGTCTACGAGACGGTGACGGCCGGCGCGGCGGCGGTCGCGGCGGACGAGGGACCGGGCTCCGGCGGGGGCCTGCGGGCCCGGCTGGGACTGGCCCGCGACTGAGCGGCCGGGCCGCGGGGGACGGACGCCGGCGCGGAGCGCGGGGCCGCTCCCGCGCGCCCCGCCCGCCCCGGTGACGACCCGGCGTCGCTAGTCTGCCGCCCGTGACCGCAACCCTGATCTGGATCCTCGTCGCGCTCGTCGCGATCGGCCTCTACCTGAGCTGGACCGCCGGCCGCCTCGACCGGCTGCACGCCAGGATCGACGCCGCACGCGCCGCGCTCGACGCCCAACTGCTGCGCCGCGCCTCGGTGGCCCAGGAACTGGCCACGTCCGGCGTGCTGGACCCGGCTGCCTCCATCGTCCTGTACGAGGCCGCCCACGCCGCCCGGCAGTCCGAGGAGGAGCAGCGCGAGGTCTCCGAGAGCGAGCTCACCCAGGCCCTGCGCGCGGTGTTCGCCGAGAGCCAGCAGGTGGAGGCGGTGCGCGAGGCGCCCGGGGGAGAGGCCGCCGCCCGCGAACTCACCGAGGCCGTCCGCCGGGTGCCGATGGCCAGGCGCTTCCACAACGACGCCGTCCGCGCGGCCAGGGCCCTGCGCCGCCACCGCAAGGTCCGCTGGTTCCGGCTGGCCGGCCACGCCCCCTCCCCGCTGGCCTTCGAGATGGACGACGAGCCGCCCGCCGGACTCGTGGAACGGGCCGCCTGACCAGCGTTTTCGCGCCACAAAGCGGGAAAATGAGCCACCGGCTCCCCATTGGCCCTTGCTGTGGACTGGTCCGCTGCCGTTGTCTCGGTGCTTGCAGCAACCCCCCGTTCACCCAGTGAGGTCACCCGTGTCCATCTCCGAAAACCAGGCTCCCGAGACCGGCACCGCGCGCGTGAAGCGCGGCATGGCCGAGCAGCTCAAGGGAGGCGTGATCATGGACGTCGTCACGCCGGAGCAGGCGAAGATCGCCGAGGACGCGGGCGCCGTCGCGGTCATGGCCCTGGAGCGGGTTCCCGCGGACATCCGCAAGGACGGCGGCGTGGCCCGCATGTCCGACCCGGACATGATCGAGGGCATCATCGAGGCCGTCTCCATCCCGGTCATGGCCAAGTCCCGCATCGGCCACTTCGTCGAGGCCCAGGTCCTGCAGTCCCTCGGCGTGGACTACATCGACGAGTCCGAGGTCCTCACCCCGGCCGACGAGGTCAACCACTCCGACAAGTGGGCCTTCACCACCCCCTTCGTCTGCGGCGCCACCAACCTGGGCGAGGCGCTGCGCCGGATCGCCGAGGGCGCGGCCATGATCCGCTCCAAGGGCGAGGCCGGCACCGGCAACGTCGTCGAGGCCGTCCGCCACCTGCGCCAGATCAAGAACGAGATCGCCAGGCTGCGCGGCTTCGACAACAACGAGCTGTACGCCGCCGCCAAGGAGCTGCGCGCCCCGTACGAGCTGGTCAGGGAGGTCTCCGAGCTCGGCAAGCTCCCCGTGGTGCTGTTCTCCGCCGGCGGTGTCGCCACCCCGGCCGACGCGGCCCTGATGCGCCAGCTCGGCGCCGAGGGCGTCTTCGTCGGCTCCGGCATCTTCAAGTCCGGCGACCCGGCCAAGCGCGCCGCGGCCATCGTCAAGGCGACCACGTTCTACGACGACCCCAAGATCGTCGCCGACGCGTCCCGCAACCTCGGCGAGGCCATGGTCGGCATCAACTGCGACACCCTCCCCGACGCCGAGCGCTACGCCAACCGCGGCTGGTAAGGCGCCCCGTCCATGAGCGACACCCCCGTCACCGGCGTCCTCGCCCTCCAGGGCGACGTACGGGAGCACCTCATCGCCCTGGCCGCGGCCGGCGCCGTGGCCAGGCCGGTGCGGCGCCCCGAGGAGCTCGCCGCGGTCGGCGGCCTGGTCATCCCGGGCGGCGAGTCCACCACCATCTCCAAGCTCGCCGTCCTCTTCGGCGTGATGGAGCCCCTGCGCGCGCGGGTGCGCGACGGCATGCCCGTCTACGGCACCTGCGCCGGCATGATCATGCTCGCCGACAAGATCCTCGACCCGCGCTCGGGCCAGGAGACCGTCGGCGGCATCGACATGATCGTCCGCCGCAACGCCTTCGGACGCCAGAACGAGTCCTTCGAGGCGGCGGTCGACGTGCGCGGCGTCCCGGGCGCTCCCGTGGAGGGCGTGTTCATCCGCGCCCCCTGGGTCGAGTCCGTGGGTGCGCGGGCGGAGGTGCTGGCCGAGCACGACGGCCACATCGTCGCGGTCCGCCAGGGCAACGCGCTCGCCACGTCGTTCCACCCGGAACTGACCGGCGACCACCGCGTGCACTCCCTGTTCGTCGACATGGTGCGCGCGAGCCGCCGAGCCGAGTCCTAGTAGGATCGCGGGAGTCCCCGGGCCCTGAGAACTCGGGGGAGTTCGTACAGGATGGGTTACGCGAAGGAGACAGGCAGATGTCCGGCCACTCTAAATGGGCCACGACGAAGCACAAGAAGGCCGTCATCGATGCCAAGCGCGGCAAGCTCTTCGCGAAGCTGATCAAGAACATCGAGGTCGCGGCGCGCATGGGCGGCGTCGACCTCGAAGGAAACCCGACGCTCTACGACGCCGTCCAGAAGGCCAAGAAGCAGTCGGTTCCCAACAAGAACATCGACTCCGCGATCAAGCGCGGCGGCGGTCTCGAAGCCGGCGGCGCCGACTACGAGACCATCATGTACGAGGGCTACGGCCCGAACGGCGTCGCGGTGCTCATCGAGTGCCTCACCGACAACCGCAACCGCGCCGCCTCCGACGTGCGCGTCGCCATGACCCGCAACGGCGGCAACATGGCCGACCCGGGCTCGGTGTCCTACATGTTCAGCCGCAAGGGCGTCGTGATCGTCCCCAAGGGCGAGCTGACCGAGGACGACGTCCTCACCGCCGTCCTGGACGCCGGCGCCGAGGAGGTCAACGACCTCGGCGAGTCCTACGAGGTCATCAGCGAGGCCACCGACCTGGTCGCGGTGCGCACCGCCCTCCAGGAGACCGGCATCGACTACGACTCCGCCGACTCCAGCTTCGTGCCGTCCGTCCAGGTCGAGCTGGACGAGGAGGGCGCCAGGAAGATCTTCAAGCTGATCGACGCCCTGGAGGACAGCGACGACGTGCAGAACGTCTTCGCCAACTTCGACGTCAGCGACGAGGTCATGGAGAAGGTCGACGCCTGACGCCGGCGCGGCGGGCGGGCTCAACGGGCCGACGGGGCATCCCGTCGGCCCGTCGCCTTGCCGGGAGTTGCTGCCCGGCGTTGTCGGTGGCACCCGATAGCCTGCACAAACAGGTGGTCGAACGGAGGGGCGCGGGGTGCGTGTACTGGGGGTGGACCCGGGGCTGACGCGATGCGGCGTCGGCGTGGTCGAGGGCGTCGCGGGCCGCCCGCTCACCATGCTCGGGGTCGGCGTCGTCCGCACCCCCGCCGACGCCGAGCCGGCCCAGCGCCTGGTCGCCGTGGAGCAGGGCATCGAGCGCTGGCTGGACGAGCACCGGCCCGAATGCGTCGCCGTGGAGCGGGTGTTCAGCCAGCACAACGTCCGCACGGTCATGGGCACCGCACAGGCCAGCGCCGTCGCCATGCTCTGCGCCGCCCGCCGCGGCATCCCCGTCGCGCTGCACACCCCCAGCGAGGTCAAGGCCGCCGTCACCGGCTCGGGCCGCGCCGACAAGGCCCAGGTCGGCGCCATGGTGACCCGGCTGCTGCGGCTCAGCGCCCCGCCCAGGCCGGCCGACGCGGCCGACGCCCTCGCCCTGGCCATCTGCCACATCTGGCGGGCCCCCGCCCAGAACCGGCTCCAGCAGGCCGTCGCCCTGCACACCGCCACCGCACCGAAAGGCCGTCCGGCATGATCGCTTTCGTCAGCGGCACCGTCGCCGCACTCGCTCCGGACGCCGCGGTGGTCGAGGTGGGCGGGGTCGGCATGGCCGTCCACTGCACCCCGGACACGCTGTCCGCCCTGCGCGTCGGCCGGCCCGCCAAGCTGCACACCTCGCTCGTGGTGCGCGAGGACTCCCTCACGCTGTACGGCTTCGCCGACGACGACGCGCGCCAGACGTTCGAGCTGCTCCAGACCGCGAGCGGGGTCGGCCCCCGGCTGGCCCAGGCCATGCTGGCCGTGCACACGCCCGACGCCCTGCGCCGCGCGGTCTCCACCGGCGACGAGAAGTCCCTCACCGCCGTGCCGGGCATCGGCAGGAAGGGCGCCCAGAAGCTCCTCCTGGAACTCAAGGACCGCCTGGGCGCGCCCACCGGGGCACCCGTCGTCGGGGCACCGGTCGCCCAGGGCTGGCGCGACCAGCTGCACGCCGCCCTGCTCGGCCTCGGCTACGCCACCCGCGAGGCCGACGAGGCGGTCGCCGCCGTCACCCCGCAGGCCGAGGCCGGCGACGGCCCGCCCGAGGTGGGCCGCCTGCTGAAGGCCGCCCTGCAGAGCCTCAACAGAGCCCGCTGACCGAGCGGCGTCCCCGGGGGCCGAACACGCCCCGCCGGGACACCGCGACGGCCCCGCCCGACCGACCCGACCGCGACCACGAGGCACACGCAATGAACTGGGACGACGCCACCGACACCCCCGACAGCTCCGCCGCCGAGCGGCTCGTCGGTGCGTCCGCCGACGGCGAGGACCAGGCCGTCGAGGCCGCGCTGCGCCCGAAGGACCTCGGTGAGTTCATCGGCCAGGAGAAGGTCCGCGAACAGCTCGACCTCGTCCTGCGGGCCGCCCGCGCGCGGGGCGCGACCGCCGACCACGTGCTGCTCTCCGGCGCCCCCGGCCTCGGCAAGACCACCCTCTCGATGATCATCGCGGCCGAGATGGCCGCCCCCATCCGCATCACCTCCGGCCCCGCCATCCAGCACGCGGGCGACCTCGCCGCGATCCTCTCCTCCCTCCAGGAGGGCGAGGTCCTCTTCCTGGACGAGATCCACCGCATGTCCCGGCCCGCCGAGGAGATGCTGTACATGGCGATGGAGGACTTCCGCGTCGACGTGATCGTCGGCAAGGGCCCCGGCGCCACCGCCATCCCCCTCGAACTGCCGCCGTTCACCCTGGTCGGCGCCACCACGCGCGCGGGCCTGCTGCCGCCCCCGCTGCGCGACCGCTTCGGCTTCACCGCGCACATGGAGTTCTACGAGCCCGGCGAGCTGGAGCGGGTGATCCACCGCTCGGCCGGCCTGCTCGACGTCGAAATCGACACGGACGGCGCCGCCGAGATCGCCGGCCGCTCCCGCGGCACGCCCCGCATCGCCAACCGGCTGCTGCGCCGCGTCCGCGACTACGCCCAGGTCAAGGCGGACGGCGTCATCACCCGCGACATCGCCGGCGCGGCCCTCGCGGTCTACGAGGTCGACGCGCGCGGCCTGGACCGTCTGGACCGCGCCGTGCTCCAGGCCCTGCTCAAGCTGTTCGGCGGCGGACCCGTCGGCCTGTCCACGCTCGCCGTCGCCGTGGGGGAGGAGCGTGAGACCGTGGAGGAGGTGGCGGAACCCTTCCTCGTGAGGGAGGGGCTGCTGGCGCGCACTCCCCGTGGCCGGGTCGCCACCCCCGCGGCATGGGCGCACCTGGGACTCACCCCGCCCGGGTCGTCCCCCGTGGGAAACGGACAACAGGACCTGTTCGGGGCGTGACCTCATCGTGACGGCGAGCTCCATGGCCCCGGCAGGAACCCTGGTGCCATGCTGAGCGTTGTTCCCTGCGCGGAGACTCGCTTAGACTCCGCCGATGCCGCCGTTGTCGGCGGCAGACAATCCCCCAACCATCAGGCCGCTCACCACCCGCGGTCGTGTGAAGGAAGTTCCGACCCGTGAGTCTCGTGACCCTCCTCCCGTTCATCGTGCTCATCGGGGCCATGTTCCTGATGACCCGGTCGGCCAAGAAGAAGCAGCAGCAGGCCACCGACATGCGGAACCAGATGCAGCCCGGATCCGGTGTCCGCACCATCGGGGGCATGTACGCCACCGTCAAGGAGGTCAGCGAGGACACGGTCCTTCTCGACGCCGGACCGGGCGTGGAACTCCTCTTCGCCAAGAACGCGATCGGTGCCGTTCTCTCCGACGACGAGTACAACCGCATCGTGCACGGCGTCGAGCACGACCTGAAGTCCGACCTCGTCCCGGACGACGCCTCCTCCCTCACCGAGAGCGACGCGGCCGACACCGCCGCCTCCGACGAGAAGCCCGTCGACCTCGGCAAGAAGGCCGAGAGCGACGAGGCCGAGGAGCCGTCCGACGCCGTGGCCGCCGAGGCGAAGGCGGACGACGACGCGAAGAAGACCGGCGGCGACTCCGACGCGAAGTAGTCATGTTCCTGGGCGCGCGGGCCACGCCTGCGCGCCCCCGGGCATGCCGACTTCGCACGGGATCCCTTAACCATGTCATGGCCGTCCGCCCGCCGATCCGGAGCGGGGCGGCCCGAGAGGGAGTACGAGAAGGTGGCAGCACCTAAGAAGGGCCGGAGCGCGAGCGCCCAGAGCAAGCCGGGGCGCTCGCTGGCCCTCATCCTGATCGCCATCGTGGGTCTCACCGCAGGGATGTTCGCCACGGGAGACACCACGCCGCGCCTCGGCATCGACCTGGCGGGCGGCACGAGCATCACGCTCCGTGCCGAGACCGAGCCGGGCCAGGGTTCCGCGATCAACAAGACGAACATGGACACCGCGGTCGAGATCATGAACCGCCGTGTCAATGGCTTGGGTGTCTCCGAGGCCGAGGTCCAGACCGAGGGCAGCCGGAACATCATCGTCAACATCCCCAAGGGCACCGATTCGAAGGAAGCCCGAGCCCAGGTCGGCACCACCGCGAAGCTGTACTTCCGTCCGGTGCTGTCCACCGAGCCCTCCGGCCAGGCGGCCACCCCCACCCCGTCGGCGGGCATGTCCACGGCCCCGGGCGGCAAGCCGACCGAGAAGGCGACGGACAAGGGAAACCCCTCGGCCTCCGCCTCCCCGTCGGACTCCACCGGCCCCTCGGCCTCCTCCACCACCCAGGGCCGCGCGGCCAGTGGCGCGCTGAAGGCGGACGCCTCCCCGTCCGCGAGCACCCCGCCGTCGCCGTCCGGTGACGCCGCCGCGGGCAAGCTCCAGCAGCAGTACACCAAGCTGGACTGCACCAAGGAGAAGGTCCGCGCCGACACGGGCAAGGGCACCAAGCCCTCCGACACCACCCTGGCCTGCGGCAAGAACGCCCAGGGCCAGTGGCAGAAGTACATCCTCGGCCCGGCCGAGGTCGACGGCACCGACGTCAAGAAGGCCCAGGCGGTCTTCAGCACGCAGACCGGCGCCGGCTGGACCGTGACGATGAACTTCACGGGCAAGGGCAGCGACAAGTTCGCCTCCATCACCGGCAAGCTGGCCAAGAACCAGTCCCCGCAGAACCAGTTCGCGATCGTCCTGGACGGCGAGGTCGTCTCCGACCCCTACGTCCGCCAGGCCCTGACCGGCGGCAGCGCCGAGATCTCCGGCAACTTCGACCAGGAGTCGGCCCAGAGCCTCGCGAACATGCTGTCCTACGGCGCCCTCCCGCTCACCTTCAAGGAGGACAGCGTCTCCACGGTGTCCCCCGCCCTGGGCACCGACCAGCTGCAGGCCGGTCTGATCGCGGGCGCCATCGGCCTCGCCCTGGTCGTCCTCTACCTGGTGATCTACTACCGCGGTCTGGCACTCATCGCCGTCGCCTCGCTGCTGGTCTCCGCCGCGCTCACCTACGTGATCATGTCCCTGCTCGGCCCGGCCATCGGCTTCGCGCTGAACCTCCCGGCCGTCTGCGGCGCGATCGTCGCCATCGGCATCACGGCGGACTCGTTCATCGTGTACTTCGAACGGGTGAGAGACGAGATCCGCGAAGGCCGTACGCTGCGGCCCGCCGTGGAGCGCGCCTGGCCGCGTGCCCGGCGCACCATCCTGGTCTCCGACTTCGTGTCGTTCCTGGCCGCCGCCGTGCTGTTCGTCGTGACCGTCGGCAAGGTGCAGGGCTTCGCGTTCACGCTCGGCCTGACCACCCTGCTCGACGTGGTCGTGGTGTTCCTCTTCACGAAGCCGCTGCTGACGATCCTGGCCCGCGGCAAGTTCTTCGGGGGCGGCCACAGCTGGTCCGGCCTCGATCCCAAGCGACTGGGCGTCCAGCCGCCCCTGCGCCGCACGCGCCGTACCTCCGCCCCCCTCGAGACGAAGGAGGCGTGAGATGTCGAAGCTCGGCAACCTCGGCGCCCGACTGCACCACGGCGAGATCGGCTACGACTTCGTCGGCAACCGGAAGATCTGGTACGCCGTCTCCATCCTGATCACCATCACGGCCATCGTCGGCCTGGCGGTGCGCGGCCTGAACATGGGCATCGAGTTCCAGGGCGGAGCGGTCTTCAACACCCCGAAGACCAGTGTCTCGGTGGCCAAGGCGCAGGCGTACGCGGAAGAGGCGTCCGGCCACGACGCGATCGTGCAGAAGCTCGGCAACGGCGACAGCACCCCGCTGCGCATCCAGATCTCGGGCATCGACACCAGCCAGGCCGACAAGGTCTCGGCGCAGCTGGCCAAGGACCTGGGCGTCGCCGAGAAGGACGTCACCGGCGAACTGGTCGGCCCGAGCTGGGGCGAGCAGATCGCCAACAAGGCATGGCAGGGCCTGGGAATCTTCCTGGTCCTGGTGGTGATCTACCTGGCGATCGCGTTCGAGTGGCGCATGGCGATCGCCGCGTTCATCGCCCTGATCCACGACATCACGATCACGGTCGGCATCTACGCCCTGGTCGGCTTCGAGGTCACCCCGGGCACGGTGATCGGTCTGCTCACGATCCTCGGTTACTCGCTCTACGACACGGTCGTCGTCTTCGACAGCCTCAAGGAGCAGACGAAGGACATCACCAAACAGACCCGCTGGACCTACAGCGAGATCGCCAACCGCTCGATCAACAGCACCCTGGTCCGCTCGATCAACACCACGGTGGTCGCGCTGCTGCCGGTGGCGGGCCTGCTGTTCATCGGCGGCGGCTTCCTCGGCGCCGGAATGCTCAACGACATCTCGCTGTCGCTGTTCGTCGGCCTCGCGGCCGGCGCGTACTCCTCGATCTTCATCGCCACGCCGCTCGTCGCCGACCTCAAGGAACTCGAGCCGCAGATGAAGGCCCTGAAGAAGCGGATCCTCGCCAAGCGGGCCCAGGCCGCCGCCGCGGGCCCGGCCGGGAGCGTCCCGGCCGGCGACGACTCCTTCGACGACGACCCGGAGGACGCCGCCGCGGTCGTCGGCCCGCGCAGCCAGACCGCCTCCCGCAACCGGGGCCGGGGCCGTCCGTCGGGCAAGCGCCGATGACCGGCGTCCAGGAGCTGCTGCTCAGCCGTATCCGCGATGTGGCGGACTACCCGGAGCCGGGGGTGATGTTCAAGGACATCACCCCGCTCCTGGCGGACCCCGCCGCGTTCACGGCGCTCACGGACGCGCTCGCGGAGATCGCCGGGAACACCGGGGCCACGAAGATCGTCGGCCTGGAGGCCCGCGGCTTCATCCTCGGCGCCCCGGTCGCCGTCCGCGCGGGCATCGGGTTCATCCCCGTCCGCAAGGCGGGCAAGCTCCCCGGGGCGACCCTCAGCCAGGCGTACGACCTGGAGTACGGCTCGGCCGAGATCGAGGTCCATGCCGAGGACCTGGTCTCGGGGGACCGCGTCCTCGTCATCGACGACGTCCTCGCCACCGGCGGCACCGCCGAAGCCTCGCTCCGGCTGATCCGCCGGGCCGGCGCCGACGTGGCCGGCCTGGCCGTCCTGATGGAACTGGGCTTCCTCGCCGGCCGCAGCCGACTGGAGCCGGCCCTGGCCGGCGCTCCGCTGGAGTCGCTGCTCACGGTCTGAGCCCCCACCGCCGCACATGCCGCGCACCCGCACCCCGGGCGCGCGGCATGCGCGCGTCCGGGCGGAACCGGGCCCCGAGCACCGGCGCGGCCCCGCGCACACCGGCGCGCGACCTCCCCCGCGCACGCGGCCTCACTGCTTCGATCCACCGCGTCCGCGATGGCGGGAAACCGGCGTTTCACCCCGGTCGGCCGCCCGGCGACGGCACCCCCCGCCCCGCCCGCGGCAGCCCCGCGACGGCCTGGACCGCCCGCTGGCCTGGGCCCACGGCACCGGCGGAATCCAGCGGAGGGCTCAGGCGTTCCCCGTGGGTAGACGGCCCTCACATCGGCCTGAAGGCGATCCTGGGGCACAGGATCGCTACCATGGGGTCTCCGGAGCCTGACCGGGGGACCCGGATCGCGCACGAGGAGTCCTCTTGCCAGACGAGGCCCAGCACCTGACCGCCGCCAAGCCCGAGTCCGCCTCGGCGGCGACGGCGAAGCCCGCGCCGACCGCGCCGCACCCGAAGAACGACACGCGCGGTTCGGTCGAGCACGCCCAGTCGGCGCCCGTCGACAAGCCGGCCGAGCAGACGCGACCCAAGCCCGCCCCGCCCGAGCGGCCCGTCAACCCGCCCGCGCGCCCCTCCGCGGGCCAGCCCGCCCGCTCCGGCTCCTCCAACCGCGTCCGGGCCCGTCTGGCCCGCCTCGGAGTGCAGCGCTCCAACCCCTACAACCCGGTGCTGGAACCGCTGCTGCGCATAGTCCGCGGCAACGACCCGAAGACCGAGACGGCCACGCTCCGCCAGGTCGAGAAGGCGTACCAGGTCGCCGAGCGCTGGCACCGCGGCCAGAAGCGCAAGAGCGGCGACCCGTACATCACCCACCCCCTCGCGGTCACCACCATCCTCGCCGAGCTGGGGATGGACCCGGCCACCCTGATGGCGGGCCTGCTGCACGACACCGTCGAGGACACCGAGTACGGCCTAGACCAGCTCCGCCGCGACTTCGGCGACTCCGTGGCCCTCCTCGTCGACGGCGTCACCAAGCTGGACAAGGTCAAGTTCGGCGAGGCCGCCCAGGCCGAGACCGTGCGCAAGATGGTCGTCGCCATGGCCAAGGACCCCCGCGTCCTGGTCATCAAGCTCGCCGACCGCCTGCACAACATGCGCACCATGCGCTACCTCAAGCGCGAGAAGCAGGAGAAGAAGGCGCGCGAGACCCTGGAGATCTACGCGCCGCTCGCCCACCGCCTGGGCATGAACACCATCAAGTGGGAGCTGGAGGACCTCGCGTTCGCGATCCTCTACCCCAAGATGTACGACGAGATCGTCCGGCTCGTGGCCGAGCGGGCGCCCAAGCGCGACGAGTACCTGGCCATAGTGACCGACGAGGTCCAGCAGGACCTGCGCGCCGCCCGGATCAAGGCCACCGTCACCGGCCGCCCGAAGCACTACTACAGCGTCTACCAGAAGATGATCGTCCGCGGCCGGGACTTCGCGGAGATCTACGACCTGGTCGGCATCCGCGTCCTCGTCGACACGGTCCGCGACTGCTACGCCGCCCTCGGCACGGTGCACGCGCGATGGAACCCGGTCCCCGGCCGGTTCAAGGACTACATCGCGATGCCCAAGTTCAACATGTACCAGTCGCTGCACACGACGGTCATCGGACCCAACGGCAAGCCGGTCGAGCTCCAGATCCGCACCTTCGACATGCACCGCCGCGCCGAGTACGGCATCGCCGCGCACTGGAAGTACAAGCAGGAGGCCGTCGCCGGCGCCTCCAAGGTCCGCACCGACGCCCCGAGGACCTCCGGCAAGGGCAAGGACGACCACCTCAACGACATGGCGTGGCTGCGCCAGCTGCTGGACTGGCAGAAGGAGACCGAGGACCCGGGCGAGTTCCTGGAGTCCCTGCGCTTCGACCTCTCCCGCAACGAGGTCTTCGTCTTCACGCCCAAGGGCGACGTCATAGCGCTGCCGGCCGGTGCCACCCCCGTCGACTTCGCGTACGCCGTCCACACCGAGGTCGGCCACCGCACCATAGGAGCGCGGGTCAACGGCCGCCTCGTACCGCTCGAATCGACCTTGGACAACGGCGACCTGGTGGAGGTCTTCACCTCCAAGGCGTCCGGTGCGGGCCCCTCGCGCGACTGGCTCGGCTTCGTGAAGTCGCCGCGCGCCCGCAACAAGATCCGGGCGTGGTTCTCCAAGGAGCGCCGCGACGAGGCCATCGAGCAGGGCAAGGACGCCATCGTGCGGGCGATGCGCAAGCAGAACCTGCCGATCCAGCGCATCCTCACCGGCGACTCCCTCGTCACCCTCGCCCACGAGATGCGCTACGCCGACATCTCCGCCCTCTACGCGGCGATCGGCGAAGGCCATGTCTCCGCGCAGAACATCGTGCAGAAGCTCGTGCAGGCCCTCGGCGGCGAGGAAGCGGCCACGGAGGAGATCGACGAGTCGGTCCCGCCGACCCGCAGCCGCAAGCGCCGCTCCAGCGCCGACCCGGGCGTCATCGTCAAGGGCGTCGAGGACGTGTGGGTCAAGCTGGCCCGCTGCTGTACGCCCGTTCCCGGCGACCCCATCATCGGCTTCGTGACCCGGGGCAGCGGAGTATCGGTTCACCGCAGCGACTGCGTGAACGTGGACTCCCTGTCCCGCGAGCCCGAGCGCATCCTGGAGGTCGAGTGGGCGCCCACCCAGTCCTCGGTCTTCCTCGTCGCCATCCAGGTCGAGGCACTGGACCGCTCACGGCTGCTGTCGGACGTCACCCGGGTCCTGTCCGACCAGCACGTCAACATCCTCTCCGCGGCCGTGCAGACCTCCCGCGACCGGGTCGCCACCTCCCGCTTCACCTTCGAGATGGGCGACCCCAAGCACCTCGGGCACGTCCTGAAGGCCGTCAGGGGAGTGGAGGGCGTCTACGACGTCTACCGCGTGACCTCGGCGCGCAGCCGCTCGTAGCACCGCGCCCCGCACGACGAGGAGGGCCCCGTACCTCGGGTACGGGGCCCTCCTCGTCGTGCTACGTGCCGCCGGCGTCAGCCGCCGAACTCCTGCAGCCCCTTCAGGGCCTGGTCCAGCAGCGCCTGGCGGCCCTCCAGCTCACGCTCCAGCTTGTCGGCCTTCGCGTTGTTGCCCTGGGCGCGCGCCTGCTCGATCTGGCCCCTCAGCTTGTCCACGGCGGCCTGGAGCTGGCCCGTCAGCCCCGCGGCACGCGCGCGTGCCTCCGGGTTGGTCCGGCGCCACTCGGCCTCCTCGGCCTCCTGGATGGCCCGCTCGACGGTGTGCATCCGGCCCTCGACCTTCGGACGGGAGTCGCGCGGCACATGGCCGATGGCCTCCCAGCGCTCGTTGATCGAGCGGAAGGCGGCACGGGCCCCCTTCAGGTCGCCGACCGGCAGGAGCTTCTCGGCCTCGCCGGCCAGCTCCTCCTTCAGCTTCAGGTTCTCGGTCTGCTCGGCGTCCCGCTCGGCGAAGACCGAGCTGCGGGCGGCGAAGAAGACGTCCTGGGCGCCGCGGAAGCGGTTCCACAGGTCGTCCTCGTGCTCGCGCTGGGCCCGCCCGGCGGCCTTCCACTCCGACATCAGCTCGCGGTAGCGGGCCGCGGTCGGACCCCAGTCGGTCGACCCGGACAGCGACTCGGCCTCGGAGACCAGCCGCTCCTTGGTCTTGCGGGCCTCTTCGCGCTGCGCGTCCAGGTGCGCGAAGTGGCCCTTGCGCCGCTTGGAGAAGGCCGACCGGGCGTGCGAGAAGCGGTGCCACAGTTCGTCGTCCGACTTGCGGTCGAGGCGGGGCAGGCCCTTCCAGGTGTCCACCAGGGCCCGCAGCCGCTCACCGGCCGCCCGCCACTGGTCGGACTGCGCCAGCTCCTCGGCCTCGGCGACCAGCGCCTCCTTGGAGTGCCGCGCCTCGTCCGACTGCTTCGCCCGCTGGGCCTTGCGCTCCTCGCGACGCCGGTCGACCGAGGCGACGAGCTGGTCGAGCCGCACCCGCAGCGCGTCCAGGTCGCCGACCACGTGGTGGGCGTCGACCTGCTCACGGATGTGGTCGATCGCGGCCTGCGCGTCCTTGGCCGACAGATCGGTGGTCTTCACCCGCTTCTCGAGGAGGCCGATCTCGACCACCAGGCCCTCGTACTTGCGCTCGAAATAGGCCAGCGCCTCTTCGGGGGTGCCGGCCTGCCAGGAGCCGACGACCTGCTCGCCGCCGGCCGTACGCACGTACACGGTCCCCGTCTCGTCGACGCGGCCCCACGGGTCGCTGCTCACAGCGCCTCCTCCACATGATGCCTGCGGGGGGCTGGTGCTCCCCCGGGCATCGTCCACAGTTTCGTCACGGCCAACATAGGCGACCGGCGGGTTGCCTGTCCGCATCCCGCGCGACCGAAATTACGCAGTTGAGGGTCAGGATTTCGTGACCGTCGCCTTGTTGACCACGACCGTCGCGTTGGGCGCCCCGTCGCCCTGACCGGTGCTCTCGCCCGCGTCGGCGATCTTCTTGAGGACCTTCATCCCGGACGCGGAGACGGTACCGAACGGCGTGTAGCTGGGCGGGAGCTGACTGTCCTGGAAGACGAGGAAGAACTGGCTGCCGCCGCTGTTCTTCTGCCCGGTGTTCGCCATCGCCACGGTCCCGGCCGGGTACGTGTTGTTCTTGAGGCTCTTGTCCTTCAGGTTCTCGTCCGGGATCGTGTAGCCCGGACCGCCCGTCCCGGTGCCCGTCGGGTCTCCGCACTGCAGCACGTAGATGCCGTTGGTGGTCAGGCGGTGGCACTTCGAGCCGTTGAAGTAGCCCTTCCTGGCGAGGAAGTCGAAGGAGTTGACCGTGCGCGGCGCGGCCGACGTCTTCAGCGAGATGTCTATGTCACCGCACGTCGTCGCGAGCTTCATGCCGTACGTGGCCGACTTGTCGATCGCCAGCGTCGGCTCCTTCTTCCAGGTGGCCGTCTTGGGCTTGCCCGCCGTGGGCTTCTCGCACGGGTCCGGCGCCTTGCTGGTCGGGGGAGCGCTGGGCGTGACCTCCGCGCCCGCGTTCTCCTTCTTGGAGCCGTCGTCCTTCAGCACACCGGTCGTGTACAGCGCGAGGCTGCCGATGATGACGACGCCGAGCGCCGCCGCGATCACCGAGTTCCGCGTGCGCGTCTTGCGCCGCGCGGCCGTGCGCCGCTGCTGCTGTCGCAAGAACTTCTCCCGGGCGAGCTGACGCCGCCGCTGTTCCTGGCTGACCACCGGGTTCTCTCCTCATGCGTCGGGTGTCGACGGTACGCGTGCGTTCAGTGAGCCGACTGCCTGCGTGTGTGCCCCGTACCGTATATGGGTTCGCTGTGGAATCGGCAGCGCCGGTAGGCTCTGACGACAGGCGATGCCCGCCGACAAACCACTCTTGTCGACACAAACGAAGGACGATCGTGCTCATTGCCGGGTTCCCCGCCGGGGCCTGGGGGACGAACTGTTATCTCGTCGCCCCCGCCGCCGGTGAGGAGTGCGTGATCATCGACCCGGGCCACGAAGCGGCCCCCGGAGTCGGGGAAGCGCTGAAGAAGCATCGGCTCAGGCCCGTCGCCGTCGTCCTCACCCACGGCCACCTCGACCATGTGGCCTCGGTCGTCCCGGTCTGCGGGGCGCACGACGTCCCGGCCTGGATCCACCCCGAGGACCGGTACATGATGAGCGACCCCGAGAAGGCGCTCGGCCGCTCCATCGGGATGCAGCTGATGGGCGAACTGACCATCGGGGAGCCGGACGACGTCCGGGAGCTCTCCGACGGCTCGAAGCTGGAACTCGCGGGTCTGGAGCTGACGGTCGCGCACGCGCCGGGCCATACCAGGGGGTCGGTGACCTTCGGCCTGCCCGAGGCGGCGGACGTCCCGCCCGTGCTGTTCTCGGGCGACCTGCTGTTCGCCGGCTCCATCGGACGCACCGACCTGCCCGGCGGCGACACGACCGAGATCCTGAAGTCGCTGGCCCGCGTGTGCCTGCCGCTCGACGACTCGACCGTGGTGCTGTCCGGCCACGGCCCCCAGACGACCATCGGCCAGGAGCGCGCCACCAACCCCTATCTGCGGCAGGTGGCCGCCCGCCCGGGAGCCCAGGAGGCTCCCCGACGAGGAATGTGACGAGTAACTCCCGTGAGCACCTTCAAGGCCCCCAAGGGCACGTACGACCTGATCCCGCCGGACTCGGCCGCGTACCTCGCCGTCCGTGAGGCCATCGCCGCCCCGCTGCGCACCTCCGGCTACGGCTACATCGAGACGCCCGGCTTCGAGAGCGTCGAGCTGTTCGCGCGCGGGGTCGGCGAGTCCACCGACATCGTGACCAAGGAGATGTACGCCTTCGAGACCAAGGGCGGCGACCGGCTCGCCCTGCGCCCCGAGGGCACGGCCTCCGTCCTGCGCGCGGCCCTGGAGGCCAACCTGCACAAGGCGGGCAACCTGCCGGTCAAGCTCTGGTACTCGGGCTCCTACTACCGCTACGAGCGCCCCCAGAAGGGCCGCTACCGCCACTTCTCCCAGGTCGGCGCCGAGGCGATCGGGGCCGAGGACCCGGCGCTGGACGCCGAGTTGATCATCCTGGCCGACCAGGCGTACCGCTCGCTGGGCCTGCGTGAGTTCCGCATCCTGCTCAACAGCCTGGGCGACACGGAGTGCCGGCCGGTCTACCGCGCGGCCCTCCAGGACTTCCTGCGCGCCCTCGACCTCGACGAGGACACCCGCCGGCGCATCGACATCAACCCGCTGCGCGTCCTCGACGACAAGCGCGAGTCCGTCCAGAAGCAGCTGACCGGCGCCCCGCTGCTGCGCGACTACCTGTGCGACGCCTGCAAGGCGTACCACGAGGAGGTCCGCGAGCTGATCACGGCGGCCGGCGTGGCCTTCGAGGACGACGCGAGGCTGGTGCGCGGCCTGGACTACTACACGCGCACGACCTTCGAGTTCGTCCACGACGGTCTGGGCGCGCAGTCCGCGGTGGGCGGCGGCGGCCGCTACGACGGGCTGTCCGAGATGATCGGCGGCCCCGCGCTGCCCTCCGTCGGCTGGGCGCTCGGCGTCGACCGCACGGTGCTCGCCCTGGAGGCCGAGGGGATCACCGTGGACGTCCCCGCGCCCACCAGCGTGTTCGCGGTGCCGCTCGGCGAGGAGGCCCGCCGGGTGCTGTTCGCCAAGGTCACCGAGTTGCGCAAGGTCGGCATCGCGGCGGACTTCTCCTACGGCGCCAAGGGCCTCAAGGGCGCCATGAAGAACGCCCACCGCAGTGGCGCCCGTTACACCGTGGTGGCCGGCGAACGCGATCTCGCCGAAGGCGTCGTCCAGCTGAAGGACATGGAGTCCGGGGAGCAGGCCGCCATCGGCGTCAACGAGATCGTCGCGGAACTGGAAGCCCGATTGGGCTGAATTCCGACGAGAGGGGGATCCGCGGGGATCCCCCTCTTTTCGCTGTTCCGGGGGTGTCCGGAACCAGTCGTCCGCGCGGGGCCGCGGGCATTTCCTTATGCGCAGCGAACGGTGAGCACACGGCCGCGTGCGGCACAATGTGCCGTGTCCGGGGAAATTCCAACTCTCAAGTGACGGAATCGGCGTGATGAGCAAGACGACAGTCAAGGACGTCTCCACCGAGCCCGAGGCGGAGCGGGCCGAGGCCGCACCGGGTTCGGTGGGCGGCGGCCGCGCGTTCGCCCTGATGCTGATGATCACGGGCGCGGCCGGGCTGCTGGCCGCCTGGGTCATCACGATCGACAAGTTCAAGCTGCTGGAGGCGAAGGTCGCGGGCGAGACCTTCACGCCCGGGTGCAGCCTGAACCCCGTCGTCTCCTGCGGCAGCGTCATGGAGAGCAAGCAGGCCGCCGCCTTCGGGTTCCCCAACCCGATGCTCGGCCTGGTCGCCTACGGCATCGTCATCTGCGTCGGTGTGAGCCTCCTCGCCCGCGCCCGCTACCCGCGCTGGTACTGGCTCACGTTCAACGCCGGCACGCTGTTCGGCGTGGTCTTCTGCGCCTGGCTGATGTTCCAGTCGCTGTACCGGATCAACGCCCTGTGCCTGTGGTGCAGCCTCGCCTGGGTCGCGACGATCACCATGTTCTGGTACGTGACCTCGTTCAACGTCCGCCAGGGCTTCCTGCCCGCGCCGAGGTGGCTCAGGAGCTTCTTCGGCGAGTTCACCTGGGTCATGCCGGTCCTGCACATCGGCATCATCGGCATGCTGGTCCTGACCCGCTGGTGGGACTTCTGGACCAGCTGAGCCCCCACCGGGGGCCCGGCCGGATTGTCGGTGCCGTCCTTTAGGGTTGCCGACGTGGAGCCCGACCTGTTCACCGCCGCCGCAGAAGAACGCCAGGAGAAGGACCCCGCGGGGAGTCCGCTCGCCGTGCGCATGCGCCCGCGCACCCTCGACGAGGTGGTGGGCCAGCAGCACCTGCTGAAACCGGGCTCCCCCCTGCGCCGGCTGGTCGGCGAGGGGGCCAAGGGGCCCGCCGGACCCTCCTCGGTGTTCCTCTGGGGGCCGCCCGGCACCGGCAAGACCACCCTCGCCCACGTCGTCTCCAAGGCCACCAACAAGCGCTTCGTGGAGTTGTCCGCGATCACCGCCGGGGTCAAGGAGGTGCGCGCGGTCATCGAGGCCGCCCGCCGCGCCACCGGCGGCTACGGCCAGGAGACCGTCCTCTTCCTCGACGAGATCCACCGCTTCAGCAAGGCCCAGCAGGACTCCCTCCTGCCGGCCGTCGAGAACCGCTGGGTGACCCTGGTCGCGGCCACCACCGAGAACCCGTACTTCTCGGTCATCTCCCCGCTGCTGTCCCGCTCCCTCCTGCTCACCCTGGAACCCCTCACCGACGACGACGTCCGGGGCCTGCTGCGCCGGGCGCTCGCCGACGAGCGGGGCCTCAAGGGCGCCGTCGGCCTCCCCGAGGACACCGAGGGGCACCTGGTGCGGATCGCCGGCGGGGACGCCCGCCGGGCCCTGACCGCGCTGGAGGCCGCCGCCGGAGCCGCCCTGGACCAGGGGGAGAGCGAGATCACCCTCGCGACCCTGGAGCAGACGGTCGACCGCGCCGCCGTCAAGTACGACCGCGACGGCGACCAGCACTACGACGTGGCCAGCGCCCTGATCAAGTCCATCCGCGGCTCCGACGTCGACGCGGCCCTGCACTACCTGGCCCGGATGATCGAGGCCGGCGAGGACCCCCGCTTCATCGCCCGCCGCCTCATGATCTCCGCGAGCGAGGACATCGGCCTCGCCGACCCCCACGCCCTGCCGATCGCCGTCGCCGCCGCCCAGGCCGTCGCCATGATCGGCTTCCCGGAGGCGGCCCTCACCCTCAGCCACGCCACCATCGCCCTCGCGCTCGCCCCCAAGTCCAACGCCGCGACCACGGCGATCGGCGCCGCCCTGGAGGACGTCCGCAAGGGACTGGCCGGACCGGTCCCGGCCCATCTGCGCGACGCCCACTACAAGGGCGCCGCCAAGCTCGGCCACGCGCAGGGGTACGTGTACCCGCACGACCTCCCCGAGGGCATCGCCGAACAGCAGTACGCGCCGGACGCCCTCAAAGACCGCGCGTACTACACCCCCACCCGGCACGGCGGCGAGTCGCGGTACGCCGACGCCGTGGACTGGACCAGGAAGCACCTCGGTCGCGGGCGGTCCTGAGCACCCTGTAGACTCCGCCGCAGTGCTGCGTCCCGTGTCCGGCCCCCGGCCGGCGCCTCAGGCGGGACATCCAGCCGGATCTTCGATCCAGGAGCGTCGCGCACCGTCGTAGGTGTCGCGGGCAGCCCACCACCACCCGGGATTCCGGGACCGGCCGGTGGGCCGTTCGTGTGCTGCACGTATGTGCCCAGACCAGGGAACGGCTGCCTGGCAAGTCCCCCGCGGACCTGCCGGGAATCCCCGGCTGCGGACGGCGACCTCCCGTAACCCTGAGGCAGCCGAATGAGAAAAGGAAAAGAAGTGGCGAACCAGTCCCGCCCCAAGGTCAAGAAGTCGCGTGCCCTCGGCATCGCGCTGACCCCGAAGGCCGTCAAGTACTTCGAGGCCCGTCCCTACCCGCCGGGTGAGCACGGCCGCGGCCGCAAGCAGAACTCGGACTACAAGGTCCGTCTGCTGGAGAAGCAGCGTCTGCGTGCGCAGTACGACGTGTCCGAGCGTCAGCTCGTGCGCGCCTACGAGCGTGCCTCCAAGGTGCAGGGCAAGACCGGCGAGGCCCTGATCATCGAGCTGGAGCGCCGTCTCGACGCCCTGGTCCTGCGTTCGGGCATCGCCCGCACCATCTACCAGGCCCGCCAGATGGTCGTGCACGGCCACATCGAGGTCAACGGCCAGAAGACGGACAAGCCGTCCTTCCGCGTCCGTCCCGACGACGTCGTGATGGTCCGCGAGCGCAGCCGCGAGAAGACCCTCTTCTCCATCGCCCGTGAGGGTGGCTTCGCCCCCGACGGCGAGACCCCGCGCTACCTCCAGGTGAACCTCAAGGCCCTGGCGTTCCGCCTGGACCGCGAGCCGAACCGCAAGGAGATCCCGGTGATCTGCGACGAGCAGCTCGTCGTCGAGTACTACGCCCGCTGATCCCCCGGCGGCCGCAGGACTCCCGCGCCTGAGCCCGTCGTCCTTCCGCCTCTCCGGGCGGGGGGACGGCGGGCTTTCGCCGTCCCGGCGACCCGGGCCCGCGCGGGCGGTAATCCGGTGCGGTGGGGCACCCCCGGCGCGATAGGCTCGGCGCACGACTTTTTCGATGCAGACCGATGTAGTGGCACGTTTCAGGGAGCGGGTGCGCACAGTGTCCGGTGGAGAGGTTGCCGGGATCCTGGTGGCCGTGTTCTGGGCGATTCTGGTCTCCTTCCTCGCCGTCGCGCTGGCGAGGCTGGCGCAGACGCTCAGGGCGACCACCAAGCTCGTCGCGGACGTGACCGACCAGGCGGTGCCCCTCCTGGCGGACGCCTCCTCGGCGGTGCGCTCCGCGCAGACCCAGATCGACCGGGTCGACGCGATCGCCTCCGACGTCCAGGAAGTCACATCGAACGCCTCCGCGCTGTCGACCACCGTCGCCTCCACCTTCGGCGGCCCCCTGGTCAAGGTCGCGGCCTTCGGCTACGGCGTCCGCCGGGCGCTCGGCGGACGCAAGGACGACGAGCCCGCCGCGCCCGCCCGGCGCACCGTCGTGGGCCGCACCGTGCCCGGCGCCCGGCGCGAGAAGCGCAACCTCCGCGGGAAGAGGGACTGAGAGCCAGCATGTTCCGCCGTACGTTCTGGTTCAGCACGGGCGTCGCCGCCGGTGTGTGGGCCACCACCAAGGTCAACCGGAAGCTGAAGCAGCTGACCCCCGAGAGCCTGGCCGTCAGCGCGGCGAACAAGGCGATCGAGACCGGTCACCGCATCAAGGACCGGGCGGTGGGCTTCGCCGTCGACGTCCGCGACAACATGGCCCGGCGGGAGGCCGAGCTCGGGGAGGCGCTGGGCATCCACGAGGATCCCGAACTCCCCGCACCCCGGCGCTACCCCGCCATCGAGAACCGCACCCAGCACAAGACGTACGTCATCGACAGCACGACGTACTCGCCCAACCGGAATGAGGACCACTGATGGAGTCGGCCGAGATTCGCCGCCGCTGGCTGAGCTTCTTCGAGGAGCGCGGGCACACCGTCGTCCCTTCGGCGTCGCTCATCGCGGACGACCCGACTCTGCTGCTCGTCCCCGCCGGCATGGTGCCCTTCAAGCCCTACTTCCTGGGCGAGGTCAAGCCCCCGTTCGACCGCGCCACCAGTGTGCAGAAGTGCGTGCGCACGCCGGACATCGAAGAGGTCGGCAAGACCACCCGGCACGGCACGTTCTTCCAGATGTGCGGCAACTTCTCCTTCGGCGACTACTTCAAGGAAGGCGCCATCACCTATGCCTGGGAGCTGCTCACCAGCCCCCAGGACAAGGGCGGTTACGGCCTGGAGCCGGAGAAGCTCTGGATCACCGTCTACCAGGACGACGACGAGGCCGAGCGGATCTGGCACGAGGTCGTCGGGGTGCCGAAGGAGCGCATCCAGCGCCTCGGCATGAAGGACAACTACTGGTCCATGGGCGTCCCCGGCCCCTGCGGCCCCTGTTCCGAGATCAACTACGACCGCGGCCCCGAGTTCGGCGCCGAGGGCGGCCCCGCCGTCAACGACGAGCGGTACGTGGAGATCTGGAACCTGGTCTTCATGCAGTACGAGCGCGGCGAGGGCGTCGGCAAGGACAACTTCGAGATCCTCGGCGAGCTGCCCAGCAAGAACATCGACACGGGCCTCGGTCTGGAGCGGCTCGCGATGATTCTGCAGGGCGTGCAGAACATGTACGAGATCGACACCTCCATGGCCGTCATCGAGAAGGCCACCGAGCTGACCGGTGTCGCCTACGGCGACGCCCACGACTCGGACGTCTCGCTGCGCGTCGTCACCGACCACATGCGCACCTCCGTGATGCTCATCGGCGACGGCGTCAGCCCCGGCAACGAGGGCCGCGGCTATGTGCTGCGCCGCATCATGCGCCGCGCCATCCGCAACATGCGCCTGCTCGGGGCCACGGGCCCGGTCGTGCTGGACCTCATCGACACCGTCATCGGGATGATGGGCCGGCAGTACCCCGAACTGGTCACCGACCGCGAGCGGATCGAGAAGGTCGCCGTCGCCGAGGAGAACGCCTTCCTCAAGACGCTCAAGGCCGGCACCACCATCCTGGACGCCGCCGTCGGCGAGACCAAGGCCGCCGGCGGCACGGTCCTCGCCGGCGACAAGGCGTTCCTGCTCCACGACACCTGGGGCTTCCCGATCGACCTCACCCTGGAGATGGCCTCCGAGCAGGGGCTGTCGGTGGACGAGGACGGCTTCCGCCGGCTGATGAAGGAGCAGCGGGAGCGCGCCAAGGCCGACGCCCAGGCCAAGAAGACCGGGCACGCCGGCGCGGGCGCCTACCGCGAGATCGCCGACAAGGTCGGTGAGACCGACTTCACCGGCTACACCGACACCCAGGGCGAGTGCACCGTCGTCGGCATCCTGGTCGACGGCGTGTCCTCCCCTGCCGCCAGCGAGGGCGACGAGGTCGAGATCGTCCTCGACCGCACCCCGTTCTACGCCGAGGGCGGCGGCCAGATCGGCGACACCGGCCGCATCAAGGTCGACACGGGCGCCGTCATCGAGGTCCGCGACTGCCAGAAGCCGGTCCCGGGCGTCTACGTCCACAAGGGCGTCGTCCAGGTCGGCGAGGTCACCGTCGGTGCCTCCGCCCACGCCTCGATCGACTCGCGGCGCCGCACGGCCATCGCCCGCGCCCACTCGGCCACGCACCTCACCCACCAGGCCCTGCGCGACGCCCTCGGCCCGACGGCCGCCCAGGCCGGTTCCGAGAACCAGCCCGGCCGCTTCCGCTTCGACTTCGGCTCGCCCTCGGCGGTGCCGACGGCCGTCATGACCGACGTGGAGCAGAAGATCAACGAGGTGCTCGCCCGCGACCTCGACGTCCAGGCCGAGGTCATGGGCATCGAGGACGCCCGGAAGCAGGGCGCCATCGCCGAGTTCGGCGAGAAGTACGGCGAGCGGGTCCGCGTCGTCACCATCGGCGACTTCTCCAAGGAGCTGTGCGGCGGCACCCACGTCCACAACACCGCTCAACTGGGCCTGGTCAAGCTGCTCGGCGAGTCGTCCATCGGCTCCGGCGTACGCCGCATCGAGGCCCTCGTCGGCGTCGACGCCTACCACTTCCTCGCCCGTGAGCACACGGTCGTCGCGCAGCTCCAGGAGCTGATCAAGGGGCGTTCCGAGGAGCTTCCGGAGAAGGTCTCCGCCATGCTCGGCAAGCTGAAGGACGCCGAGAAGGAGATCGAGAAGTTCCGCGCGGAGAAGGTGCTCCAGGCCGCCGCCGGCCTCGCCGGCTCCGCCAGGGACGTCCGCGGCGTCGCGGTCGTCACCGGCCGGGTCCCGGACGGCACCACCGCCGACGACCTGCGCAGGCTGGTCCTCGACGTGCGCGGCCGCATCCAGGGCGGACGCGCGGCCGTCGTCGCCCTGTTCACCGTGAACAACGGCAAGCCGCTGACGGTCATCGCCACCAACGAGGCCGCCCGTGAGCGCGGCCTCAAGGCGGGCGACCTGGTGCGTACGGCCGCCAAGACCCTCGGCGGCGGCGGTGGCGGCAAGCCGGACGTCGCCCAGGGCGGCGGTCAGAACCCGGCCGCCGTCGGCGAGGCCGTGGACGCGGTCGAGCGGCTCGTGGCGGACACGGCCAAGTGAGTTCCGACACACGGGCGGGGGACGGCGGCCCGGCCATGCGCCGCGGTCGCCGTCTCGCCGTCGACGTGGGCGACGCCCGGATCGGCGTCGCCTCGTGCGACCCCGACGGGATCCTCGCCACACCCGTGGAGACGGTCCCGGGCCGGGACGTCCCGGCGGCCCTGCGGCGCCTCGGACAGCTCGTGGAGGAGTACGAGCCCATCGAGGTCGTCGTCGGCCTTCCCCGCTCCCTGAAGGGGGGTGAGGGGCCCGCAGCGGTCAAGGTCCGGGGCTTCGCCCGGGAGCTGGCCCGCATGATCGCGCCCGTACCGGTCAGGCTCGTCGACGAGCGGATGACGACGGTGACGGCCAGTCAGGGGCTGCGCGCCTCCGGGGTGAAGTCCCGGAAGGGCCGCTCGGTCATCGACCAGGCGGCCGCTGTGATCATCCTTCAGCAGGCGCTCGAATCCGAACGGGTGTCAGGTAAAGCACCGGGCGAGAGCGTCGAAGTGGTTATCTGATCGCGATACGGTAACGTTCCGCGCGATGCGACGGCCTTCGAACATCCGTCGCGTGGCAGCGAGGCCGGGGGGCTTCTGAGGCTGATCGCTCAGGGGCCGGCCGCCTCGTGCCTCCAGGAATCGGTCACCCCGCCACCGGCCCCCGGCCGGACTCGTCCCCCGGGGACGGCATGGTGAGGGGGACCGGTCCGAGTCACCGCGTGGAGGAGGTGTGATCGGTGACCACGTGTCAGATGATGGACGAGCCCCGGCTGCGGCAGGCGGTGGCCACCGGCCGCGCCGTCCCGGCCGAGCAGGGGCTGGTGGCGACCGGAGCACGACATCGGGGGGCGTACATCCACCAGGCAAGGCTGCGGCGATTCACGGACGGACGTGCCACGAGCAGTGACAGGTCGGTCCTGGACGGTTCCGCTTCGGAGACGCGGTGCCGCCGCGTCCCCGCGCTTCAACGGGCCGACGGCTACGGCTACATCACCCGAGAGGAGGAAGACGCGCACTGCTCCGCCGACGGCGGGAATCCGGCGCGTCGACCGCTCTGATGACTGAGTATGGCCGGGGCGAAGGCTCCGATCCGTGGCATGAGGACCCGTTGCGCGGTGATGGCGGGTGGGGCGGCCAGCAGGCCCACGCGGCCGACCAGCACGCCTACGGCGGCCAGCAGCAGCACTACCCGCAGCAGACCCAGCAGCAGCACTACGGCGGGTGGAACGACGGCGGCCAGTCCGGCTACGGCCAGCAGCAGCACTACCCGCAGCAGCACCCGCACCACCCGCAGCAGCCTCAACAGCACCCGCAGCAACACCAGCCCCAGCAGTACCACCCCCAGCCCCAGCAGCATCCCGGCCAGGGGCAGCAGCCGTACGACACCGGCGGCTGGGGCACGGGCGCCCACCCGCAGGTCCACTACGGCGACCCCTCCGACCCGTACGGCCGGCAGCAGGCGGCCGGGTACGGCGGCGGGCAGCAGGACTACTACGGCACACAGGACGCCTACCCGCCGCCGGAGCCGCCGACCAGGCGCACCGCCGAGCCCGAGCCGGCCGACTGGGACCCGGGGCCGGACCAGGGCGAGCACGCCTTCTTCGCGGGCGCGGACGACACGGACGACGAGGACGCCGACACGGACGGCGCCGGGGACGACGACATCGAGAGCGGGCGCGGTGACCGGCGCGGCAAGAAGCCGAAGAAACGTCGCGGCGGACCCGCCTGCCTGGTGCTGACGCTGATGTTCGTGAGCGCGGTCGGCGGCGTCGGCTACTTCGGCTACCAGTTCTACCAGGACCGGTTCGGCCCGGCCCCCGACTACGCGGGCGGCGGCAACGGCGCCCAGGTCACCGTCGTCATCCCCAAGGGCGCGGGCGGCTGGATCATCGGGCAGAAGCTCAAGTCCGCCGGTGTCGTGCAGAGCGTCGAGGCGTTCGTGTCGGCCCAGAACTCCAATCCGGACGGCAGGTCGATCCAGGACGGCGTCTACACGCTCCAGCGGCAGATGTCGGCGTCGAGCGCCGTCGATCTGATGCTCAGCCCGAAGAGCCGCTCGAACCTGATCATCGCCGAGGGCTCCCGCAACGTCGCGATCTACGCCCTGATCGACAAGCGCCTCGGCGTTGCGGACGGGACCACGGCGGACGTCGCGAAGAAGCAGTACAAGGAGCTGGGCCTGCCGCAGTGGGCGCTGGACCAGCCCAAGGTGAAGGACCCGCTCGAAGGGTTCCTCTACCCCTCCAGCTACGCGGCCAGCAAGGGGCAGAAGCCCCAGACCGTGCTGAAGGAGATGGTCGCGCGGGCCACGGAGAACTACACGCGGCTCGGCCTGGAGAAGAAGGCCGCGGGCCTCGGGCTGGACAGCCCCTGGCAGGTGCTGACCGTGGCGAGCCTGGCCCAGGCCGAGGGCACCAGCCACGACGACTTCCGCAAGATGGCCGAGGTCGTCTACAACCGCCTCAAGCCGCAGAACCCCGAGACCTACGGCGCCCTGGAGTTCGACTCCACGTACAACTACATCAAGAACCAGAGCAAGATCGACCTGAGCATCGCCGAACTGCGGCGCTACAACAGCCCGTACAACACCTACTTCGCCAAGGGACTGCCGCCCGGCCCCATCGACAACCCCGGCGAGGACGCCCTCAAGGGCGCGCTCAACCCGACGAAGGAGGGCTGGTACTACTTCATCTCGCTCGACGGGAAGACCAGCAAGTTCACCAAGAGGCTCAAGGACCACGAGAAGCTGGTCGAGCAGTTCAACGCGTCCCGCGACAAGGGCTGAGGCCGACGGCTCCGGGCGGACCGCCCCGCGGCGGTCCGCCCGCGCGGCCCTGCGGTACCTTGATCGCGTAGAGGACCGGCCGAGGAACGCAGTGAACGGTGGAGTGATGGCCGCGGAAGATCAGCGATGCCGGGCGGCGGTGCTCGGTTCCCCCATCGCCCACTCCCTCTCCCCGGTGCTGCACCGCGCCGCCTACGCCGAGCTGGGGCTCACCGGCTGGTCGTACGACCGCTTCGAGGTCGACGAGGCGGCGCTGCCCGGGTTCCTCGCCCGGCTCGGCCCGCAGTGGGCCGGGTTGTCGCTGACCATGCCGCTGAAGCGGGCCGTCATCCCGCTCCTGGACACGATCAGCGAGACGGCCGCGTCGGTCGAGGCCGTCAACACCGTCGTGCGCACCGAGGACGGCCGCAGCCTCGGCGACAACACCGACATCCCCGGGATGGTCGCCGCACTGCGCGAACGCGGCATCGAACAGGTCGGGTCCGCCGCCGTCCTCGGCGCCGGCGCCACCGCCTCCTCCGCCCTGGCCGCGCTGGCCCGGATCTGCACCGGCGAGGTCGTCGCGTACGTGCGCAGCGAGGCCCGCGCCGCCGAGATGCGGCAGTGGGGCGAACGGCTGGACGTGCAGGTGCGTACGGCCCCCTGGGCGGACGCCGAGCAGGCGCTGCGCGCGCCCCTGGTGATCGCGACGACGCCGGCCGGCACCACCGACGCCCTCGCCGCCGCCGTGCCGGAGCGCCCCACGACCCTCTTCGACGTGCTCTACCACCCCTGGCCCACCCGGCTCGCCGCGCGCTGGTCCCTGGCCGGTGGGGCCGTGGTCGGCGGACTCGACCTCCTGGTCCACCAGGCGGTGCTCCAGGTGGAGCAGATGACCGGCCGGGCCCCGGCCCCCCTGGAGGCCATGCGAAGAGCGGGAGAACGCGCCCTCGCGGCCCGCTAGCGCTGTGGCCGGGAGGGTTCGCCGGGCGTCGCGAGCCGGTGGACCCTCGCGGTGGCAGCGCCAGGATCCGCCGACCGTCTCGGCCCCTGCGCCCCGCGGCAGCGGGCGCCGCAGCCGAGCGGCGCGGACTTCCTCGGCGCGTACGCCCCGCAGCGGCAGCCGCGGACGGCCCGGTCCTCCGTGCCGGGCGGTGCCGACTTCCCCGGGCCGTACGCCCCGGCTCCGGGGCCCGCGCCCGCGTGTCCGGTCCGCCAGCTGGACCGGCGGCCGGACCGCCGCCGCGGACGTGGGAGGATCGGAGGTGGCGGGCCGGGGCCGCGCACCAGGTCGCGCCGTCGCCGTACGCGAGGACGTGCGTACGCAGTGCAGTACCAGGGCGCGAGCACCGAGGAGCACCGTTGAGCAGGTTGCGCTGGCTGACCGCGGGGGAGTCCCACGGCCCCGCACTCGTGGCGACGCTGGAGGGCCTTCCCGCCGGCGTGCCGATCACCACGGAGATGGTGGCGGACCACCTGGCCAGGCGGCGGCTCGGCTATGGACGCGGCGCGCGCATGAAGTTCGAGCGCGACGAGGTCACCTTCCTCGGCGGTGTCCGGCACGGCCTCACCCTCGGCTCCCCGGTCGCGATCATGGTGGGCAACACCGAATGGCCCAAGTGGGAGCAGGTCATGGCGGCCGATCCGGTCGACCCGGAGATCCTCGCCGGCCTCGCCCGCAACGCCCCGCTGACCCGTCCGCGCCCCGGCCACGCCGACCTGGCGGGCATGCAGAAGTACGGCTTCGACGAGGCCCGGCCGATCCTGGAGCGGGCCTCCGCCAGGGAGACCGCCGCCCGGGTGGCGCTGGGCGCGGTGGCCCGGTCGTACCTCAAGGAGACGGCCGGGATCGAGATCGTCAGCCATGTCGTCGAGCTGGCCGCGGCGAGGGCGCCCCAGGGCGTGTACCCGACGCCCGCCGACGTCGAGAAGCTGGACGCCGACCCCGTGCGCTGCCTGGACGCGGACGCCTCGAAGGCGATGGTCGCCGAGATCGACCAGGCCCACAAGGACGGCGACACCCTCGGCGGTGTCGTCGAGATCCTCGCCCACGGCGTCCCGGTCGGCCTCGGCTCCCACGTCCACTGGGACCGCAAGCTCGACGCGCGGCTCGCGGGCGCGCTCATGGGCATCCAGGCGATCAAGGGCGTCGAGATCGGTGACGGCTTCGCGCTGGCGCGCGTGCCCGGTTCCCAGGCCCACGACGAGATCGTGAACACCCCCGACGGCATCCGCCGGGTCTCCGGCCGCTCCGGCGGCACCGAGGGCGGTCTCACCACCGGCGAGCTGCTGCGGGTGCGTGCCGCGATGAAGCCGATCGCGACCGTGCCGCGCGCCCTGCAGACCGTGGACGTGGCCACCGGGGAGGCCGCGCAGGCCCACCACCAGCGCTCCGACGTCTCCGCCGTGCCGGCCGCGGGCATCGTCGCCGAGGCCATGGTGGCCCTCGTGCTCGCGGACGCCGTCGCGGAGAAGTTCGGCGGCGACTCGGTCACCGAGACCCGCCGCAACGTCTCCTCGTACCTCGACAGCCTGGCGATCCGGTGAGCGGGCCGCTGGTCGTGCTCGTCGGACCGATGGGCGTGGGCAAGTCGACCGTCGGGCAGCTGCTCGCCGACCGGCTCGGCGCGGGCTACCGCGACACCGACGACGACATCGTCGAGGAACAGGGCCGCAGCATCGCCGAGATCTTCGTGGACGAGGGCGAGGACGCCTTCCGGGCCATCGAGAAGGAGGCGGTCCGCCGGGCGATCGCCGCGCACGACGGCGTCCTGGCGCTCGGCGGCGGCGCGATCCTCGACCCCGGCACGCGCGCGCTGCTCGCCGGGCAGCGGGTCGTCTACCTCTCGATGGACGTCGAGGAGGCGGTCAGGCGGACCGGGCTGAACGCCGCCCGCCCGCTGCTCGCGGTCAACCCGCGCAAGCAGTGGCGCGAGCTGATGGAGGCCCGCCGCCCGCTGTACGAGGGGATCGCCACCGCGGTCGTGGCCACCGACGGCCGCACGCCCGAGGACGTGGCACAAGCCGCCCTGGACGCACTGGAGTTGAAGGAAGCATGAGCGAGACCATCATCCGGGTCCAGGTCGGCGGCACCGCGGGCACCGACCCCTACGAGGTCCTGGTGGGCCGCCGGCTCCTGGGCGAACTGGCCGGGCTGATCGGCCCCCGCGCCAAGCGGGTCGCCGTGCTCCACCCCGAGGCGCTCGCCGAGACCGGCGAGGCGCTGCGCGCGGACATCGCCGGCCAGGGCTACGAGACGGTCGCCATCCAGGTCCCGAACGCGGAGGAGGCCAAGACCGCCGAGGTCGCCGCCTACTGCTGGAAGGCGCTCGGCCAGTCCGGCTTCACCCGCTCCGACGTCGTCGTCGGCGTGGGCGGCGGGGCCACCACCGACCTCGCCGGGTTCGTGGCGGCGACCTGGCTGCGCGGGGTGCGCTGGATCGCGATCCCGACCACCGTGCTCGCCATGGTGGACGCGGCCGTCGGAGGCAAGACCGGCATCAACACCGCCGAGGGCAAGAACCTCGTCGGCGCCTTCCACCCGCCGGCCGGCGTGCTGTGCGACCTGGCCGCCCTGGAGTCCCTGCCGGTCAACGACTACGTCTCCGGACTAGCGGAGATCATCAAGGCCGGCTTCATCGCCGACCCGGCGATCCTGGAGCTGATCGAGGCCGACCCGCAGGCCGCGCGCACCCCGGCCGGCCCGCACACCGCCGAGCTGATCGAGCGCTCGATCCGGGTCAAGGCCGAGGTGGTCTCCTCGGACCTGAGGGAGTCGGGCCTGCGGGAGATCCTGAACTACGGCCACACCCTCGGCCACGCCATCGAGAAGAACGAGCGCTACTCGTGGCGGCACGGCGCAGCGGTCTCCGTCGGCATGCACTTCGCCGCCGAACTCGGCCGTCTCGCCGGGCGGTTGGACGACGCGACGGCCGACCGCCACCGGGCGATCCTGGAGTCGGTGGGCCTGCCGCTGCACTACCGCCACGACCAGTGGCCCAGGCTGCTGGAGGCCATGAAGGTCGACAAGAAGTCCCGCGGCGACCTGCTGCGCTTCATCGTCCTGGACGGTCTGGCCAAGCCGACCGTGCTGGAGGGACCGGACCCCGCCGTCCTGCTCGCCGCGTACGGCGAAGTCGGCCAGTAAGTCCGCCGAAGCGCGCTTCCGTCCGATTCGCCTGTGGTGATGGGCACTTCGGACCGCCTCCGGCCGTTCACCAAACGGCGGCCGGGGGCGGTACCGTTCGGTGGGAGCGCGGCCCGAGCCCCGCTGCCAGCGCCAACGGCCATGGACGACGAGACGGAGTGGCACCGGATGCAGCACCCAGTGGGTTCTCCGCTGCCGCCGCCCCACCAGCCGGGGCACGGCTGGTCGTCGGCCGCGCATCACCCGGGCGCGCACCCCCCTGGCACGCACCAGGGCCCCGCGCCGCAGCACCAGGGCCCCGCCGCGCACCAGGGCTCGGCTCCGCCCCCGCCCCCTCCCGCGCCGGGCTTCGCCCCGCCCGGACCCGTCCCCGCGCCGCCGCGCGCCCCGGTCCCGCCCACGCCCGAGACCACCGGCCATGTGCCCCTGCCGCCCGGCGGCCCGGTCGCGATGCCCACGGTCCCGCCCGCCGTGGCACCGGACCCGGCGGCCACCACCCTCGCCGTGCTGCTGATCGGCCCGGCCGGGGCCGGCAAGACGAGCGTCGCCAAGTACTGGGCGGACCACCGCAGGGTGCCCACGGCCCACATCAGCCTCGACGACGTCCGCGAATGGGTCCGCTCGGGCTTCGCCGACCCCCAGTCCGGGTGGAACGACCACTCCGAGGCCCAGTACCGCCTGGCCCGCCGCACCTGCGGATTCGCCGCGCGCAACTTCCTCGCCAACGGGATCTCGTGCATCCTCGACGACGCCGTCTTCCCGGACCGTCCCGTGGTCGGCCTCGGCGGCTGGAAGCGGCACGTGGGCCCCGGCCTGCTGCCCGTCGTCCTGCTCCCCGGCCTGGAGATCGTCCTGGAGCGCAACGCGGAGCGCTCGGGCAACCGCCGCCTCACCGACGACGAGGTCGCCCGCATCCACGGCCGGATGGCGGGCTGGTACGGCTCGGGTCTGCCGATCATCGACAACTCCCAGCTGGACGTCCCCCAGACGGCCCGGATCCTGGACGACGTCCTCGCCCGCTCGATAGCCAGCCCGCCGGCCTGGTGACGGTGCGGCGCCCCGGCACGGGGGCGTCCGTAAAGGGTGCGGGCCGGCCACCCGGTCCGGCTCCCGCGGGTACGCCTCCGGCGGGCCGTGCGGTGTGCCGCGACCCGGGGCGCCTGCCCGGCGCGGGGGGCACGCGCCGGGCGGCTCGTCCGGGCGGTGCGGGAGCCGCCCCGTCCGCCGCCGGGCCGGCCGTCACGGGTCCGTACGATCCCGGTACCGCCCACTCAGCCCTCCTCGACCGGCGCCGACCCCGCGAAGCTCTTACGCTCGGGGCATGTCAGAGGTGTACGCCACCCGCCGATCCCGGCTGAGGGAACGCTGTCAGGCCAGCGGCAGCGCCACCGCGCTGATCTCCCGCCCCGCCAACGTCCGCTACCTGGCGGGCGCCGCCCCGCAGAACGCCGTGCTGCTCCTGGGCAGGACCGAGGACCTGCTCGTGTGCTCGGGCCCGACCGACGGCCGCCCCACCGAGGGCCGCCTCGACGAGGCGCTGCGCACCCACACCCTCTCCGGCCCCGGAGGCGACACCGCCGTGGCGGCCGCCGACCTCGCCGCGTCCCGGGGCGCCGAGTCGCTGGCCGTGGAGGAGCGCCATCTGACCGTCGCCCGGCACCGGGCCATCCGCTCGGTCGTCCCGCGGCTGCGGCTGGCCGACCTGGGGGCGGGCGTCGAGCAGCTGCGGGTGGTCAAGGACGAGGAGGAGATCTCCTGCCTGCGCATCGGCGCCGAGATCGCCGACCAGGCGCTCGGTGAACTCCTCGAATCCATCCTGGTGGGCCGCACCGAACGCCACCTGGCCCTGGAACTCGAACGCCGCCTCGTGGACCACGGTGCCGACGGGCCCGCGTTCCCCACCGCCGTCGCCACCGGCCCCCACTCCGGCCGCCGGGCGCACCGGCCCACCGACCGCCGGGTCGAGGAGGGGGACTTCCTCTCGGTCTGCCTCGGCGCCACATACCGCGGCTACCGCTGCGAGATCGGCCGGACCTTCGTCATCGGGACGTCCCCGGCCGACTGGCAGATCGAGCTGTACGACCTGGTCTTCGCAGCCCAGCGCGCCGGACGCGAGAGCCTGGCGCCCGGCGCCGCCTGCCGGGACGTCGACCGTGCCGCCCGCCAGGTCCTGGACTCCGCCGGGCACCACGCGGCGCTCCCGTCCCTCACCGGTCACGGCGTCGGACTGGAAATCGACGAGGACCCGCAGTTGGCCCCCGCGGCCATGGGTAAACTGGACGCTTGCGTGCCGGTCACCGTCGAACCGGGGGTCCACCTCCCGGGCAGGGGCGGTGTCCGGATCGATGACACGCTCGTCGTCCGCCCCGAGGCGGACGGCGGACCCGAGCTACTCACCATCACGACCAAGGAGCTGCTCGCCCTCTAGGCAGGTGCGTGCGCCGGGGTCGTCCACGTCAGTCCAGGAGATTCCGCAACCGTGGCTTCCACGAACGACCTCAAGAACGGCATGGTGCTCAAGCTCGAAGGCGGCCAGCTCTGGTCCGTCGTCGAGTTCCAGCACGTCAAGCCCGGCAAGGGCCCGGCCTTCGTGCGCACCAAGCTCAAGAACGTGCTCTCCGGGAAGGTCGTCGACAAGACCTTCAACGCCGGCGTGAAGGTCGAGACGGCCACCGTCGACAAGCGCGACATGCAGTTCTCGTACATGGACGGCGAGTACTTCGTCTTCATGGACATGGAGACCTACGACCAGCTCCTGGTCGACCGCAAGGCCGTCGCCGACGCCGCCAACTTCCTGATCGAGGGCTTCACCGCCACCGTCGCGCAGCACGAGGGCGAGGTGCTCTTCGTCGAGCTGCCGGCCGCCGTCGAGCTCGTCGTCCAGGAGACCGAGCCGGGCGTCCAGGGCGACCGCTCCACCGGCGGCACCAAGCCCGCCACGCTGGAGACCGGTCACCAGATCCAGGTCCCCCTCTTCATCACCACCGGAGAGAAGATCAAGGTCGACACCCGCACCAGCGACTACCTCGGCCGGGTGAACAGCTAACCGTGGCTGCCCGCAACACGGCCCGCAAGCGCGCTTTCCAGATCCTCTTCGAGGGCGACCAGCGCGGTGCCGACGTCCTCACGGTCCTCGCGGACTGGGTCCGGCTCTCCCGGGACGACACCCGGCAGCCGCCCGTCAGCGAGTACACGATGGAGCTGGTCGAGGGCTACGCGCAGCGCGCGAGGCGGATCGACGAGCTGATCGCGCAGTACTCCGTCGGCTGGACGCTCGACCGGATGCCGGTCGTGGACCGCAACCTCCTGCGCCTCGGCGCGTACGAGCTGATCTGGGTCGACGGGACCCCGGACGCGGTCGTGCTGGACGAGATGGTGCAGCTGGCGAAGGAGTTCTCCACGGACGAGTCGCCCTCGTTCGTCAACGGCCTGCTCGGCCGGCTGAAGGACCTGAAGCCCTCGCTGCGCCGCGAGGAAGCCTGAGGCTCCCGACCGCGCCGTCGTGCCGAGGGCCCGCAGCACCGCCGCTGCGGGTCCTTCGGCACGATGACGCGCCCCGAGGGCCCGGCCCCGGCTCCCGGCGGCCTCACGGGCCCGGAGAGGCCGCCGGGGAGGACAGGTACGTACAACGCCGCCGGGGTGGCCGGAACCGATCGGTTCCGGCCACCCCGGCGGCACGTTTCTTCTGAAGAGCCCGACCCCGGGGAGCGCTCAGCCCTCGTCGGCGTGGGAGACGGCGCGACGCGCGTCGGCGTCCAGCACGCCCCAGCTGATCAGCTGCTCGGTCAGGACCGAGGGGGACTGGTCGTAGATGACGGCGAGTGTGCGCAGGTCGTCCTGGCGGATCGACAGCACCTTGCCGTTGTAGTCACCGCGCTGCGACTGGATCGTCGCCGCGTACCGCTGGAGCGGGCCCGCCTTCTCGGCCGGGACGTGCGCCAGCCGCTCCAGGTCCAGGACCAGCTTCGGCGGCGGCTCGGCGGCCCCGCCCGGAGTGGTGCCCGGCAGGAGCTCCTGCACCGGGACGCCGTAGAAGTCCGCCAGCTCGGCGAGGCGCTGCACGGTCACGGCGCGGTCGCCGCGCTCGTACGAACCGACCACGACGGCCTTCCAGCGTCCCTGGGACTTCTCCTCGACCCCGTGGAGGGAAAGGCCCTGCTGGGTGCGGATGGCCCGGAGCTTGGCCCCGAGCTGTTTGGCGTATTCGCTGGACATATGGCTCCCCGGCACTGGGTCGACGCGGCTGGCTTGGCTTCCATGCCGCGCGGTTGGTAACTCACTGTGAGGTTACGCAGCGTTACTCTGGCCCGTCAAGCCGAATGGTCCACACCGACGCTTCCGTGCTATCGGTGGCCGATTGGGCCAAGCGGGTGAACGGAGGTGTACGACCGGCCTGCTACGGTAGACGGCGCAAACCAGACGTCCTTTAAGGTCCGTCCCGTGAGGCGGAGAAGGAGGTCCTTTCCGCATGGACAGGCAGCAGGACACGCAAGGCCCCGATGCCAGGCCCGTTCTCGAAGGCCCCGACATCGCGCGGGTGCTGACCCGCATCGCCCACGAGATCGTCGAGCGCGCCAAGGGCGCCGACGACGTGGTGCTCCTCGGAATCCCCACCCGCGGCGTCTTCCTCGCCCGGCGGCTGGCGGTCAAGCTGGAGGAGATCACCGAGCGCGCGATCCCGGTCGGTTCACTGGACATCACGATGTACCGCGACGACCTGCGCATGCACCCGCCGCGCGCGCTCGCCCGCACCGAGATCCCCGGGGACGGCATCGACGGCCGGCTCGTCGTCCTGGTCGACGACGTCCTCTTCTCCGGCCGCACCATCCGCGCCGCGCTCGACGCGCTGAACGACATCGGCCGCCCGCGCGCGGTGCAGCTCGCGGTCCTCGTCGACCGAGGCCACCGGGAACTGCCGATCCGCGCCGACTACGTCGGCAAGAACCTCCCCACGTCGCTGCGGGAGACGGTCAAGGTCCTGCTCGCCGAGGAGGACGGTCGCGACACCGTGCTGCTCGGCGCCAAGCAGACCGCCCAGTAGCGCCCACGGCGTACGGCCCGCGCGCCGTACGCCCGCTCCGTGCGCTCGCGCGCACCCGTCTGCCCCGAACCTCCCGACTGAACTGCCTTACGGAGCCTGACAGATGCAGCGTCATCTCATCTCGGCCGCCGACCTCTCCCGCGACGACGCCGTCCTGATCCTCGACACCGCCGAGGAGATGGCCCGGGTCGCCGACCGGCCGATCAAGAAGCTGCCGACCCTGCGCGGCCGCACCGTCGTCAACCTCTTCTTCGAGGACTCCACGCGCACGCGTATCTCCTTCGAGGCCGCCGAGAAGCGGCTGTCCGCGGACGTCATCAACTTCTCCGCCAAGGGGTCCAGCGTGTCCAAGGGCGAGTCCCTGAAGGACACCGCCCAGACCCTGGAGGCGATGGGCGTCGACGCCGTCGTCATCCGGCACGGCGCCTCGGGCGCCCCGTACCGCCTCGCGAACTCCGGCTGGATCGACGCGGCCGTCATCAACGCCGGCGACGGCACCCACCAGCACCCCACCCAGGCGCTCCTCGACGCCTTCACGATGCGCCGGCGCCTGGTCGGCCGGGACGCCGGGCTCGGCCGGGACCTCGCCGGGCGGCGCATCACCCTCGTCGGCGACGTCCTGCACAGCCGGGTCGCCCGCTCCAACGTGGACCTGCTGCACACCCTCGGCGCCGAGGTCACCCTGGTCGCCCCGCCCACCCTGGTGCCGGTCGGCGTCGGGTCCTGGCCGTGCGAGATCTCGTACGACCTCGACAGCGTGCTGCCCAAGTCCGACGCCGTGATGATGCTGCGCGTGCAGCGCGAGCGGATGAACGCCGCGTTCTTCCCCACCGAGCGCGAGTACTCCCGGCGCTACGGCCTCGACGCCGACCGCATGGCGCGGATGCCCGGGGACGCCATCGTGATGCACCCCGGCCCGATGGTCCGCGGCATGGAGATCACCGCCGAGGTCGCCGACTCCGAGCGCTGCACCGCCGTCGAGCAGGTCGCAAACGGAGTCTCCATCCGGATGGCCGTGCTGTACCTCCTGCTCGGGGGCAACGAGCCCGCCGTCACCCACACCCGTACCGAGGAGAAGTAAGACGATGAGCAAGACCCTGATCCGTGGTGCGCAGGTGCTCGGGGGCGAGCCGCAGGACGTACTGATCGAGGACGGCACCGTCGCGCAGGTCGGCACCGGCCTGAGCGCGGAGGGCGCCGAGGTCGTCGAGGCGGCGGGCAAGGTCCTGCTGCCGGGCCTGGTCGACCTGCACACCCATCTGCGCGAACCCGGCCGCGAGGACTCCGAGACGGTCCTGACCGGCACGCGCGCGGCGGCCTCCGGCGGCTACACGGCCGTGTTCGCCATGGCCAACACCTTCCCCGTCGCCGACACCGCCGGCGTCGTCGAGCAGGTCTACCGGCTCGGCCAGGAGCACGGGTACTGCGACGTGCAGCCCGTCGGCGCCGTCACCGTCGGCCTGGAGGGCCGCAAGCTCGCCGAACTGGGCGCCATGCACGAGTCCGCGGCCGGCGTCACCGTCTTCTCCGACGACGGCAAGTGCGTCGACGACGCCGTGATCATGCGCCGCGCCCTGGAGTACGTGAAGGCGTTCGGCGGCGTCGTCGCCCAGCACGCGCAGGAGCCGCGGCTCACCGAGGGCGCCCAGATGAACGAGGGCGTCGTCTCCGCCGAGCTGGGCCTCGGCGGCTGGCCGGCGGTGGCCGAGGAGTCGGTCATCGCCCGGGACGTCCTGCTCGCCGAGCACGTCGGCTCCCGCGTCCACATCTGCCATCTGTCGACCGCCGGATCCGTCGAGATCGTCCGCTGGGCCAAGTCCCGCGGCATCGACGTCACCGCCGAGGTCACCCCGCACCACCTGCTGCTCACCGACGAACTGGTGCGGACCTACGACCCGGTCTACAAGGTGAACCCGCCGCTGCGCACCGAGCGTGACGTGAGGGCGCTGCGCGAGGCCCTCGCCGACGGCACCATCGACATCGTCGCCACCGACCACGCCCCGCACCCCCACGAGGACAAGGACTGCGAGTGGGCCGCGGCAGCCATGGGCATGGTCGGCCTGGAGACCGCGCTGTCGGTGGTCCAGGAGACGATGGTGGACACCGGACTGCTGACCTGGGCCCAGGTCGCCGAGCGCATGTCCTTCAAGCCCGCCGAGATCGGCCGGGCGAGCGGCCACGGACGTCCCGTCTCGGCTGGTGAGCCCGCCAACCTCACGCTCGTGGACACGGCTTACCGTGGACCGGTGGACCCCGCGGGCTTCGCCTCGCGCAGCCGCAACACCCCGTACCGGGGGCGTGCGCTGCCGGGCCGTGTGACGCACACCTGGCTCCGGGGCAAGGCCACGCTCGTCGACGGGAAGCTCACGTGACACCTGCAACACTGCCCATGACCGGACTCGCCACCCGCCTCGCGGTCGAACAGAAGTCCGCCGAGGTGACCGACTGGGCCGCCAGAATCGGCTGGGTCATCGGTCTCGCCCTCTTCGTCGCGCTCGTCTACTGGCTGATGCGCGAGGGCTGGAAGTGGCGCGGCACCCTCCAGAACGACCTGCCGGAGCTGCCCACCGCGCCGGACGACCCCGGCGCCGCCAGACTGAGCCTGAGCGGCCAGTACCACGGTTCCACCACCGCCGGCCAGTGGCTGGACCGCCTCGTGGCGCACGGCCTGGGCAACCGCAGCCGGGTCGAGCTCACCCTGACGGACGCGGGACTGGACGTCGTACGCCCCGGCGCGGCCGACTTCTTCGTCCCGGCGGGGCAACTGCGCGAGGCCCGGCTCGACAAGGGCATCGCGGGCAAGGTCCTCACCGAGGGCGGACTGCTCGTCGTGACCTGGGCGCACGGCGACCGGCTGATCGACTCGGGGTTCCGCTCCGACCGGGCGGCCGAGCACAACGAGTGGGTCGACGCCGTCAACTCCATGATCAAAACCGACAGCACGGAAGGCGCCGAACGATGACGACCTCCACCAGGGGAGCCGCGAAGACTCCCGCCGTACTCGTCCTGGAGGACGGCCGGACCTTCCGCGGCCGCGCCTACGGGGCCGTGGGGGTGACCTTCGGCGAGGCCGTGTTCTCCACCGGGATGACCGGCTACCAGGAGACCCTGACCGACCCGTCGTACCACCGCCAGGTCGTCGTGATGACCGCCCCGCACGTCGGCAACACCGGCGTCAACGACGAGGACCCGGAGAGCGGCCGGATCTGGGTCGCCGGCTACGTCGTGCGCGACCCCGCGCGCGTGCCGTCCAACTGGCGCTCCCGGCGCTCCCTGGACGAGGAGCTCCACCGGCAGGGCGTCGTCGGGATCTGCGGCATCGACACCCGCGCCCTCACCCGCCACCTGCGCGAGCGCGGCGCCATGCGCGTCGGTATCTTCTCCGGCAACGCCCTGCCCGACGAGGGCACCATGCTCGCCGAGGTCCGCCAGGCCCCCGAGATGAAGGGCGCCGACCTCTCCGCCGAGGTCGCCACCAAGGAGGCGTACGTCGTCCCGGCGATCGGCCCCGACGGTGCGGCCGTCCCGATCGGCACCGCGAGGTTCACCGTCGCCGCCGTCGACCTCGGCATCAAGGGCATGACCCCGCACCGCATGGCCGAGCGCGGCATCGAGGTCCACGTCCTGCCCGCGACCGCCACCGCCGAGGACGTCTACGCCGTGCACCCGGACGGCGTGTTCTTCTCCAACGGCCCCGGCGACCCCGCCACCGCCGACCACCCCGTCTCCGTCATGCGGGCGGTCCTGGAGCGCGGCACCCCGCTCTTCGGCATCTGCTTCGGCAACCAGATCCTCGGCCGCGCCCTCGGCTTCGGCACCTACAAGCTCAAGTACGGCCACCGGGGCATCAACCAGCCCGTGCAGGACCGTACGACGGGCAAGGTCGAGGTCACCGCGCACAACCACGGCTTCGCCGTCGACGCGCCGGCCGACCGGGTCTCCGAGACTCCCTACGGCCGCGCCGAGGTCTCCCACGTCTGCCTGAACGACGACGTGGTGGAGGGTCTGCACCTCCTGGACCGGCCGGCCTTCAGCGTCCAGTACCACCCCGAAGCGGCGGCCGGCCCGCACGACGCCGCCTACCTGTTCGACCGCTTCGTCTCCCTGATGGAGGGCCAGCGTGCCTAAGCGCACCGATATCCAGTCCGTCCTGGTCATCGGCTCCGGCCCGATCGTCATCGGCCAGGCCGCCGAGTTCGACTACTCCGGCACCCAGGCGTGCCGCGTCCTGAAGTCCGAGGGCCTGCGCGTCGTCCTCGTGAACTCCAACCCGGCGACGATCATGACCGACCCGGAGATCGCCGACGCCACGTACGTCGAGCCGATCACCCCAGAGTTCGTCGAGAAGATCATCGCCAAGGAGCGCCCCGACGCGCTGCTGCCCACCCTCGGCGGTCAGACGGCCCTCAACACGGCCATCTCGCTGAGCGAGGCGGGCACCCTGGAGAAGTACGGCGTCGAACTCATCGGCGCCAACGTCGAGGCCATCAACAAGGGCGAGGACCGCGACCTGTTCAAGGCGGTCGTCGAGGCCGTCCGCGGCAAGATCGGCCACGGCGAGTCCGCCCGCTCGGTCATCTGCCACTCCATGGACGACGTGCTCGGCGGTGTCGAGACACTGGGCGGCTACCCGGTCGTCGTCCGCCCGTCCTTCACCATGGGCGGCGCCGGCTCCGGCTTCGCCCACGACGAGGAGGAGCTGCGCCGCATCGCAGGCCAGGGCCTCACGCTCTCCCCGACCACCGAGGTGCTCCTGGAGGAGTCCATCCTCGGCTGGAAGGAGTACGAGCTGGAGCTGATGCGCGACAAGCACGACAACGTCGTGGTCGTCTGCTCCATCGAGAACTTCGACCCGATGGGCGTGCACACCGGTGACTCGATCACCGTCGCCCCGGCGATGACGCTGACCGACCGCGAGTACCAGATCCTGCGCGACATCGGCATCGCCGTCATCCGCGAGGTCGGCGTCGACACCGGCGGCTGCAACATCCAGTTCGCGGTGAACCCCGAGGACGGCCGGGTCATCGTCATCGAGATGAACCCGCGCGTCTCGCGCTCGTCGGCCCTCGCCTCCAAGGCGACCGGCTTCCCGATCGCCAAGATCGCCGCCAAGCTCGCCGTCGGCTACACCCTCGACGAGATCCCCAACGACATCACGCGCGAGACCCCGGCCTCCTTCGAGCCGACCCTCGACTACGTGGTCGTCAAGGCCCCCCGCTTCGCCTTCGAGAAGTTCCCGAGCGCCGACTCCACGCTGACGACCACCATGAAGTCGGTGGGCGAGGCCATGGCCATCGGGCGCAACTTCACCGAGGCGTTCCAGAAGGCGCTGCGCTCGCTGGAGAAGAAGGGCAGCCAGTTCACCTTCGTCGGCGAGCCCGGCGACAAGACCGCGCTGCTCCAGGAGGCGGTCCGCCCCACCGACGGCCGGATCAACGCCGTCATGCAGGCCATCCGCGCGGGCGCCACCCAGGAGGAGGTCTTCGCGTACACGAAGATCGACCCCTGGTTCGTCGACCAGCTCTTCCTGATCAAGGAGATCGCCGACGAACTCGCCGAGGCGCCCGAACTCACCCCGGACCTGATCGCCGAGGCCAAGCGGCACGGCTTCTCCGACGCCCAGATCGGCGAGATCCGCGGACTGCGCGAGGACGTGGTGCGCGAGGTCCGCCACGCGCTGGGCATCCGGCCGGTCTACAAGACCGTCGACACCTGCGCCGCCGAGTTCGCCGCGCGGACCCCGTACTTCTACTCCTCCTACGACGAGGAGAGCGAGGTCGCCCCGCGCGAGAAGCCCGCGGTCATCATCCTGGGCTCCGGCCCCAACCGCATCGGCCAGGGCATCGAGTTCGACTACTCCTGCGTCCACGCCTCCTTCGCGCTGAGCGACGCCGGGTACGAGACCGTCATGGTCAACTGCAACCCGGAGACCGTCTCCACCGACTACGACACCTCCGACCGGCTGTACTTCGAGCCGCTGACGCTGGAGGACGTGCTGGAGATCGTGCACGCCGAGCGGCAGGCCGGCCCCGTGGCGGGCGTCGTCGTCCAGCTCGGCGGCCAGACCCCGCTGGGGCTGTCGCAGGCGCTCAAGGACAACGGCGTGCCGATCGTCGGCACCTCCCCGGAGGCCATCCACGCCGCCGAGGACCGCGGCGCCTTCGGCCGCGTCCTGGCCGAGGCGGGCCTGCCTGCCCCCAAGCACGGCACCGCCACCACCTTCGCCGGGGCCAAGGCCATCGCCGACGAGATCGGCTACCCGGTCCTGGTGCGGCCCTCGTACGTCCTCGGCGGACGCGGCATGGAGATCGTCTACGACGAGACCCGGCTGGAGTCCTACATCGCCGAGTCGACCGAGATCAGCCCCTCGCGGCCGGTGCTCGTCGACCGCTTCCTGGACGACGCCATCGAGATCGACGTCGACGCGCTCTACGACGGCCGCGAGCTCTACCTCGGCGGCGTCATGGAGCACATCGAGGAGGCCGGCATCCACTCCGGCGACTCGGCGTGCGCGCTGCCGCCGATCACGCTGGGCGGCTTCGACATCAAGCGCCTGCGGTCCTCGACGGAGGCCATCGCCAGGGGCGTCGGCGTACGCGGCCTGATCAACATCCAGTTCGCGATGGCCGGCGACATCCTCTACGTCCTGGAGGCCAACCCGCGCGCGTCCCGCACGGTCCCCTTCACCTCCAAGGCGACCGCCGTGCCGCTGGCCAAGGCCGCCGCCCGCATCTCGCTCGGCGCCACCATCGCGGAGCTGCGCGCCGAGGGCCTGCTCCCGGCGCACGGCGACGGCGGCGAGCTGCCGTTCGACGCGCCGATCTCCGTCAAGGAGGCCGTGATGCCGTGGTCGCGCTTCCGCGACATCCACGGCCGCGGCGTCGACACCATCCTCGGCCCGGAGATGCGCTCCACCGGCGAGGTCATGGGCATCGACTCCGTCTTCGGCACGGCGTACGCCAAGTCGCAGGCCGGCGCGTACGGGCCGCTGCCCACCAAGGGCCGCGCGTTCATCTCGGTCGCCAACCGCGACAAGCGTTCGATGATCTTCCCCGCGCGCGAACTGGTCGCCCACGGCTTCGAACTGCTCGCCACCTCCGGTACGGCCGAGGTGCTCAAGCGCAACGGCATCAACGCCACGGTCGTGCGCAAGCAGTCCGAGGGCATCGGCCCCAACGGCGAGAAGACCATCGTCCAGCTCATCCACGACGGCGGGGTCGACCTCATCGTCAACACCCCGTACGGCACCGGCGGCCGCCTCGACGGCTACGACATCCGTACGGCGGCCGTGGCGCGGTCCGTGCCGTGCCTGACGACGGTCCAGGCGCTCGCCGCCGCCGTCCAGGGCATCGACGCCCTGAACCACGGCGACGTGGGCGTGCGCTCGCTCCAGGAACACGCCGAACACCTGACCGCGGCCCGCGACTAGCAGCCGAGGAGGGGGACACCGGAAACGGTGTCCCCCTCTTCATGCTCCTCATGAGGTCACCCGAGACTTCAGAAGGACCCAGAAGTATCCAGAAACAATGAGAAGTACCCAGAAGTACCCAGAAGTGCTCAGAAGGATTCAGAAGGACCCAGAGGACACGGACATGTACAAGCTCTTCTTCCGCCTGGTCTTCACGAGGATGGACCCGGAACGCGCCCACCACCTGGCCTTCCGCTGGATCCGCGGCGCCGCGCGCGTCCCGGTGCTGCGCACCTTCCTCGCCGCCGCCCTGGCGCCCCGCCACAAGGAGCTGCGCACGGAGGCGTTCGGACTGCGCATGCACGGCCCCTTCGGCCTCGCCGCGGGCTTCGACAAGAACGCCGTCGCGATCGACGGCATGGCCATGCTCGGCTTCGACCACGTCGAGATCGGCACGGTCACCGGGGAGGCGCAGCCCGGCAACCCCGGGAAGCGCCTCTTCCGGCTCGTGAACGACCGCGCGCTGATCAACCGCATGGGCTTCAACAACGAGGGCTCGCTCGTCGTGGCGGCCCGCCTGGCCTCGCGCACGCCGCTCCTGCGGACCGTCGTGGGCGTCAACATCGGCAAGACCAAGACCAAGACCGTCCGGGAGGAGGACGCGGCCGGCGACTACGTGAAGTCGGCCGAGCGCCTCGCGCCGTACGCCGACTACCTGGTCGTCAACGTGTCCTCGCCGAACACCCCCGGACTGCGCAACCTCCAGGCCGCCGAGTCGCTGCGGCCGCTGCTGAGCGCCGTGCGCGAGGCCGCCGACCGCACGGCGACCGGCCGCCGGGTGCCGCTGCTCGTGAAGATCGCGCCGGACCTCGCCGACGAGGACGTGGACGCGGTGGCCGACCTCGCCGTCGAGCTGGGCCTGGACGGCATCATCGCCACCAACACCACCATCGCGCGCGAAGGGCTCGGCCTGGCCTCCGCGCCCGCCCTGGTCAAGGAGACCGGCGGGCTCTCCGGCGCGCCCCTGAAGGCCCGCTCCCTGGAGGTGCTGCGGCGCCTCTACGCGCGCGTGGGCGACCGGATCACCCTGGTGGGCGTCGGCGGCGTCGAGGACGCCGAGGACGCCTGGCAGCGCATCCTGGCGGGCGCCACCCTGGTGCAGGGCTACAGCGCCTTCGTCTACCAGGGCCCCTTCTGGGCCCGCGCCGTCCACAAGGGGCTCGCCGCGCGCCTGCGCACCAGCCCGTACGCCACCCTCGCCGACGCGGTCGGCGCCGACGTGAGGAAGCCCGTATGACCGAGTCCTTCGGCGCGCGACTGCGCCGTGCCATGGACGAGCGCGGCCCCCTGTGCGTGGGCATCGACCCGCACGCGTCCCTGCTCGCCGAATGGGGCCTGGCCGACGACGTGGCGGGCCTGGAGCGGTTCAGCCGCACGGTCGTGGCGGCGCTGGCCGGCCGGGTCGCGGTGCTGAAACCGCAGAGCGCGTTCTTCGAGCGGTTCGGCTCGCGCGGCGTCGCCGTCCTGGAAAGGACCGTGGCGGAGGCGCGCGCGGCCGGCGCGCTGGTCGTGATGGACGCCAAGCGCGGCGACATCGGCTCCACCATGGCCGCCTACGCCGAGTCGTTCCTGCGCGAGGACTCGCCGCTGTTCTCGGACGCGCTCACCGTCTCGCCCTACCTCGGCTACGGCTCGCTGGCCCCGGCCGTCGCGCTGGCGCGCGAGAGCGGCGCCGGGCTGTTCGTCCTCGCGCTGACCTCGAACCCGGAGGGCGGCGAGGTCCAGCACGCGGTCCGCGCGGACGGGCGTACCGTCGGCGCGACCGTGCTCGGCCACCTGGCGGCCGAGAACGCGGGGGAGGAGCCGCTGGGGTCCTTCGGCGCGGTCGTCGGGGCGACCCTCGGCGACCTGTCGGCGTACGACCTCGACATCAACGGCCCGCTCCTCGCGCCCGGCATCGGGGCCCAGGGCGCCACGCCGGCGGATCTGCCCCGGGTCTTCGGCGCCGCCGTGCGCAACGTCGTGCCCAACGTCAGCCGCGGTGTGCTCCGGCACGGCCCCGACGTGGTCGCGCTGCGTGACGCGGCGTCACGCCTCGCCGAGGAGGTGGCGGCCGCCGTGGCCGGTGCCTGAGGCGCCTGAGCGCGTTCCGGCCGGTCACCGGACTGCGCGCGGGGGTGGCGCGGGCTCCGCTTGAGGCTGGATACATCCTCAAATCCTGGGCAGTATGTCCCAAATGCCTGCCCTCACGGAGGCTGACCAGGACTTTTCCGCTGTTCTCGCTGACTCTGGCGGACTTGCCCGCTAGTCTCCGACGAGAGTCCACGGGCAAGCGTGTTGCTCGCGGCTCCCCAGGTGTGGGGCGACTAGGTTCCTCACCGGTCCGTATCCGACAGATCGACATCCGAGGTGACGTAGGCGTGGCTCTTCCGCCCCTTACCCCTGAACAGCGCGCAGCCGCGCTCGAAAAGGCCGCCGCGGCTCGCCGGGAGCGGGCCGAGGTCAAGAATCGACTCAAGCACTCCGGCGCCTCCCTGCACGAGGTGATCAAGCAGGGCCAGGAGAACGACGTCATCGGCAAGATGAAGGTCTCCGCGCTGCTCGAGTCCCTGCCGGGCGTGGGCAAGGTCCGCGCCAAGCAGATCATGGAGCGGCTCGGCATCTCCGAGAGCCGCCGGGTGCGTGGCCTCGGCTCCAACCAGATCGCCTCCCTGGAGCGTGAGTTCGGCAGCACCGGCTCCTGATCCGGGTCCTCCGGACCGGGAGTCCCGGGCACTGCGGGATTGCTGGAATAATCGCTGCATGAGTGAACGTCCGCGGCTGACCGTGCTCTCCGGCCCTTCGGGGGTCGGCAAGAGCACGGTCGTCGCCCATATGCGCAAGGAACACCCCGAGGTCTGGCTCTCGGTGTCGGCGACGACCCGCAAGCCCCGCCCCGGCGAGCGGCACGGAGTCCACTACTTCTTCGTCACCGACGAGGAGATGGACAAGCTGATCGCCAACGGCGAACTGCTGGAGTGGGCCGAGTTCGCGGGCAACCGCTACGGCACGCCGCGTGCGGCCGTGCTGGAGCGGCTGGAGGCCGGCGAGCCCGTCCTGCTGGAGATCGACCTCCAGGGCGCCCGGCAGGTCCGCGAGTCCATGGCCGAGGCCCAGCTGGTGTTCCTGGCTCCGCCCTCCTGGGAGGAGCTGGTGCGCAGGCTCACCGGACGGGGCACCGAACCGCCCGAGGTCATCGAGCGCCGCCTGGCCGCCGCGAAGATCGAGCTGGCCGCCGAGCCGGAGTTCGACGTGACCTTGGTCAACACCTCCGTCGAGGACGTGGCGCGTGAGCTGCTAGCCTTGATGGACGTCGTGTGATCGTGACCGTGCGGCCTTCCGCCGCCACCGGCCCCGGTCACCCGTACTGATTCTTTCCCATCCATCGGAAGGTAGAGCGTGTCCTCTTCCATCACCGCGCCCGAGGGCATCATCAACCCGCCGATCGACGAGCTCCTCGAGGCCACCGACTCGAAGTACAGCCTCGTGATCTACGCGGCCAAGCGGGCCCGCCAGATCAACGCGTACTACTCGCAGCTCGGCGAGGGCCTCCTCGAGTACGTCGGTCCGCTCGTCGACACGCACGTCCACGAGAAGCCGCTCTCGATCGCCCTGCGCGAGATCAACGCGGGTCTGCTGACGTCCGAGGCCATCGAGGGCCCGGCGCAGTAAGTACGATCAACAGCTTTCAGCTGACTTTTCCACAGGCCCGGCAGTCACACTGCCGGGCCTGTGGTGTGTAGTGGAGTCGTACGTAGCCGAGTGCGGGGAGAGACGAGTGCGGGGAGAGACGGTGGACAAGCCGAAGGTCGTTCTGGGGGTCAGCGGCGGCATCGCCGCCTACAAGGCATGCGAGCTGCTGCGCAGATTCACGGAGTCCGGCCATGAGGTCCGCGTGGTGCCCACCGCCTCCGCGCTGCACTTCGTCGGCGCCGCCACCTGGTCCGCCCTCTCCGGCAACCCCGTCTCCACGGAGGTCTGGGACGACGTCGACCAGGTCCCGCACGTCCGCATCGGCCAGCACGCCGACCTGGTCGTCGTGGCGCCGGCCACCGCCGACCTGCTCGCCAGGGCCGCCCACGGCCTCGCCGGCGACCTGCTGACCAACACCCTGCTCACCGCCCGCTGCCCGGTGGTCTTCGCCCCCGCCATGCACACCGAGATGTGGGAGCACCCCGCCACCCGGGAGAACGTGGCGACGCTGCGCCGGCGCGGCGCCGTCGTCATCGAGCCCGCCGTCGGCCGGCTCACCGGGGTCGACACCGGCAAGGGCCGGCTGCCCGACCCCGCGGAGATCTTCGAGGTCTGCCGCCGCGTGCTGGCCAGGGGCGTCACCGAGCCCGACCTCGCGGGCCGGCACGTCGTCGTCAGCGCGGGCGGCACACGCGAGCCGCTCGACCCCGTGCGCTTCCTCGGCAACCGCTCCTCCGGCAAGCAGGGCTACGCCCTCGCCCGCACCGCCGCCGCGCGCGGCGCCCGCGTCACGCTCGTGTCCGCCAACACCGGGCTGCCCGACCCGGCGGGCGTCGACGTCGTCCCCGTCGGCACCGCCGTGCAGATGCGCGAGGCCGTCCTCAAGGCCGCCGCCGACGCCGACGCGGTGGTGATGGCGGCCGCGGTCGCCGACTTCCGTCCCGCCGCCTACGCCGCGGGGAAGATCAAGAAGAGGGACGGCCAGGAGCCCGATTCCGTCGTCCTGGTGCGCAATCCGGACATCCTCGCGGAGATCTCCGCCGAGCGGGCCCGCCCCGGCCAGGTGATCGTCGGCTTCGCCGCCGAGACCGACGACGTCCTGGCCAACGGCCGGGAGAAGCTGCGGCGCAAGGGCTGCGACCTCCTCGTGGTCAACGAGGTGGGGGAGCGCAAGACCTTCGGTTCGGAGGAGAACGAGGCGGTCGTCCTCGGCGCTGACGGCAGCGAGACACCCGTGCCCCACGGCCCCAAGGAAGCCCTGGCCGACACCGTGTGGGACCTGGTGGCGCCCCGCCTCGCCGGGACCGCGTGAGACGCCGCCGACCACGGTGGAGCCGGACTCGATTCGGGCGTGGCGCCTCTGGTCAAGGGGCGGGCGGCATTGGCAGAATGCCCGTGCCGCAGGTCACAGCGCTCCCGAGAGGCGAGACAGGGGGGTCCGTGACCGGGCGCGACAGATAAACTGTCCCAGGACGGTGCCGGGCGCAGCCCCCGAGCCCGTCCGCCCATGATCAGCCAGCAGCCGCTGCAACCCCAGGGAGCGTTGTGTCCCGTCGCCTGTTCACCTCGGAGTCCGTCACCGAGGGTCACCCCGACAAGATCGCTGACCAGATCAGCGACACCATTCTCGACGCACTGCTGCGCGAGGACCCGTCGTCCCGCGTCGCCGTCGAGACCCTGATCACGACCGGTCTGGTGCACGTGGCCGGAGAGGTCACGACCAAGACGTACGCCGACATCGCGACGCTCGTCCGCAGCAAGATCCTCGAGATCGGCTACGACTCCTCCAAGAAGGGCTTCGACGGAGCCTCCTGCGGCGTCTCGGTCTCGATCGGCGCGCAGTCCCCGGACATCGCGCAGGGCGTGGACACCGCGTACGAGTCCCGGGTCGAGGGTGCCGCCGCAGGGGGAGAACTCGACGAACTGGACCGCCAGGGCGCCGGCGACCAGGGCCTGATGTTCGGCTACGCGACGGACGAGACGCCCACGCTGATGCCGCTGCCGGTCTTCCTGGCGCACCGCCTGGCCAAGCGCCTGTCCGAGGTCCGCAAGAACGGCACCATCCCCTACCTGCGCCCCGACGGCAAGACGCAGGTCACCATCGAGTACGACGGCGACAAGGCGGTCCGCCTGGACACCGTGGTCGTCTCCTCGCAGCACGCCTCCGACATCGACCTCGACTCGCTCCTCGCGCCCGACATCCGCGAGTTCGTGGTCGAGCCGGAGCTGAAGGCGCTCCTCGACGACGGCATCAAGCTGGACACCGAGAACTACCGCCTGCTGGTCAACCCGACCGGCCGCTTCGAGATCGGCGGCCCGATGGGCGACGCCGGCCTCACCGGCCGCAAGATCATCATCGACACCTACGGCGGCATGGCCCGCCACGGCGGTGGCGCGTTCTCCGGCAAGGACCCGTCCAAGGTGGACCGCTCGGCCGCGTACGCCATGCGCTGGGTCGCCAAGAACGTCGTCGCGGCCGGACTCGCCTCGCGCTGCGAGGTGCAGGTGGCGTACGCGATCGGCAAGGCCGAGCCGGTGGGCCTGTTCGTCGAGACCTTCGGCACCGCCAAGGTCGACGCCGAGCGGATCGAGAAGGCCATCGAGGAGGTCTTCGACCTGCGTCCGGCCGCCATCATCCGCGACCTGGACCTGCTCCGCCCGATCTACGCCCAGACCGCCGCCTACGGTCACTTCGGCCGTGAGCTGCCGGAGTTCACCTGGGAGCGGACCGACCGCGTGGACGCGCTGCGCGAGGCGGCGGGCCTGTAGAGCCCGTCCCCGAGCCCGCGCGAGGCCCGGCTCCCCTGCGGGGGCCGGGCCTCGCCCGTTCCCCCCGGGAGGGCCCGGCCGGACGTCCGGCGGACGGCCCGGCCGTCCGGTGCGGGGTGCGCGCGGGCGCCCGACGGGCACACGGGCGGCGTCGGTTGTCAGTGGCGTTTGGTAGGAATGCAGGCGTGAGCAGCGAGAACGAGCGGCCGGGGGGCGGTGCCGAGGGGGCGCCGCCCGAGCAGCTTGCGCTCATCCGGGAGAGCGTGCGCCAGGCGAAGACGCCACGGGCACGACCCCGCACCTGGCGGGGCGCCCCGCTCGCGAAGGACCTCCCCGTCGCCAGAGTGCTGGTCGACAAGGGCGTACTGCACCTCGACCGCTACTTCGACTACGCGGTGCCCGAGGAACTGGACGCGGACGCCCAGCCCGGGGTGCGGGTGCGCGTCCGGTTCGGGGCGGGCGCCCACCATGTGCGCGAAGGGCGGCGGGAGGGCGGCGGGCTGCGCGACGGGTACATCGTGGAGCGGCTGGCCGAGTCGGACTATCAGGGGCCGTTGGCGGCCCTGGCACAGGTGCTCTCGCCCGAACCCGTCCTCGACCCCGAACTGCTCGCCTTCGCCCGCGCGGTGGCCGACCGGTACGCGGGCAGCCTCGCGGACGTGCTCCAACTCGCGATCCCCCCGCGGCACGCCAAGGCCGAGGCCGGGCAGCTGCCCCCCGCTCCGCCCCCGCCGCCCGCCCCGCACCCCGGGCCCTGGCAGCGCTACGAGCGAGGGCCCCGGCTGCTTCAGGCGCTGGCCGCCGGGCACGCCCCGCGCGCGGTGTGGACGGCGCTGCCCGGCCCCGAGTGGGCCGGTGAGATCGCCCTCGCCGTCCAGGCGACCCTCGCCTCCGGGCGCGGCGCGCTGGTGGTCGCGCCGACCGGCCGGTCCGCCGCCCGGGTGGACGCGGCCCTCACGGAGGTGCTGGGAGAGGGACAGCACGCCCTGCTGACCGCCGACGCGGGCCAGGAGCGGCGCTACCGGCAATGGCTGGCCGTGCGACGCGGGTCCGTGCGGGCCGTGGTGGGCACCCGCGCCGCGATGTTCGCCCCGGTGCGGAATCTGGGCCTGGTGGTGATCTGGGACGACGGCGACTCCAGCCACAGCGACGACAACGCCCCCTTCCCGCATGTGCGCGAAGTGCTGGAGCTGCGGGCATCGGGTGACAAGTGCGGCTTTCTGCTGGGCAGTTGGGGCTGCACGGTCGAGGCCGCCCAACTGGTGCGCAGCGAGTGGGCGGTGCCGGTCACGGCGGACCGGGAGCACACGCGCCGGCTCGCCCCGCTGGTGCGGACCGTCGGCGACACCGACCTCGCCCGCGACGAGGCGGCCCGCGCGGCCCGGCTCCCCTCACTCGCCTGGCAGGTGGCCAGGGAGGGGCTGCGGCACGGGCCGGTGCTCGTGCAGGTGCCCCGGCGCGGCTATGTGCCGAGGCTCGCGTGCGCCCAGTGCCGGGCGCCCGCCCGCTGCCGGAACTGCGTCGGCCCCCTGGAGGCCCGGGGCGGCTCCGAGGCCCTGGTGTGCGCCTGGTGCGGACAGGGCTGCGCCGACTGGCACTGCCCCGAGTGCGGCGGTTTCCGGCTGCGGGCCCAGGTGGTGGGGGCGCGGCGGACCGCCGAGGAGCTGGGTCGGGCCTTCCCCGCGGTCCCGGTGCGCACGTCGGGGCGGGAGCACGTGCTCGACACGGTGCCGGGCACGCCCGCCCTGGTGGTGAGCACCCCCGGCGCCGAGCCCGTGGCCGAGGGCGGTTACGCGGCGGCCCTGCTGCTCGACGGGTGGGCGCTGCTCGGCCGGCCCGACCTCCGGGCGGGGGAGGAGGCCCTGCGCCGCTGGATCACGGCGTCGGCCCTGGTGCGGCCCCAGGAGGCCGGCGGCACCGTGGTGATCGTCGCGGAGGCCACGCTGCGCCCGGTGCAGGCGCTGGTGCGCTGGGACCCGGTGGGCCACGCGGTCCGGGAGCTCGCCGAGCGCGCGGAGCTCGGGTTTCCGCCCGTGTCGCGGATGGCGGCCGTCTGCGGGCCGCCCGAGGCACTGACGGAGTTCCTGGGAGCCGTGGAACTGCCGAGGGACGCCGAGGTGTTGGGGCCGGTCCCGCTCCAGGTCACCCCCGCCGGACGTGCACGGCGCCCCGGCGGGCCGCCCCCGGGCGAGCAGTGGGACCGCGCGCTGGTCCGCGTGCCGCCCGGGAGCGGCGCCGCGCTGGCCTCGGCGCTGAAGCACGCTCGGGCGGCGCGGACGGCTCGCGGCGGCACGGAGTCCGTGCTGGTGCGCATCGACCCACCGGACATCGGCTGAGCGCCGGGGGCACGCCGAGGAGGGCGCGCGTCCCGCTGCCCGCCTGGGACCGTGCTGGTGCGCAAGCGACCCACCGGACGTCGGCTGAGCGCCGGGGGCGCGCCGAGGGACGGTCCCCGCCCCGCCCTTAACCAACAGCGTCCGCCCCTCGTACCGGGCCCCGCCTCTCACCTCGTACCGTGCGGGACCCGGCCCTCCCGCCCCGGAGACCGCGCCGCGCGCGTCCCGCTGCGGCCGGTGTGGCGCTCGGGGACGGGGGTGTTCGGGCAGGGGTCTGCCCTCCCGGGTGCGCTCCGGGAGGGCAGAGAGCGGGGGCCGTCAGCCGTTGCGCGGGCCGGGGAACGCGGTGGGCCTGGCCTCGTCGCGCAGGGCCGGACTCCCCGCCGTCGGCTGGGTGGGCATGGAGCGTGCTGCGGGGACGGTGGGCACCGTCGGCAGGGCCGTCGAGACGTTGACCGTGCGGGAACCCGACGGCTCGGACGTCCGCTCGGCCTCGGCGGCCGCCTGGGCGGCGGCACGGCGGGCGCCGTAGCGGCGGTGGACGGCCTGCTTGGTGACGCCGAGGGCGGAACCCACCGCGTCCCAGGAGAACCCGAGCGAGCGGTCGAAGTCCACGGCCGCCGTGACCAGGGTCTCGACGCTGTCCCGCAACTCCTGGGCGAGGCGGACCGTCGGGGCGGGGGCGCGTCCGTAGACGACGAAGCCCGCGGAGGGGCCGGAGCGGCGCGGGCGGTAGACGTTGCCCAGCTGGGCGGTCAGGGTGCGCAGCGCGTCCACCTGCCGGCGGACCCGCTCGATGTCCCGCACCAGCAAGTGCAGGCTGGCCCGAGCCTGGGCGTCGTGGGTTGCGTGGTCGGCCATGAACAAGCCTCTCGAACCGGCGATGAAAGGGAGGGGGGCCGCGACGTCGGCGTGTGCGGCCCGAAGTGGTCAACTCTTTCTTGACCAACGCGGCAACGGTCCGCGGGTCACGCTCTGGGGGCGTGTGGGCATATGCCCACGCCCCCGAGGGGCGGACGGGCCTCCACCGCCGGTCCGGGAGAAGGCGGCCGCGGGGCCCGGCCGCGGGGCCCTGGCCGCCGCCGGGGTGAGCCCCCGGGACGCGCGGTCATAGACTGGTGCGTCGCCCAGCCCGTCCCGCCCGAGAGGCCCGTGCCCACCCATGAAGCTCGTCTTCGCCGGTACCCCCGAGGTCGCCGTTCCCGCTCTGGACGCCCTGATCGCCTCCGGGCGGCACGAGGTGGCCGCCGTCGTCACCCGGCCCGACGCACAGGCCGGACGCGGGCGCAGGATGGTCGCGAGCCCGGTGGCCGAGCGGGCCGCGGAGGCCGGGATCGAGGTGCTCAAGCCCGCCAGGCCGCGCGACCCCGGCTTCCTGGACCGGCTCCGGGAGATCGCGCCCGACTGCTGCCCGGTCGTCGCCTACGGCGCCCTGCTGCCGCGGGTCGCCCTCGACGTCCCCGTCCACGGCTGGGTCAACCTGCACTTCTCGCTGCTGCCCGCCTGGCGCGGCGCCGCCCCCGTGCAGCACAGCATCATGGCGGGCGACGGGATCACCGGCGCCTCCACCTTCCTGATCGAGGAGGGGCTCGACTCCGGGCCGGTCTACGGCACCGTCACCGAGGAGATCCGGCCCACCGACACCAGCGGCGATCTGCTGACCCGGCTCGCCCTCGCGGGCGCCGGACTGCTCGCCGCGACCATGGACGGCATCGAGGACGGCACCCTGAAGGCCGTCCCGCAGCCCGCCGAGGGCATCACGCTCGCGCCGAAGGTCAACGTCGAGGACGCCCACGTCGACTGGAGCACCCCGTCCCTGCGCGTGGACCGGGTCGTGCGCGGCTGCACCCCGGCTCCGGGCGCCTGGACCGTCTTCCGCGGCGAGCGGCTCAAGCTGATCCAGGTGCGGCCCGTGCCCGGACGCGACGACCTGGCGCCTGGCGTGCTCGCCGCGGGCAAGAACGACGTCCACGTGGGCACCGGTTCCTACGCCGTCGAGCTGCTGTGGGTGCAGGCGCAGGGCAAGAAGCCGATGCGGGCGGCGGACTGGGCGCGCGGCGCGCGCATCACCGAGGGGGAGCGGCTCGGCGCGTAGCCGTCCGTACGCCGGGGCGGACCCCCGACGTACGCTGGTCGTACCTCTCATCCAGCAATCCGGAGCACCTTTTTCGTGAGCGACACCTCCCGCCGGCCCGGCAGACCCGGCAAGCCCTACCGGCGGCCCAAGAAGGACCCCGTCCGCGTCCTCGCCTTCGAGGCGCTGCGTGCCGTGGACGAGCGGGACGCGTACGCCAACCTCGTCCTGCCGCCCCTGCTGCGCAGGGCCCGTGAGCAGGGCGACTTCGACGGACGGGACGCCGCGCTCGCCACCGAGCTGGTCTACGGGACGCTGCGCCGGCAGGGGACGTACGACGCCGTCATCGCGGCCTGCGTGGACCGGCCGCTGCGCGAGGTGGACCCGCCGGTGCTGGACGTCCTCAGCCTCGGCGCCCACCAGCTGCTCGGGACGCGCATCCCGACGCACGCCGCCGTCTCCGCCTCCGTGGAGCTGGCCCGGGTCGTGCTCGGCGACGGGCGGGCCAAGTTCGTCAACGCCGTGCTGCGCAAGGTCGCCCAGGACGATCTGGACGGCTGGATCGCGCGCGTCGCGCCGCCCTACGACGACGACCCCGAGGACCATCTCGCCGTCGTGCACTCGCATCCGCGCTGGGTGGTCTCCGCCCTGTGGGACTCGCTCGGCGGCGGCCGGGCGGGCATCGAGCGGCTGCTGGCGGCCGACAACGAGCGGCCCGAGGTGACCCTGGTGGCCCGTCCCGGGCGGGCCACCACCGCGGAACTGCTCCGCGAGGAGGCCGCGGTGGCCGGCCGCTGGTCGCCGTACGCCGTACGGCTGGCCGAGGGCGGGGAGCCCGGCGCCGTCGAGGCCGTCCGCGAGGGGCGCGCCGGTGTGCAGGACGAGGGCAGCCAGCTGGTCGCCCTCGCGCTGGCCGGCGCACCGCTGGAGGGCTCCGACCGGATGTGGCTCGACGGGTGCGCGGGACCCGGCGGCAAGGCCGCGCTGCTGGCGGCTCTCGCCGCCGAGCGGGGCGCGGTGCTGCTGGCCTCCGAGAAGCAGCCGCACCGCGCGGGGCTCGTGGCGAAGGCCCTGCACGGCAGTCCCGGCCCGTACCAGGTGATCGCCGCCGACGGGACGCGCCCGCCGTGGCGCTCCGGCAGCTTCGACCGGGTGCTCGTGGACGTGCCGTGCACGGGGCTCGGCGCGCTGCGGCGCCGGCCCGAGGCGCGCTGGCGGCGGCGCCCGCAGGACCTGGAGGGCTTCGCGCCGCTCCAGCGCGGACTGCTGCGCACCGCGCTCGACTCGGTGCGCGTCGGCGGTGTCGTCGGCTACGCGACCTGCTCGCCGCATCTCGCCGAGACCCGGGCCGTGGTCGAGGACGTGCTCAAGCAGCACGACGCGGCGGCCGAGCTGATCGACGCGCGTCCGCTCCTGCCGGGCGTCCCCGACCTGGGCGAGGGACCGGACGTGCAGCTGTGGCCCCATCTGCACGGGACGGACGCCATGTACCTGGCGCTGCTGCGGCGCCTGGGCTGAGCGGGCGTCCCGGGGCCCGCCGGGCGCCTCCACCCGTTCCGCGCGCCCGCCGCGCATGAGGCAGGCGGGCGCGCGGAGGGGCGGCTCCGGCCCCGCCGGGCCGCCGCCGGACGCCCGGCACGGCGGGTGCGATCCGGACAGACCGTCCGATGAACGCCTCAGGTCCGTACCGGGGCGTACATTCGTGCCCGGACATGGCAGGCTTGGGTCATGGCCGCGCAGATCAACCCCAGCATCCTCTCCGCAGACTTCGCCCGCCTCGCGGACGAGGCGAAGGCGGTCGAAGGAGCCGACTACCTCCACGTCGACGTCATGGACAACCACTTCGTCCCGAACCTGACGCTCGGCGTGCCGGTCGTGGAGTCCCTCGCGCGTGCGACGGACACCCCGCTGGACTGCCATCTGATGATCGAGGCCCCCGATCGGTGGGCGCCCCGGTACGTCGAGGCGGGGGCCTCCTCCGTCACCTTCCACGTCGAGGCGGCCGCGGCACCCGTGCGGCTGGCGCGGGAGATCAGGGCCCAGGGCGCCCGCGCCTCCATGGCGCTCAGGCCCGCCACGCCCATCGAGCCGTACGAGGATCTGCTCCCCGAACTCGACATGGTGCTGATCATGACGGTCGAGCCGGGCTTCGGCGGCCAGGCGTTCCTCGACATCATGCTGCCGAAGATCCGCCGCACCCGGGAGCTGATCGGCAAGCACGGCCTCCAGATGTGGCTCCAGGTCGACGGCGGGGTCTCCGCCGCGACCATCGAGCGGTGCGCCGAGGCGGGGGCGGACGTCTTCGTGGCCGGCTCGGCGGTGTACGGGGCCGGGGATCCGGCCGAGGCGGTCCGGGGACTGCGCGCTCAGGCCGAGGCGGTCACACGGACCGCCGCCTGGGCATGCGGCCACTGAGCCAAGGAAACGTGAACGGCGTCCATCAGGGCGGATCAAGAGCGCCGAATCTGCGAGGATGAACGGCGAGTCCAGAGTGTGAACAGCAGTGAGGAGAGCGCCGTGTCGGGTATGTCGGCGGGCCGGTCAGCCATGCGGATGGGGCCCGCTGAGCTGGTGCAGGCGGCGGCCATGGCCCGCCGCTTCTACCTGGAGGGAAAATCCAAGATCCAGATCGCGGAGGAGTTCGGCGTCAGCCGCTTCAAGGTGGCCCGGGTCCTGGAGACCGCTCTCGAACGGGACCTGGTGCGCATCGAGATCCGGGTCCCGGCCGAGCTGGACGCCGACCGCTCGGACGCGCTCCGAGCCCGGTACGGCCTGCGGCACGCGGTCGTGGTCGAGTCCCCCGCCGAGGTCGAGGAGACCCCCGACCCGGAGAACCTGGGAGAGGTGGCCGCCGACCTGCTCGGCGAACTGGTGAACGAGGGGGACGTGCTGGGCCTGGCCTGGGGCCGGTCCACCATCCACATGGCCGCGGCGCTCGACCGGCTGCCGCCGTGCACCGTGGTGCAGCTGACCGGGGTGTACGACGCCGGGACCGCCGAGCGCGGCTCGGTCGAGGCCGTGCGGCGTGCCGCGCAGGTCTCGGGCGGCGACGCCCACCCCATCTACGCGCCGATGCTGCTGCCGGACGCGGCCACCGCGGCGGCGCTGCGCCACCAGACCGGGATCGCGCGGGCCTTCGAGTACTTCGACAAGGTCACGGTCGCCTGTGTGTCGATCGGCTCCTGGGAGCCGGGCATCTCGACCGTGCACGACATGCTCAGCGACGAGGAGCGGGCCCACTACGCCTCGCTCGGCGTCGCCGCCGAGACGTCCGCGCACCTCTTCGACACCGAGGGCCGCCGGGTCGGGCGGGACCTGGGGGAGCGGTGCATCACGGTCAAGGCCGACCAGCTCCGCCGGGTCCCGGAGGTCGTGGCGATCGCGGGCGGGGCCCGCAAGGCGGCCGCGATCGACGCGGTGCTGCGCTCCGGTCTCGTCACCAGCCTGGTGACGGACACCTCGGCCGCCGACGTCCTGATGACGACCGGCCCGACGCCCCGTCCGGCGCTCAACAGGGCCGATCCGGACGGAAACTGACGGGACATCAGCGAAAGGGGCGGCCCGGGTGTGCCGCCCCTTCCGCACAGTCCCCCTCTCGCCCAGCCCCTCTCGCTCAGCCCCTTTCGCCCAGCCCCTTTCGCTCAGCCGCGACCACGACGACCGGACGGTGCCGCAATGACGGAGCTCGTGGTGACCCTGGACCTGACCGGGGTCACCGACAAGGCGGACCTGATGGACCGCTGCGCCGAGGCCCTGCGGCTGCCCGGCTGGTTCGGCCGCAACTGGGACGCGCTGGCTGACTCGCTCACCGACTGCACGGTGTGGCCCGAGGAAGCCGCCGAGCGCGGGATGCGGATCGTCGTACGGAACTGGCGGCCCTACGCCGGGGCCCGGCCCGCGGAGTGGCGGACCGCGGAGGAGGTGTTCTCCGAGGCCGTCGACCGCACCCCGGGGCTCACGGTGCTGCTCGCTCTCGGAGGATCCTCCTAACCGGGCTCTGACCTGCTTGGACGATGTGACCGTACGGCGCATTCCGGTCGGCATGGGACAATGAAGTACGTGCTCTTCCCCTTGGCTGACCTGTCCGGGGGCCACCTCTGATCGACTGGGATGTGCAGCACGTGCGTTTCCTCAACGACATCCAGCCCCCGTACGACCTCACGTACGACGACGTCTTCATGGTCCCGAGCCGCAGCGCCGTCGGCTCCCGCCAGGGCGTGGACCTCAGCTCCCCGGACGGCTCCGGCACCACGATCCCGCTGGTCGTCGCGAACATGACCGCCATCGCCGGACGCCGGATGGCGGAGACCATGGCCCGGCGCGGCGGCCTCGTGGTCATCCCGCAGGACATCCCGATCGAGGTCGTCACCGACGTCGTGGGCTGGGTCAAGAGCCGCCACCACGTCCTCGACACCCCCATCGTGCTGGCCCCGCACCAGACCGTCGCCGACGCCCTGGCCCTGCTGCCCAAGCGCGCGCACAACGCCGGTGTGGTCGTCGACGAGGACCGCAGGCCGGTCGGCGTCATCACCGACAGCGACCTGTCCGGCGTGGACCGCTTCACCCAGCTCGACGTGGTCATGTCCCGGGACCTGCTGCTGCTCGACGCGGACATCGACCCCCGCGAGGCCTTCACCACCCTCGACACGCACAACCGCCGCTACGCCCCGGCCGTGGACGCCGAGGGCCGTCTCGCGGGCATCCTCACCCGCAAGGGCGCCCTGCGCGCCACGCTGTACACGCCCGCCGTCGACTCCGCCGGAAAGCTGCGCATAGCGGCGGCCGTCGGGATCAACGGGGATGTGGCGGGCAAGGCCAAGCAGTTGCTGGACGCGGGTGTCGACACCCTCGTCATCGACACCGCGCACGGCCACCAGGAGTCGATGATCTCCGCGATCCGGACCGTGCGGGCGCTCGGCCCGCGGGTGCCGATCGTCGCGGGCAACATCGTCGCCGCCGAGGGCGTACGCGACCTCGTCGAGGCCGGTGCCGACATCGTCAAGGTCGGGGTGGGCCCCGGCGCCATGTGCACCACGCGCATGATGACCGGCGTCGGCCGGCCGCAGTTCTCCGCGGTGCTGGAGTGCGCGGCGGAGGCCGGCAAGTACGGCAAGCACGTGTGGGCGGACGGCGGTGTCCGCCACCCCCGCGACGTCGCCATGGCGCTCGCCGCCGGCGCGTCCAACGTGATGATCGGCTCCTGGTTCGCGGGCACCTACGAGTCGCCGGGCGACCTCCAGCAGGACGCCGGCGGGCGGCTGTACAAGGAGTCCTTCGGTATGGCCTCCGCGCGCGCCGTGCGCAACCGCACCTCCGAGGAGTCCTCCTACGACCGCGCCCGCAAGGCGCTGTTCGAGGAGGGCATCTCCACCTCCCGCATGTTCCTCGACCCGGTCCGTCCGGGCGTGGAGGACCTGGTCGACTCGATCATCGCGGGGGTCCGCTCGTCCTGCACCTACGCGGGCGCCGGGTCCCTGGAGGAGTTCGCCGACAAGGCGGTCGTCGGCGTCCAGAGCGCGGCCGGCTACGCCGAGGGCAAGCCGCTGCACGCCAGCTGGAGCTGACACCCCGTCAACAGCCGCTTGCGCGGCCCCTGTCCGCCCCGCCCGCCGGGACGGGCGGGGGCCGTTGCGCGCAGGCCCCGGGTGCCGCCGGCCGGTCAGCGGGCGCCGGCGACACCGTCACCCGGGTGGCCGCCGGGTGCCGGACGGCCGCCGGTCTCGTGTTCTACTTCCTCTGCGGCTGCCGCCGCTCCCGTCTCGCCGTGCCTGAAGTGAAGTGAAGTGAACGACCCGCAGTGCTGAACGATCTCGACGAACGCATCGTGCACGCCCTCGCCGAGGACGCCCGCCGCTCCTACGCGGACATCGGGCAGCTCGTCGGGCTGTCCGCGCCCGCCGTCAAACGCCGCGTGGACCGGCTGCGCGCCACGGGTGCCATCACCGGGTTCACCGTCCGCGTGGACCCCTCCGCGCTCGGCTGGGAGACCGAGGGGTTCGTCGAGATCTACTGCCGGCACAACACCTCGCCGGACACCATCCGCCGCGGTCTGGAGCGCTACCAGGAGGTCGTGGCCGCGTCCACCGTCACCGGCGAGGCGGACGCGGTCGTGCAGGTCTTCGCCTCCGACATGCGGCACTTCGAGCGGGTCCTCGAACGGATCGCCGGGGAGCCGTTCGTGGAGCGGACCAAGTCGGTGCTGGTGCTGTCGCCGCTGCTGCGGCGGTTCTCCTCCGGGCCGCCGGCGTAGGGCAGGCCCCCTCCGAGCGGCCGGTGGCGGGCCGGCCGCCGGGGCGTTCACCCGGCCGTCTTGCGGGCCAGCGCGTTGTTGCCGATCGAGTTGTGCACGCTGAAGCTCACCGCGTCCGAGCGGTAGCGGTCGTCCGACCACTCCACCGGGCGGCCCTCGCGGGTGGTGGTCACCCGCCGCACCCGCAGCAGCGGACTCGTACGCCGCACCCCGAGCAGCCGCGCGTCCCGGGCGCCCGCCGCCACCGCGTCGATGACGTGCTCGCCGTAGGCGAAGACCAACCCCGTGGTCTCGTACAGACGCTGGGTGACCGAGGGGCAGCCGGGCTCGATGGCCGCCACGGCCGGGGAGATCCAGTCCGCGTAGACCGTGCGCTCCAGCAGCACCGGCTCGCCGTCCAGCCCCCGCACCCGCAGGACGTGCAACACCGTTGTCCCGGGCTCCAGTTGGAGGCGGACCGAGTCCTCCTGCGTGGCCGGCCGGTAGCGCTGGCCGACCACCTCGCCGCTCGCCTCGCGGCCCCTCGTCTGCGCCCACTGGGCGAAGCTGCGCAGCTCCGCGAAGCTCTGGCTGCGCCGGCCGGCCAGCACCACCCGGCGGGCGCCCTGGCGCGAGCCGATGAGGCCCTCGGCGGTCAGGGACGCGACGGCCTGACGGACCGTGCCGCGCGAGACGCCGTAGTGCGCCGCGAGGTCGGTCTCGGCGGGCAGCAGGCCGCCGACGGTGTACTCCTCGCGGTCGATCGCCCGGCGCAGCTCGTCGGCGATCTCCTCGTGTCGCGCCGTCATGCTTCCCCTCTGAGTCGGTGGCTGTGCACAGCGTGACCAGCGTAATCGAGATCCGCCGGTGCTCGGAGCGGAGTGGGACTGTGCACGAACTGGCGGGTCATGGTTTCGCGAGTGTTTACCGTGGGGACATCGTGGGCGGGCGTACTGGGGTCAACTTGTTCAGACAAGTTGACCCCGCAGTTGCTTCCGAAGATCTCCTGCACCCTCGCGCGTCCCCTGGAGAAACCGTGTCCACGTCCCTGTCGAGCACAGCCCTGCCGAGAACCACCGTCCGAACCGGCGCCCTCGCCCTCGTCGCCGCGCTCGCCCTGAGCGCCTGCGGGGCGGCCCCCGACGACAGCGCCACCGCCGCGGGCGGCGGCAAGAGCGCCGCCACCGCCACCTCCGCCGCCGACTTCGGAGGCATGGACAAGCTCGTCGCGGCCGCCAAGAACGAGGGCAAGCTCCAGGCCATCGCCCTGCCCCGCGACTGGGCCAACTACGGCGCCCTCATCGACGGGTTCCAGAAGAAGTACGGCATCAAGATCGTCGTGGAGAACCCCGACGGCTCCAGCCAGGACGAGATCAACGCCGTCACCTCCCGCAAGGGCCAGGACCGCGCGCCCGACGTCCTGGACCTCGGCAGCTCCTTCGCGCTGAGCGCCGCCCAGCAGGGCCTGCTCGCGCCCTACAAGGTGCAGGCGTTCGCCGACATCCCCGAGGGGCAGAAGGACCCGAAGGGCCGCTGGTACAACGACTACGGCGGCTACATATCCATCGGCTGCGACGCCAAGCGCGTCAAGGAGTGCCCGAAGACCTTCGCCGACCTGCTCAAGCCGAAGTACAAGGGCCAGGTCGCGCTCAACGGCAACCCCACCAAGTCCGGTTCGGCCTTCGGCGGCGTGTACGCGGCCGCGCTCGCGAGCGGCGGCTCCTTCGACGACATCCAGCCCGGCCTGGACTTCTTCTCGAAGCTGAAGAAGAACGGCAACTACACGCCCGTCGAGTCGACCCCGGCCACCGTCGAGAAGGGCGAGACGCCCATCAGCATCGACTGGGACTACCTCAACGCCGGCTACGCCGACCAGTTCAAGTCCAAGGGCGTCGACTGGCAGGTCGCGGTCCCCGCCGACGGCCAGTTCTCGCAGTTCTACTCCCAGGCCATCAACAAGGACGCCCCGAACCCGGCGACCGCCCGCCTGTGGCAGGAGTACCTGTACAGCGCCGAGGGCCAGAACCTCTGGCTCAAGGGCTACGCCCGCCCGGCGCTGATGCCCGCCATGGAGAAGGCCGGCACCCTCGACGCGACGGCCGCCGCCAAGCTGCCGAAGGTCTCCGGGACGCCCACCTTCCCGACCGAGGAGCAGCAGAACAAGGCCAAGACGGTCCTCGGACAGGGCTGGGCGAAGGCCGTCTCCGGATGACGGCCGCCCTCACCGGGGCCGGCACGGCGACCGCCGCACCGCGCAAGCGGCGGCGCCGTGCCCTCGGCGCGCTCGCCGTCGTCCCGCTGCTCGTCTTCACCGCGCTCGCCTTCGGGCTGCCCGCCCTCGCCATGCTGGACGGCGCGTTCACCGTCAAGGACCCGGCCACGGGGGCGACGTCCTACACCACCGCCAACCTGACCGCCTCCCTCCAGGGCGCCTACCTCACGGCCCTGCTCGGCAGCGTCAAGCTGGCGGCCGTCTCCGCCGCGCTCGGCGCCCTGCTCGGACTGCCGCTCGCCCAGGCCGTGGTGACCTCCCGCTTCCGCGCCCTGCGCGAGGCCGTGCTCACCGCCTCCGGCGTGCTCGCCAACTTCGGCGGCGTCCCCCTGGCGTTCGCCTTCGTCGCCACCCTCGGCAACGCCGGAGTGCTCACCCGCCGCCTGGGCCTGACCGACAAGGGCTGGGACCTGTACAGCTTCTCGGGACTCGTCCTCGTCTACCTGTACTTCCTGATCCCGCTGATGGTCCTCACCATCACCCCGGCCCTGGAGGGCCTGCGCTCCCAGTGGCGCGAGGCCGCCCGCAACAACGGCGCCACCACCGCGCAGTACTGGCGCCACGTGGCCCTGCCCGTGCTGCTGCCCACCCTCCTCGGCGGCTTCGTCCTGCTCTTCGGCAGCGCCTTCGCCGCCTACGCCACCGCCGCCGCGATGGTCGGCAGCTCCGTCCCGCTGGTCACCCTCCAGATCGCCGACGCCCTCTCCGGCAACGTGCTGGTCGGCCAGGAGAACGTGGCGCTCGCCCTCAGCCTCGACATGGTCCTGGTCGCCGGGCTCGTCATGGCCGTGTATCTGCCCCTGCAACGACGGAGTGCGCGATGGCTCGCCTGAACCTGTGGCGCTGGGCCGTGCTCGGCGCCGCCGCGCTGTACTTCCTGGTGCCGCTGGCCGCGTCCGTCGTCTTCACGGTCGACGTCCCCGGCCAGGGCGTCACCTTCGACGCCTACGGCCGCATCCTGAGCACCGACGGATTCGTCACCGGACTGCTGCTCTCGCTGGAGCTGGCCGCCGCCACCATCGCCGTGGTCCTGCTGCTGATGGTGCCCGCCATGGTCGCCCTGCGGCTCGGCGTGCCCCGGCTGCGGCCGGTCGTGGAGATCGTGTGCGCGCTGCCGCTGGTCGTGCCCCCGATCGCGTTCGTCGCCGGCATCGGGACGGTCCTGAAGTGGGGACCCGAACAGCTCTCGCGCACCCCGCTGTTCCAGACGTTCGTCGCCCTGCAGAACCCCGACTTCCCGATCGTGCTCGTCCTCGCCTACGTCGTGATGGCGCTGCCGTTCGTGTACCGGGCCCTGGACGCCGGACTGCGCGCCATCGACGTCCCCACCCTCGTCGAGGCCGCCCGCAGCTGCGGCGCGAACTGGCCGCAGGCGCTGGTCCGGGCCGTCCTGCCCAACCTGCGCGGCGCCCTGCTCAACGCCTCCTTCCTCACCCTCGCCCTGGTGCTCGGCGAGTTCACCGTGGCACAGCTCCTCGGCTTCCAGCCCTTCGCCGTGTGGATCGTCAACGTCAGCGGCTCGCAGGCCCAGCTGTCGGTCGCCGTGTCGGTGCTCAGCCTGCTCGTGACCTGGCTGCTCCTTCTCGCGCTCGCCGGCGTCGGCGGCCGCACCCGTCCTACCTCCCGGGGATGAACCCATGACCGTGCTCGACCTCACCGCGGCCAAGGCGGCCACCGTCGAATTCCGCGCCCTGCGACGGGAGTTCGGCCCGACCCTCGCGCTGGACGGACTCGACCTCACCGTGCGGCCGGGTGAACTGCTCGCCCTGCTCGGCCCCTCCGGCTGCGGCAAGACCACCGCGCTGCGCATGCTCGCCGGCTTCGAACAGCCCGACTCCGGCGAGGTGCTGGTGGACGGCGAGGACGTCACCGCCGTCCCCGCGCACCGCCGGGACGCCGGGATGGTCTTCCAGTCGTACAGCCTCTTCCCGCATCTGAGCGCCCTGGACAACGTGGCGTTCGGGCTGCGCATGCGCAAGGTGGCCGCCGCCGAACGCCGTTCGCGCGCCGCCGAGTTGCTGGACCTGGTCGGGCTCGCCGACAAGGGCGGCAGCTATCCGCACCAGCTCTCCGGCGGCCAGCAGCAGCGGGTCGCGCTGGCCCGCGCCCTCGCCCTGCGTCCGCGCGTGCTCCTGCTGGACGAGCCCCTGTCGGCGCTCGACGCCAAGGTGCGCCTGTCGCTGCGCGAGGAGATCCGCCGGCTCCAGCGGGAGCTGGGCATCACCACCCTGTTCGTCACCCACGACCAGGAGGAGGCCCTGTCCATGGCCGACCGGGTCGCCGTGATGCGCTCCGGGCGCCTCGAACAGTGCGCCGCCCCCGCCGAGTTGTACGGCCGCCCGGCCACCGCCTTCGTCGCCGAGTTCGTCGGCACCATGAGCCGGATCCCGGGGCGGCTCGTCGAGGGAGGCGTCGAGGTGCTCGGGCGGCGGATGCCCGTGGACGGCGACGCGCCCGCCGCGGCCGACGTCGACGTGCTGGTGCGGCCCGAGGCGGTGGAGGTGCGCGCCGACGACACCTCCGGCGCGCGGATCGTCGCGTCGGCGTTCCTCGGCGCCACCACCCGGGTCACCGTCCGGCTGCCCGACGGCACCGAGCTCAAGGCGGACCTGCCCGCCCACGAGGGCGCCGCGCTCGGCGCCGGTGCCGCGGTGAGCGTGTCGCTGCCGCAGCGCCCGGTCCTGGTGGCCGAACGTCACCCCTGACCGCCGTACCCGGCCGCGCCGCGCCGCCTGGGCCCCGCACCGCCCGTCACCCCCCCACGCACCCCCCACGCACCCCCCACGCAGGAAAGAGACGACCGTGACCCGACCCCCGCTGCAAGCCGTCCTGTTCGACATGGACGGCACACTCGTCGACACCGAGCGGCTGTGGTGGGACGCGGTGGAGCGGATCGCCGGCCGGGCGCTGACCGGGGCGGACGAGCCCGACGTGCTCGGCCGCCCCGTCGAGCACACCGCCCGGTGGCTGGCCGCGGCCACCGGCGCGTCCGCCGCGCGGCTGGCGGACGCGCTGCACCGCGAGTTCGCCGGCCGGGTCCGCGCCGGGATCGTCCCCCGCCCCGGCGCCCTGGACCTGCTCGACGCGCTGCACCGCGAGGGCGTCCCCGCGGCCCTGGTCACGGCCTCGCCGCGGGCCGTCGCCGACACCGTCCTCGACGCGCTCGGCGCGCACCGCTTCGCGGTGTCCGTCACCGCCGACGACACCGAGCGGACCAAGCCCGCCCCCGACCCCTACCTCGCCGCCTGCCGGGCGCTCGGCGTCGACCCGGCGCGGTGCGTCGCCGTCGAGGACACCCCGACCGGGGTCCGCTCGGCGGAGGCCGCCGGCTGCACGGTCCTCGCGGTGCCCTCGCTGGCGCCCATCGAGCCCGCGCCCGGCCGGACCGTCCTCGCCACCCTGGAGGGCGTCACCCCCGAGCGGCTGCGTACCCTGCGGGCACCGCGGCCGTCCGCCGAACTGCGCGTGATGACCTGGAACCTCTGGCTCGGCGGCACCCGCGTCCACGACCACCTGGCCAAGCAGCTCAAGGCCGTCGAGGGCAGCGGCGCCGACGTGGTCGGCCTCCAGGAGACGAACGGCACCGCGGCGCGGGACCTCGCCGCGGCCCTCGGCTGGCACCACCACCAAGCCGGCGAGAACCTCGGCGTCATCAGCCGCCACCCGATCACGGACCGCCTCGGCGACCCCGGCGTCGGCTTCTACGGGGCGGCGGGCGTCCGCGTCCGGCTGCCGGGGGAGCGGCACGTCGACATCTGGACCGCCCACCTCGACTACACGCCCTACGGCCCCTACGAGGCCGCCTTCGACGGGCTCGGGGCGGCCGGCCTGATCGCGCACGAGGGGGTGCGGCTCGCGCAGATGCGGGACACCCTGCGCCGGATCGGGGAGAGTGCCGTGCCCGGGGTGCCCGTCGTCCTCGTCGGCGACTTCAACTGCCCCTCCCACCTGGACCGCGCGGACGTGGTGTGGCCGGTGACCAAGGCCGCCGAGGAGGCCGGCCTGCGCGACTCCTACCGCGAGGCCCACCCGGACCCCGTCACCCACCCCGGCCACACCTGGTCGCCGGTCCACCCCGTGCACGAGGACGGCAGCGGACGCCCCGAACCGCAGGACCGCATCGACTTCGTCCTGCACCGGGGTCTGCGCGTGCTCGGCTCCGAGACCCTCGTCAGCGGTCGGCCGCGGCCCTGGCCGGACGTCCGGCACAACGCCTGGCCCTCCGACCACGCGGCCGTGGTCACCACCTTCTCCCTGCGCGAGTGAGGCCGGGCGGCCTACCATCGGTGCCATGACCTGGCGACGTTGATCCTCCCGCCGAGCCTCCCGAGGGCCGCCTCGGACGCCGTACCCCCCGGCGTCCGACCAGTCCCTGCGGGAAGGCCCCATGACACGCTCACCTGCGCGCGCGCCCGCCGCCGGCGTCCGGCGGCTCGCGGCCACGCTGTACGGCCACGCGTTCCTCGACGACTTCGTCCTGCTCTACCCGGTGTACGCCCTGCTGTTCGCCGACACCGGCCTGTCCCTGTGGCAGATCTCCTCCCTGTTCGCCCTGTGGTCGGTCACCGCCGTGCTGCTGGAGGTCCCCTCCGGCGCCTGGGCCGACACGGTGTCCCGGCGCCTGCTGCTGCGGACCGGGCCGCTGCTGACCGCGGCCGGCTTCGCCCTGTGGGTGGCGCTCCCCTCGTACCCGGCGTTCGCGGCCGGCTTCGTCCTGTGGGGCGCCGGCGGCGCCCTCGCCTCCGGCGCCCTGGAGGCGCTGGTCTACGACGAACTGGACCGCCTGGACGCCGCCGGCCGCTACGCGCGCGTCATGGGCCGGGCGCGGGCCGCGCGGCTGCTGGGCACCGTGGCCTCCATCGGTCTGGCGGGCCCCGTCCTCGCCGCGGGCGGCTACCCGGCCGTCGGCGCCGCGAGCGTCCTCGCCTGCCTGCTGACCGCCCTCGTGGCGACCGCGTTCCCCGAGCACCGGAAGCCGCCGCCGGCCGCCGACGGCGGCTGGGCGGCGACCGTGCGCACCGGACTGGCACAGGCCCGCCGGGACCGCGGCACCCGCGGCGCCCTGCTGCTGATCCCTGCCGTCGCCGCCGTCTGGGGCGCGCTCGACGAGTACACCCCGCTGCTCGTGCGGGACATCGGCGTCGCCGAGGCGACCGTGCCCTACCTGGTCATGCTGATCTGGGCGGCCGTCACCGCGGGCAGCCTGCTCGCCGGGCCGGCCGAACGCCTCGGCACCACCGGACTCGCCGCCCTTCTGGCGGGCGCCGCCCTCGCGCTGGCCGTGGGCGCCGCGTCCCGCTCGCTCGCCGGGATCGTCCTCGTCGGCCTCGCCTTCGCCGGCTTCCAACTCGCGGAGGTGCTCGCCGACGTCCGGCTCCAGCACCGCCTCGACGACTCCCGCCGGGCCACCCTCACCTCGGTGGCGGGCCTGGGCACCGAGCTGGTCACCGTCGCCGTGTTCGGCGTGTACGCGCTGCTCGGCACGGGCGCCGCGCACAGCACGGTCTTCGCCGTCCTCGCCGCTCCCTACCTGGTGACGGCGCTGCTCCTGGCCCGGAGCGGCACCACGGCCGCACGGCGGTGACCCCGGGCGGACCACCCCCGGCGCGGTCCGCCCCGGCGCGCGCAACGAATCGCCGCCCGCCCCCGACCGGGCGCAACGAAACGCCCACCCGCGCGCAACGGCTCCTTCTTGCCCGCCCCGGCCGGGCGCCCGTACCGTCTACAGGGCCCGACACCCACCCCTTCCGCCCGGCGAGGACCCCGCATGCGCACCGCCCTGCTCCAGAGCTCCGGCCGCCCCGGCTCGACCGCCGCGAACCTCAAGGCGCTCGACGAGGCCGCGGGCCGGGCCGCCGCGGCGGGCGCCCGGCTGCTGGCCGCGCCGGAGATGTTCCTGACCGGGTACGCGATCGGCGACGAGATCGGCAGGCTCGCCGAGCCCGCCGACGGCGACTGCGCCGACGCCGTCGCCGACACCGCGGCCCGGCACGGCCTGGCCGTCCTGTACGGCTACCCGGAGCGCGCGGGCGACACCGTGTACAACTCCGCCCAGCTGATCTCCGCCGACGGCGCCCGGCTCGCGAACTACCGCAAGACCCACCTCTTCGGCTGCTTCGAGCACGACCACTTCACACCCGGCGAGCGGCAGGTGGTCCAGGCCGAACTCGACGGCGTCCGCGTCGGCATCCTGATCTGCTACGACGTCGAGTTCCCGGAGAACGTCCGGGCGCACGCCCTCGCCGGCACCGACCTGCTGGTCGTCCCGACCGCGCAGATGCACCCCTTCCAGTTCGTCGCCGAGTCGATGATCCCGGTGCGCGCCTTCGAGAACCAGATGTACGTCGCCTACGTCAACCGGGTAGGCCGCGAAGGGGAGTTCGAGTTCGTCGGCCTCTCCGTGCTCGCCGGTCCCGACGGGGTGGCCCGCGCCCGTGCCGGACGCGGGGAGGACCTCGTCCTCGCCGACGTCGACCCCGCGTTCGTCGCCGCCTCCCGCGAGGCGAACCCGTATCTGAAGGACCGCCGCCCCGGTCTGTACGGGTCGCTCGTCTGACACCCCGCCACCCCGCCACCCCGCCAACCGGGTTTCCCCCTGGCGCAGTCGCAAGGAGTCCGCACCCCATGACGTCCATGGTGCCCAACGCCGTCGAGCACACCGACGAGCAGCAGTTGCCGCCGATCACCATGTTCGGTCCGGACTTCCCGTACGCCTACGACGACTTCCTCGCCCACCCGGCGGGGCTCGGCCAGATACCCGCCACCGAGCACGGCGCCGAGGTCGCCGTCGTGGGCGGCGGCCTGTCCGGCGTCATCGCCGCCTACGAGCTCATGAAGATGGGCCTCAGGCCGGTCGTCTACGAGGCCGACGAGATCGGCGGCCGGCTGCGTACCGTCGGCTTCGACGGCCCCGGCACCGAGGGCCTGAGCGCCGAGATGGGCGCGATGCGCTTCCCGCCGTCGTCCACCGCCCTCCAGCACTACATCGACCTGGTCGGACTGCGCACGAGGCCCTTCCCCAACCCCCTCGCGGAGGCGACGCCCTCGACGGTCGTCGACCTCAAGGGCGAGTCGCACTACGCGGAGACGGCCGAGGACCTGCCGCAGGTCTACCGGGACGTCGCCGACGCCTGGAACAGGTGCCTCGAAGAGGGCGCCGACTTCTCCGCCATGAACCGCGCCCTGCGCGAGCGGGACGTGCCGCGCATCCGCGAGATCTGGGCGAGGCTGGTCGACAGGCTCGACAACCAGACCTTCTACGGCTTCCTCTGCGACTCCGAGGCGTTCAGGTCCTTCCGGCACCGTGAGATCTTCGGCCAGGTCGGCTTCGGCACCGGCGGCTGGGACACCGACTTCCCGAACTCCATCCTGGAGATCCTGCGCGTCGTCTACACCGAGGCCGACGACCACCACCGCGGCATCGTCGGCGGCTCCCAGCAACTGCCGCTGCGCCTGTGGGAGCGCGAGCCGGGCAAGATCGTCCACTGGCCCCACGGCACCTCGCTGGCCTCGCTGCACGACGGCCGCGCGCCGCGCCCGGCCGTCACCCGGCTGCACCGCACCGCGGGCAACCGGATCACGGTGACCGACGCGAACGGAGACATCCGCACCTACCGGGCGGCCGTCTTCACGGCCCAGTCCTGGATGCTGCTGTCGAAGATCGCCTGCGACGACTCGCTGTTCCCGATCGACCACTGGACGGCCATCGAGCGCACCCACTACATGGAGTCCTCGAAGCTGTTCGTGCCCGTCGACCGGCCGTTCTGGCTCGACAAGGACGAGGAGACGGGCCGGGACGTCATGTCGATGACGCTCACCGACCGGATGACCCGCGGGACCTATCTCCTGGACGACGGCCCGGACCGGCCGGCCGTCATCTGCCTGTCCTACACCTGGTGCGACGACAGCCTGAAGTGGCTGCCGCTGTCCGCGCACGAGCGGATGGAGGTCATGCTGAAGTCGCTCGGCGAGATCTATCCGAAGGTCGACATCAGGAAGCACGTCATCGGCAACCCGGTGACCGTCTCCTGGGAGGACGAGCCCTACTTCATGGGCGCGTTCAAGGCCAACCTGCCCGGCCACTACCGCTACCAGCGGCGCCTGTTCACGCACTTCATGCAGGACCGGCTGCCCGAGGACAAGCGGGGCGTCTTCCTCGCCGGGGACGACGTCTCCTGGACGGCCGGCTGGGCCGAGGGCGCCGTGCAGACCGCGCTGAACGCGGTCTGGGGCGTCATGCGCCACTTCGGCGGGGAGACGGACGCGGCCAACCCGGGTCCGGGCGACGTGTACGACGAGATCGCCCCGGTCGAACTCCCCGAGGACTGAGCCCGCCTCACAGCCCGGCGGCCCGCACCTTCGCGTGCACCTCCGCGGCGACGTCCTTGAGCTCCTGCGCGTCGCGCAGCGTGGTCTGCAGATCCAGCAGGACCTCTTCCATGCCGACCTCGGCGTGCTCCGCGAGGTCCGCCACGATCTGGTCGGCGCTGCCCTGGAAGGGCTGCCGGTCGTCGCCGTCGTAGGGCTTCGCCGTGTATGCGGCGTTCACCCGCGGCACGCGCTCGATGGGCCGGGTGCGGCCGCGCTCGGCGGCGAGTTCCCGGAGCCGGTCCCAGGCGTCCGCGTACGCGCGGGCGCCCATCGCGACGGGGAGCCAGCCGTCCCCGCGGTCCACGACCCGGCCGAGCGCCTGCCCGGCGCCGGCCGCCACCAGGACCGGGATCGGCCGCGCGGGCTTGGGCCCGACCGCCGCCGCGGAGATCGTGGCGGTCGGCCCCTCGAACGACACCGGGTCCGGTCCCCACACCGCGCGGCAGACGTCGATCGTCTCGTCCAGCGCCTGCCCGCGCTCCCGGACGGGCCGCACGGCCGCGGCGGCGAACTCGTCGGTGGACCAGCCCGTGCCCAGGCCGGCGACCACCCGGCCGCCGCTCGCCGCGTCCAGCGAGGCCAGCGCCTTGGCGAGCTGGACCGGCCCGTGCAGCGGCGCGACCAGGATGCCCGAGCCCAGCCGCACCCGGTCGGTGACGGCGGCGGCCAGCGTAAGCGTCACCAGCGGATGGGCCATCCCGCGGTACCAGTCGGGCCAGGGCAGGCCGGGGACGCCGTACAGGCCCTGGACGGGGGCCTCGGGGACGAGGACCCGCTCGTACACCCACAGGCTGTCGTAGCCGATCTCCTCGGCGGTACGGGCCACGTCCGTCACGTCGCGGGCGAGGTCGTACTGGCGGAGCTGGGGGAGTCCGAGTCCGAGACGGATGGCCATGCTGCGTGCTCCTTCGCGATGGGCGGACCCCCACCGGCCAACGTACTGCGGCTGCCGGGATGCGCCAGTCGGAGCGGGCTCAGTCCGGCAGCGGCGTGAGCAGCATCCGCCCCGCGAACCCCACGGCCGCGTCCAGCCGGTCGGTGAACTCCCCCGCGAGGTCCGGCAGTCCGCGCAGCGCCCACAGCGCCCGCGCCGCCGCCCAGGTGGCCTCCCGGGCCCGGTCCAGGCTCCAGGAGCCGAGCAGATGGGTGAGCGGGTCGGCGATCTGGAGCAGGTCGGGACCGGGCATCAGCTCCTCGCGGACCCGCTCCTCCAGCGAGACGAGGACATCGCCCACCCGGTCGAACTCGTCCTCCAGCTCGGCCGGTTCGCAGCCGAGGCTGCGGCAGGCGTCCACCACGGCGAGCGCCAGATCGTGGCCGATGTGGGCGTTGATGCCCGCAAGCGCGAACTGCAGGGGCCGCACGCCGGGATGGCGGCGCATCTGGAACAGCGGCCGCCAGCAGGCCGGGGGGCGGCGCCCTTCCTCGGCCAGCGCGACCGCCGTCAGATACCGCTCGGCGAACCGCACGTCCAGCGTGACCGCCGCGCGGGTGTCGGGGAACCGGCCGGCGTCGATGTGCCGGTCGACCGCCTCGGTGACGGTGAGGTAGACGCGGTTGAAGACCGCGAGCCCGTCACGCACGGGGAGCGCCGCGTCCAGGGCGCGCATACGGGAGAGGACCGCGTCCACGGGTGTGGTGAGTTGCTCGCATCGCGCCATGGGGGCAGATTCGCAGCTCCGGCCCGGCCGCGGTGCCGCCGGGCCGGGCGCTTCCCCGGAACGGGGGAACGCGCGGCAGGGCGGGCCCGGCGCCCGCCCGCGCGTCACGCCGCCTACGACCCGGCGCGCCGGACCCCGCCCTCGCCGCCCGCCTCGCCGCCGCCCTGGTCGCCGCTCTGGTCGTCGCCCTGGTCGTCGTAGGAGGAGGTGCCCTCGTCGAGCAGGGGCTCCTGGGTCTTGAGGTGGGCCGGGGCGAACGCCCGCAGCGCGTGGTAGCCGGTGATCACCACCAGGGTGCCGAGGGCGATGCCGCTGAGCTGGAAGGTGTCGGTGAACTCGATGGTGACGTCGCCGACGCCGATGATGATGCCCGCCGCCGCCGGCACCAGGTTCAGCGGATTGCGCAGGTCCACCCCGGCGTTGATCCAGATCTGCGCGCCGAGCAGGCCGATCATGCCGTACAGGATGACGGTGATGCCGCCGAGGACGCCGCCCGGGACGGCGGCCACGACCGCGCCGAACTTGGGGGACACCCCGAAGAGCAGCGCGAAGCCCGCGGCGGCCCAGTAGGCGGCCGTGGAGTAGACGCGGGTCGCGGCCATCACGCCGATGTTCTCGGAGTAGGTGGTGTTGGGCGGGCCGCCCACCGCGGTGGAGAGCACCGAGGCGGCGCCGTCGGCGGAGATCGCGGTGCCCAGCTTGTCGTCGAGGTCGTCACCGGTCATCTCGCCGACCGCCTTGACGTGCCCGGCGTTCTCGGCGACGAGCGCGATCACCACGGGCAGGGCCACCAGGATCGCCGACCACTCGAAGGACGGGCCGTGCAGGTCGGGCAGGCCGATCCAGTCGGCCCTGCCGACGCCGGAGAGGTCGAGCCGCCAGTGGTCGGTGACCTTGCCGCTCGCGTCGGCGGCGTTGATGCGGCCGAAGACCCGGTCGAAGACCCAGGAGACCGCGTAGCCGAAGACCAGGCCCAGGAAGATCGCGATCCGGGACCAGAAGCCGCGCAGGCAGACCACGGCCAGACCGGTGAACAGCATCACCAGCAGCGCCGTCCACTGGTCCTGCGGCCAGTAGGTGGAGGCCGTCACCGGGGCGAGGTTGAAGCCGATCAGCATCACCACCGCGCCCGTGACGACCGGCGGCATCGAGGCGTGGATGATCCGCGCCCCGAAGCGCCGCACGGCGAGCCCCACGAGGAACAGCGCGACCCCGACGACCAGGACGGCGCCGGTGACGGTCGCGCTCGTGCCGCCGTCGGCCCGGATGACCGCGGCGACCCCGACGAACGACAGGGAGCAGCCCAGGTAGCTGGGCACCCGCCCGCGCGTGGCCAGCAGGAAGATGATCGTCGCGACGCCCGACATCATGATCGCGAGATTGGGGTCGAGCCCCATCAGCACCGGCGCCACGAACGAGGCGCCGAACATGGCCACCACGTGCTGCGCGCCCAGTCCGACGGTGCGGGGCCAGGTGAGCCGTTCGTCCGGCCGGACGACCGCTCCGGGAGCCGGTGTCCGGCCGTCGCCGCCGTGCAGTTTCCAGCGGACGCCGAGATCCATGGTGCGATTTCGCTTTCGTCGTACGGGTGGGTGTCCGGACCATTGTCGGGGACGCGCGGGGCGCCGCCGACCCGGGCTGATCTGCGCGGCTGAGCGTCCGCTTAGGATGAGGGGGTCATCCCGTACGTCCCAGGAGTCCCGCACGTGACCGCCGAAGCCCCGATCGCCCCCGCCCTCTCCCACGGCCGGCTCGTCCCCGTCACCGTCCACTTCGACGACCTGGACGCGCTCGGCCTGCTGCACAACGCCCGCTACCCGCTGCTGGTCGAGCGCGCCTGGACCGAGCTGTGGCAGCGGCACGGCTTCGCCTTCGAGGGCGACTGGGAGGCCGCGGGCGACGCCTGCAACGCGGTCAGGGAACTGCACGTCAGCCATGAGGCCCCGGTCACCAGGACCGGCGCCTACGCCGTCCACCTGTGGCTGGAGCGGCTCGGCACCACCGGCCTGACCTACGGCTTCCGCTTCTGCTCGGCCGACGGCGCCACGACCTACGCCCGCGGCCACCGGGTGCTGGTCCGGCTGGACGCCCGGACGCTGCGCCCGGCGCCGTGGAGCGAGCGCTTCAGGGCCGTGGGCCGGGAACTGCTGCGCCCGGGAGGCTGACCTTCGGGCGCTCCCGGTCACCGGCCCGCAGCACCCGGGCGAACACGACGAGCCCGGCGGACAACAGGGTGACCAGGGCGAACGACACCGTCAGACTGGTCGCCTGGGCGATTCCGCCGATCGCCCCGGGGGCGACGAGACCGGAGGTGTACGTGATCGTCGCGACGCCCGCGATCGCCAGCGAGGGGTTGGGCCCGCTGTGCCCGGCGGCGGCGAAGCACAGCGGCACGACCACCGCGATGCCCAGCCCCATCAGGGCGAACCCGGTCATCGTCAGGACCGGCCGGTCCGCGAGGACCACGGTCAGACCGCCGGCCGTGGCGAGGACGCCGCCGAAGCGGACCGTGCGCACGGCGCCGTAGCGGTCGATCACCCGGTCGCCGGCGAGCCGGGCGAGCGCCATGGTGAGGGTGAAGGCGGTCGTGCAGGCCGCGGCCAGTCCGGGCGAGGCGCCGAGCCGGTCGCGCAGGTACACCGCCGACCAGTCCAGGCTCGCGCCCTCCGCGAAGACCGCGAAGAATCCGACCGCGCCGATGAGCAGGGCCGACTTCGGCGGCAGCGCGAACCGGGGCGGCGGCTCCTCGTCCTCGGCCGGCTGGAGGTCGAGCACCCAGCGGCAGGCCGCCAGGCCGAGCAGGGTGAGCACGGCGGCCGCGAGCGCGTGGTGCAGGCGGGCGTCGGAGCCCAGCTGGGCCGCGACCGTGCCGGCCGCCGAGCCGATCAGGGCGCCTACGCTCCACATGCCGTGCAGGCCCGACATGATCGACCGGTCGAGCCTGGCCTCCACCTCGACGCCGAGGGCGTTCATCGCGACGTCCGACATGCCCGCCGTGGCGCCGTACGTGAACAGCGCGAGGCACAGGGTCGCCAGATTGGGCGCGAGCGAGGGAAGGATCAGCGAGAGGGTCCACAGGGTGATCAGTCCGCGCAGCGCGTTGCGTGCGCCGAAGCGGTGGCTGATGCGGCCCGCCAGCGGCATCGCCAGGGAGGCGCCGAGGGCGGGGAAGGCCAGGGCGAGGCCCAGTTGGCCGGCGCTCACCCCGGCATGGTCCTGGATCCACGGCACCCGGGTCGCGAACGACCCCGTGACGGCTCCGTGGACGGCGAAGACGGCGCCCACGGCATAGCGGGCGCGTCTGACTTCGCGCAGGTCGTAGACCGTCCCACTCATTCCGCGACCCCTCCCGGCCCTTGCCCGTGCCTGATCCGCGCGTAAACTATCAGGAACCCTGCCTGATAGATAGAGGGCATCCCGGCCGCCGCCCGAGGGCCCTGCCGTCCGCCGGCCGCGCGGCCCCGCCGATCTGGAAGGATCCCGGCATGCCCGCATCCCCGAGCACCGCACGGGCCATCAACGACCGGCTCGCCCTGCGCCTGCTCCAGCAGGAAGGCCCGTTGACGGCAGGACGGTTGAAGCAGCTGACCGGCCTGTCCCGGCCCACCGTCGCCGATCTGGTCGAACGTCTCACCGACGCGGGTCTCGTCGCCGTGGTCGGCGAGGCCGGGGAGCAGCGCCGCGGCCCGAACGCCCGGCTCTACGGCATCGTCGCGGACCGCGCCCATCTGGCCGCGCTCGACATCCGCACCGAAGGCGTCGCGGTGGTCGTCTCCGACCTGGTGGGGGCCGTGCTCGCCGAGGCGGCGGCGCCCGTCCGCGGCGACGCGGGGACCGGCCCGGCCGTGGAGCAGGCGGTGTCGCTGGTGGAGCGGGCCGTCAAGGAGGCGGGCGCCGACCGGCTCCACACCGTCGGGATCGGCGCCCCGGGCCTGATCGACCCGGCCAGCGGCGAGCTGCGCGTCTCCACGGGGCTGCCCGCGTGGCACCGCCGGCTGGTGGCGGCCCTGCAGGAACGGCTCCCGCTGACCCGCGTCACCGTCGAGAACGAGACCAACCTCGCGGCCCTCGCGGAGCAGCGCGAGGGGGCGGCCCGCGACCGGGACACGTTCGTCCTGCTCTGGCTGGGCCACGGCACCGGTGCCGCCGTGGTCCTGGACGGCGCACTGCGCCGCGGCGCCTCGGGCGGCACCGGCGAGATCGGGTTCCTGCCGGTCCCCGGGACCCCCGGGCTGCCCTCGGCGGCGGACTGCGAGGGCGGCTTCCACTCGCTGGCGGGGGCGGCGGGCATCGCGGTCCTGGCGGCGGAGCACGGCCTCACCGCGCCCGGCGGCCCGGTGCGCGAGCCGGCCGCGGCGGCGTTCGTGGCGGACGCCGTGGTCCGCGCCGGGGAGCCGGGGGCACCGTCCGCCGCGGCGGCCGAGCGGTTCCTCGACGCGCTCGCGGACCGGCTCGCGATCGGCGTCGCCTCCGTCGTCGCCGTCCTCGACCCCGGCTGCGTGGTCCTCGGCGGGGAGGTGGGGCGGGCCGGCGGAGCGGTGCTCGCCGCGCGGGTGGAGGCACGCGTGCGCCGGATGTCGCCGCTGCCCACCACGGTGCGGGCGGGCGCCCTGGGCGGCGAGGCCGTTCTGCGCGGCGCCCTCCTGACGGCCCGCGACACGGCCCAGGACGCCCTGTTCGCCCCGCGGGACCGCTGAGTGCCGGGCCCGGTCGCCGCCGGAGGCCGGCCCCGTGCGCGGGCCAGGTGCGGCGGCCGTCTCGCAGGCGAAGCCGATCAGAGGTCAGCCCCGTGCGCGCCGGGCCAGGTGCTCCTCGAACGTCCCCCTGCCCACCGCGTGCGCCGGCGCGAGGTGGCCGCCCGCACGGAAGCCCTGGTACGCCTTGCCCCACAGCCGCACCTCCACCACCAGCCGCCTGCGGCGCGTGGCCTTCAGATACGCGCGGGCCAGGGACGCGAAGGTGCGCACCTCCGGGCCGCCCAGGTCCTCGACCCGCCCGGCCGGGTCCCCCGAAGCCAGTTCGGCGAGCCGCCGTGCGACCTCCGCCGCGTCCACGGGCTGGTCCTTCACCCCGGCCAGCACCAGGACGACCGGAGACCTGGACAGGATTGCGAGCACCCGTTCCACCAGGTCGTGGAACTGCGTCGCGCGCAGCACGGTCCAGCCCAGACCCGACTCCTCGACCAGCCGCTCCACCGCGAACTTGGCTCGGTAGTAACCGATCGGGACCCGGTCGACGCCGACGATGGAGATGTAGACCAGGTGCCGCACCCGCGCCGTGCGCGCGGCGGCGATCAGATTCCGGGCGGCCTCCTCGTCACCGCGGTTGCCCGAGGTCGCGCAGTGCACCACCGTGTCCACGCCCTCCAAGGCGGTGTCCAGCCCCGGACCGCCCTTGCGCAGATCGGCCGCGTAGGGCCGCGAGCGGCGGCTGAGCACGCGCACCTCGTGTCCGTCCGCGCGCAGCCGTTCGGTGACGAGCCGGCCGAGCGTGCCGGTACCGCCGGTCACCAGGATCGTGCCCATGCTGCTCAGCCCCTCAGGACGCCGGACGGCGGACGCGTTACGGAATCCAGCTTGTCGGGGTTCGCGGCGGCGCACCACCCCTGCGAGCGTCCCGGCGCGCACTGCCCCGAGCGGGCGCGCCGGTCCCGGGGGAGGGGCGCGGAGTGGGAAGGCCCGGCGGCGGGCAAGGGCCGTCGTCACCGCCACCGGGCCGTCTGCGCGGGGCTCAGCAGGCTCCGAGGGCCCTGACGCACCCCCCGACAGTAGAGAGGACTAGACCACAGCGTCAATAGGTATGGACCAATCCCAAGGTCTGCCGCGCGCAGGGGAGTTGGCCCCCCGGTCGCCCGCCCAGAAGTCCATGCGCACGGCCTGTGAGCCACCCCACACCGGTCACCTGTATGGACGCGGACCGGGCGTGGCACACTGGCCGTGTACCAGAAGCAGCGCACTCCGGGGTCGGTGAAAGTCCGAACCGGCGGTTACAGTCCGCGACCCGGTCGCCTCCAGCGGCCGGTTGACCAGGTGAAATTCCTGGACCGACGGTTAAAGTCCGGATGGGAGGCAGTGCGCGGCGGGCGGGCATTCGTGCGCGCCGCCGTACCGGTTCGTCCTGAGGGCGAGCCCTGTCCGGCGTCGCCCCCGGTGTCCCCGCTCGTCCATCCTGCCGTCGTCGGCAGCCCCGGAGTCCGTGCCCGAATGAGGCAGGAGGACCCGGGAAGTGTTCACCGGAATCGTCGAAGAGCTGGGCCAGGTCACGGCTGTCGAGACCCTCGACGACGCCTGTCGCTTCCGGCTGCGCGGCCCCGTCGTCACCGACGGCGCGCGGCACGGAGACTCCATCGCCGTCAACGGCGTCTGCCTCACCGTGGTCGACCACCAGGGCGACGAGTTCACCGCAGACGTCATGGCCGAGACCCTGAACCGCTCCAGCCTGGGCGCCCTCACCGTCGGCTCCCGCGTCAACCTGGAACGCCCCACCGCCGTGGGCGCGCGCCTGGGCGGGCACATCGTGCAGGGCCATGTCGACGGCACCGGCGCGGTCCTGGCCCGCACGCCCTCCGCGCACTGGGAGATCGTCAAGGTCTCGCTGCCCGCGGACCTCTCCCGCTACGTCGTCGAGAAGGGCTCCATCACCGTCGACGGCATCAGCCTCACCGTCGTCGAGGCCGGCCCCGACTTCTTCACCGTCAGCCTCATCCCCACCACCCTCGCCCTGACCACGCTCGGCCTCAAGCAGCCCGGCGACCCGGTCAACCTGGAGGTCGACGTCATCGCCAAGTACGTCGAGCGGATGCTCGGCCACCGGGCCCTCCCCGACGAGGCGGCCCGGTGAACGCGCTGAACTCCGAGGCGTTCGCCCTGTTCGGCCAGCGCATCCTCTGGTCCGACATGATCGGAAACCTCTTCGGACTCGCCGCCCTCGCCCTCGGCTGGCGGCGCTCCATCTGGACCTGGCCCGTGCAGTTCCTGGCCGGACTGATCCTCTTCGGGGTGTTCTTCGGACATCTGACCGGCAGCGCCGGCAAGCAGGCCGTCGTCATGGCCGTCGCCCTGTACGGCTGGTGGCAGTGGCAGCGCGGCCGGGGCCGGTCCGAGGACGGCCACATCGCCGTGCGGTTCGCCACCTGGCGCGAGCGCGCCGCCATGGCCGCCGCGGCGGCCGCGGGCACCGTCGCGGTGGCGCTGCTCTTCACCGCGTACCCGGCCCTGTCCTGGGACCCCTGGCCGGACGCCTACGTCTTCGTCGGCACCGTCGTCGCCATGTACGCCCAGGCGCGCGGCATGGTCGAGTTCTGGTTCGCCTGGCTGCTCGTCGACCTCGTCGGCGTGCCCCTCAACTTCGCCAACGGCTACGCCTTCTCCGGCTTCGTCTACGTCGTCTACGGCGCGCTCGTCCTGTGGGGCCTGCGCGACTGGTGGCTGCGCTCCCGGCTGAACGCGCGGCCCGTCCTGGAAGGAGCGCCGGCATGACCGCGGCACCGATTCCCTACCGCACCGAAGCCGTCGAGGACCTCACGCTCGACCCGGTCGAGCAGGCGATCGCGGACATCGCGGCGGGCCGTCCCGTCGTGGTCGTCGACGACGAGGACCGGGAGAACGAGGGCGACCTCGTCATCGCCGCCGAGCACGCCACCCCCGAGATCGTCGCCTTCATGATGAGCGAGTGCCGCGGTCTGATCTGCGCGCCGATGGAGCCCGCGGAACTGGAGCGGCTGGGGCTTCCGCAGATGGTCGAGGACAACACCGAGTCCATGAAGACGGCGTTCACCGTGTCCGTGGACGCCTCCGGCGCGCACGGCGTGACCACGGGCATCTCCGCCTCCGACCGGGCCACCACCCTGCGCCTCCTGGCCGGCGGCACCGCCGGGGCGGGCGACTTCGTGCGCCCCGGCCACATCTTCCCGCTGCGCGCCCGGCCCGGCGGCGTCCTCGTCCGCAACGGCCACACCGAGGCCGCCGTCGACCTCGCCCGCCTCGCGGGACTGCGCCCCGCCGGCGCCATCGTGGAGATCGCAGGCGAGGACGGCGAGATGCTCCGGCTGCCCGAGCTGATCCCGTTCGCCCGCAAGCACGGCCTGACGATCGTCTCCATCGAGGACCTCGTCGCCCACCGCCGGGACGCCGAACGACGGCAGACCGCGCCGCCCGCACCCGCCACCGCCGGGCGGCGGCCCGCCGCGCAGGCCGCCGTCCGCGAGACCGCCGTCCGCCGCGAGGCCGAGGTCCGGCTGCCCACCGCCCACGGCCCGTTCACCGCGTACGGCTACCGCTCCACCGCCGACGGCGTCGAGCACGTGGCCCTCGTCCACGGCGAACTCGGCGACGGCGAGGACGTCGTGGTCCGCGTCCACTCCGAATGCCTCACCGGCGACGTCTTCCACTCCCTGCGCTGCGACTGCGGTCCCCAGCTGGCGGCCGCCCTGGAGCGCATCCAGGAGGAGGGCCGCGGCGTCGTCGTCTACCTGCGCGGCCACGAGGGCCGCGGCATCGGCCTGATGTCCAAGCTGCGCGCCTACGAACTCCAGGAGCGCGGCCGCGACACCCTCGACGCCAACCTCGAACTCGGCCTGCCCGCCGACGCCCGGGACTACGGCGCGGGCGCCCGGATCCTGGCCGACCTCGGCGTGCGCAGCGTGCGCCTGCTGACCAACAACCCCGACAAGGCCGACGCGCTGCTCGGCCACGGCATCGCCGTCAGGGAACGCGAGCCGATGCCCGTCCAGGCGGGCGAGCACAACCTGACGTACCTGCGCACCAAGCGCGACCGGATGGGCCACGACCTGCCCTGGCTCGACCCGGCCCCGGGCGCCCAGGCACCCCTGGCTCCCCTGTCGGCCTGCACCAACCAGTGACAGCACACCAGCACACCGAGGAGACGCGAGAACGTGAGCGGCAAGGGCGCACCGGAACTGTCCGTACGCGATGTGGGCGACCTGCGGGTCGCGGTCGTCGCGGCGCAGTGGCACGAGAAGGTGATGGACGGACTGGTGGACGGCGCGCTGCGCGCCCTGCGCGACCTCGGCATCGACGAGCCGACCCTGCTCCGGGTCCCCGGCAGCTGGGAGCTCCCGGTGGTCGCCAAGGTCCTCGCGGGCCGCGGCTACGACGCGATCGTGGCCCTCGGCGTGGTCATCCGCGGCGGCACGCCCCACTTCGAGTACGTGTGCCAGGGCGTCGCCCAGGGTCTCACCCAGGTCTCGGTCGAGACCGGCGTCCCCGTCGGCTTCGGGGTGCTGACCTGCGACACCGAGGAGCAGGCCCTGGACCGGGCCGGCATCGAGGGCTCCCGCGAGGACAAGGGCCACGAGGCGGTGACCGCCGCCGTGGCGACGGCGGCCACCCTGCGCTCGGTATCCGAACCCTGGCGCTGACGAAAGACGTACGTGGCATAGGCTGAGCGCCACCATGTCCAAGAAGACGTTCGAGGAGCTCTTCACCGAGCTCCAGCACAAGGCCGCCCACGGCGACCCCGCCACTTCCCGCACCGCAGAGCTGGTCGGCAAGGGCGTCCATGCCATCGGCAAGAAGGTCGTCGAGGAGGCCGCCGAAGTCTGGATGGCCGCCGAGTACGAGGGCAAGGAAGCCGCCGCCGAGGAGATCTCTCAGCTGCTGTACCACGTCCAGGTGATGATGGTCGCGCGCGGGATCTCCCTCGACGACGTCTACGCCCACCTCTGAGCACCAGCACCCCGCACCCCGTCAGAGCGAACGAAGGAACCGACCCCATGCTGCGCATCGCCGTCCCCAACAAGGGTTCCCTCTCCGGCCCTGCGGCGGACATGCTGCATGAGGCCGGGTACCAGCAGCGCCGCGAGGCCAAGGAACTGCGGATCGTCGACCCGGAGAACGACGTCGAGTTCTTCTACCTGCGCCCCCGCGACATCGCCATCTACGTCGCCTCGGGGAAGCTCGACATCGGCATCACCGGACGCGACCTGCTGATCGACTCCGCCGCGCAGGCCGAGGAGATCCTGCCGCTCGGCTTCGCGCGCTCCACCTTCCGCTTCGCCACCAGGCCGGGCACCGTCGGCGACGACCTGGCGGACCTCAAGGGCAGGACCGTCGCCACCTCCTACGAGGGCATCGTCGCCAAGCACCTCGCCGACCACGGCATCGACGCCGCCGTCGTCCACCTCGACGGCGCCGTCGAGACCGCCATCCAGCTCGGTGTCGCCCAGGTCATCGCGGACGTCGTCGAGACGGGCACCTCCCTGCGCAACGCCGGTCTGGAGGTCGTCGGCGAGCCGATCATGAAGTCGGAGGCCGTCGTCATCCGCCGGACCGGCGCGGACGCCGAGGAGCCCAAGGTGCAGCAGTTCCTGCGCCGCCTCCAGGGCGTCCTGGTCGCCCGGACCTACGTGATGATGGACTACGACTGCCGTGTCGAGCAGCTGGAGAAGGCGGTCGCCCTCACCCCGGGCCTGGAGTCGCCGACCGTCTCGCCCCTGCACAACGAGGGCTGGGTCGCCGTCCGCGCGATGGTCCCGTCCAAGGAGGCCCAGCGGATCATGGACGACCTGTACGACATCGGTGCCCGTGCCATCCTGACCACCGCCATCCACGCCTGCCGCCTCTGAGCCGAGCGAGGGCCACCCGCTGATGTCCGATCACCTTCCCACCCTGCCCCTCACCTTCCGGCCGGGCCGCACCCGCGTCGTCCTGCTGGCGGCCGGCACCGCGATGTTCCTCGTCCTCACGGCCATCGGGCTGCTGCTCGACAAGCTCGGCGGCGGCGAACGGCTCAGCTTCGTCTTCGTCGGCGCCATGATGTTCGCCGTGCCGGCCACCCTCGCGCGCGTCAAGGTCGTCGCCGACGACGCCGGCGTCACCGTGGTCAACATCGCCAGCCGGCGCCGCCTGGCCTGGGAGGAGATCCTTCAGGTGAACCTCCGCCCGGGTGATCCCTGGGTCTTCCTCGACCTCAGCGACGGCACCAGCCTCCCGGCCCTCGGCATCCAGCCCGGCATCGCCAAGCAGCAGGCCATCGCCGACGCGCGCGCCCTGCGGGCCCTGGCCGAGGCCCGCTCGATCCGGGACACCGGCGCGCACCAGGGCTGACCGCGGCAGGACGGCGCACCCGGGCCCGCTGAGGGGCGCTCACCCTGCCGCACCACCGGGTGTCGTGATTAATCTGTTGGCGGAGGCGTCTCCTCGACGCCTCCGCCTCTGCTGTGCCGACCGGCCCGCAGGGGCCCCTGCCACCCGAGGAGTGACTCCCTCCAGCGATGGACGGATCGTCCTGCAGTACCTGCGCCGTCCGCCCCCGGCACCCCGGGGCGGCGGCATCATGACCACCCCCTTGCTGCTGCTCGCAGCGGCATTCCTGCTGATCCTCGCCAACGGCTTCTTCGTGGCCGCCGAGTTCGGCCTGGTCACGGTCGAGGCGACGGACGCCGAGAAGGCGGCCGCGGAGGGCGACCGACGGGCCCGCCGGGTCGCGGAGTCGCTCAAGGAACTCTCCTTCCAGCTCTCCGGCACCCAACTGGGCATCACCATCACCTCCCTCGTCGTCGGCATGCTCGCCGAACCGGCGCTCGCGGAGCTGCTGGGCGGGCCCTTCACCGCGATCGGCGTCCCCGAGGGCGCGGTGCCCGGCGCCGCCGTCGTCGTCGGCATGCTGCTGGCCTCGGCCGTGCAGATGGTGATCGGCGAACTCGTGCCGAAGAACTGGGCGGTGTCCCGCCCGATGCAGGTCGCCCGGTTCGTCGCCGGCCCGCAGCACGTCTTCGCCCGCGTGCTGCGCCCCGTGATCGCCGCGCTGAACTCCGTCGCGAACCGGCTGGTGCGCTCCCTCGGCATCGAGCCCGCCGAGGGGCTGGCCTCCGCCCGCACCCCCGGCGAACTGGTCTCCCTGGCCCGGCACTCCGCACGGGCGGGCGCCCTGGAGCAGGACACCGCCGATCTCTTCGTACGGACCCTGTCGCTGGCGGAACTGACCGCGCAGCACGTGATGACGCCGCGCGTGAAGGTCAGCGCGCTGCAGTCGTCCGCGACGGCCGAGGACGTGGTCAACCTGACCCGCGCCACCGGACTGTCGCGCTTCCCGGTCTACCGGGAGCGGATCGACGAGATCGCCGGCATGGTCCATCTGAAGGACGCGCTGGCGGTCCGCGCGGGAGACCGGCTGCGCACCCCCGTCGGCCGCATCGCCCGCCCGGCGCTCCTCGTCCCCGAGACCCTGCCGGTCCAGCCGCTCCTCGCACGGCTGCGCAGCGAGCAGCCCATCGCGGTCGTCGTCGACGAGTACGGCGGCACGGCGGGCGTGGTGACGCTGGAGGACATCGTCGAGGAGATCGTCGGCGAGGTCCGTGACGAGCACGACGGGCAGGACCTCCCCGAACTCGCCGCGGCCCCGCCGGAGGACGGCCGGCCCGCGTGGGACGCCGACGGCGGCTGCCGCGTCGACCTCCTCCTGCGCGTCGGCCTCGACGTGCCCGAGGGACCGTACGAGACCGTCGCCGGACTCGTCGCCGACCTGCTCGGGCGCATCCCCGCCGTCGGGGACCGGGCGGAACTGCCCGGCTGGCGGCTGTCGGTGCGCCGGGTCGGCCACTACCGGGCCGAGCGCGTCCGCCTGGTGCGGACCGGGCCCATGGCGGAGGCGGCCCGGTGAGCGTCCTCCAACTCCTCTTCGCCACGCTCCTCGTGCTCGCCAACGGCTTCTTCGTCGGCGCCGAGTTCGCCCTGGTCTCGGTGCGCCGCAGCCAGATCGAGCCGCTGGGCACGGCCCGCGCCCGCCAGGTGCTGTACGGCCTGGAGCGGCTCCCGCAGATGATGGCGGCGGCCCAGTTCGGCATCACCGTCTGCTCGCTGACGCTGGGCGCGGTGGCCGAGCCGACCGTGGCGCGTCTGCTGGAGCCGGTGTTCGAGTGGGCCGGGCTGCCGGACGGCGTGATCCACCCGCTCACCTATGCCATCGCCCTCGCCGCGGTGGTCTTCTTCCACCTGGTGGTCGGCGAGATGCTGCCGAAGAACCTGGCGATGGCGGACCCCGAGAAGGTCGCGCTCCTGCTCAGCCCCGGGCTGGTCTGGTTCGCCCGCTTCTGCAGGCCGGTCACCGTGGCGCTCGGCGCGGTCGCGCGGGCCGTCCTGCGGCTCTTCGGGGTCGAGCCCAAGGACGAGGTGGAGGCGGTGTTCACCAGCGAGCAGCTCAACCGGCTCGTGGAGGACTCCGGCCAGGCCGGACTGCTCGGCCCCGAGGAGCAGGAACGCCTGGAGGACGCGCTGGAACTGGGCTCCCGCCCGGTCACCGACGTACTGCTCCGGAGCGAGTCCCTGGTGAGCGTCGGCCCGTCGGTCACCCCGGGCCGGATCCTCGCGCTCACCGCCCGCACCGGGTACTCCCGCTTCCCGGTCGCGGCCGGGAACGGCGCCTTCATGGGCTATCTGCATGTGAAGGACGTGCTGGACCTGGAGGACTCGGAGCGGGCCGTGCCGCAGCAGGTGTGGCGGCGGATGCCGGTCCTGCGTCCGGACCTGCCCCTGGACGACGCCCTCACGGTGATGCGCCGCGCCGCGACCCACCTCGCCCAGGTGGCCGACGCCTCGGGCAGGGTCCTCGGGCTCGTGGCGCTGGAGGACGTCCTGGAACTGCTGGTCGGCGAGGTCCGCGATCCCGCGCACCGGGAGGTGGCCGAGGTACGGGTGACGGGTCCCCGGCTGAGCACGGGGGAGCCGGAAGGAGCCCTGGCCGGCTGAGCCGCGCCGGCCGCGGGATCCGTCCGTCACCTGGCCGGCGGGTCCTGCGGCCCCCGTCCCGACAGCACCTCTCCGTACGCCTGCATCAGATCCGGCAGCCGCAGGGTCGACAGGTCGCCGCGGGTGAGCGCCCCGGGGTAGGCCGACAGTCTGAGGTCCCGGTAGGCGCAGCTCTTCTCGTACAGCGTCCGCAGGAACCGCCCGTTGCCCAGCTCGTCGATCCAGCCCTGGTCCACCACGTGCCCGGCGATGGAGCGCAGTTCGTCCAGCGCCTCCTCGTCCCACACGTCGCCGTTCTCCGCGGCGAGCACCTCGCCGATCGAGGTCAGTTCGAGGGGGCGGTAGGAGGGGAAGTCGACGCGGGTCGTGAACCGCGAGGACAGCCCGGGGTTGGCGGCGAGCAGCCGGTCCATGCCCTCGGGATAGCCGGCGAGTATCACCACCAGGTGGTCGCGGTTGTCCTCCGCCCGCTTCAGCAGCACCTGGAGGGCCTCGTCGCCGTAGGCGTCGCCCTTGCCGTAGCCGGTGTTGGACAGGGAGTACGCCTCGTCCACGAAGAGGACGCCGCCGAGCGCGGAGTCGATGAGCTCGTTGGCCTTCACGGCCGTCTGGCCCAGGTACTCGCCGACCAGGTCGGCCCGCTGGGCCTCCACCAGATGGTCACCGCCGAGGAGCCCGAGGGCGTAGAAGACGCGGCCGAGGATGCGGGCGACCGTGGTCTTGCCGGTGCCCGAGGGACCGGAGAAGACGAAGTGTCGTTTCGGCGGCTGGACCGGCAGGCCCTGCCCGGCGCGCAGCCGGGCCATGTTCAACTGCGCCGACAACGCCTTGACCTGGCGTTTGACGGGCTCCAGCCCCACCATCCGCTCCAGCTCGGCGAGCGCCGCCTCCAGTAACGCGGGGTCGGTGGGGCCCGCGGGCAGCGACTGCGGGGGCACCGCGGCCTTCTCGCGCACCGCCGGATCCGTGACGGGGGCCGCCGGCCCGGCGGGCGGCAGGTCGGGGTCGGAGAGCTTCAGGTCCCGGCCCTCGGCGCCGAAGAGCGGGTCGAGCCCGTCGGGGCCGTCGATCACGTCCTGGCCGAAGCCGGTGAGCGCGAGGGGGGCGAAGTCGGCCGGGTCGTCGTAGCCGTCGCCCTCGGCGATCGCGGCGAGCCGGGCCGAGGTGTCCATGAAGGCGGGGTCGACGCGGTGCACGGCCCGGTAGAGGGGGAGGGCGGCGGCGGAGCGGCCGGTGCCCTCGTGCGCACGGGCGAGCCAGTAGCGCAGCTCCTTGCGCTGGGGCTGCTCGCTGCGGCACCGCATCAGCGCGCCCGACAGCAGGGGCTCCGCCTGTCCGTACATCTCCAGCCTCACCCGCGCCATGCCGCCGAAGAGGCCGACCTCGATGCCGAGCATCGGATCGTCGAGCAGCGGGTCGGTGTGGCGGACCAGTTGCTCCCAGTCCTTGACGAGATAGGCGCGGCAGGCGTGCAGGAAGCGGACCTGGTGGTCGGCGTCCACGGGCGGCAGCCCGGCGAGGGCCCGGTCCAGCTCCGGGACGTGCCGGCCGTCCAGCCAGTGCGAGGCGTGGGCGAGCAGCAGATCGCGCGGGGTCTCCAGCACCGGCTGCACCCACCAGCCGAGCCAGTACCAGGAGTTGAGGGTGCGCCGGTGGCGGGAGCGCTGTTCGCCGAAGCGCTCGCGGTGGCGGAACATCCGCAGCAGCGCGGTCGTGGTGTCGACGCGCAGCGCGTGCAGGCCGAGCCAGCCGTCGGCCATCCCGGGGTCGATCCGCACCGCGGTGCCGAACTCCTCCTCCGCCTGCGGATAGGCCCCCATCGTGTAGGCGTCCACACCTCGCAGCCAGGCGAGGTCGGCCGGGGCCTCGGGGCCCTGCGTGCCGAAGTCCATCACGTCCCCCACAAACCGTGCCCCCGTCGGTCGCCGGCCACCCGCCCGCCGGCCGCCGGTTCGAACCGCCGTGCCACGGGCCGGAGTTGCAGCGGTGCGCAGAGCAGCCGTCCGTAGCGCGCACCGAGGGCATCGTACCTGCGGGAGCGGGGCCTGCCCCAGGGGGCCGCACGGGCCGTCGGGCGAGGTGGGAGCGGTGCGCGGGTCCGCTCGGTGACCGAGCGTGAGCGGCTGAGGGGCGCGCGTCGCCCGAAATGAGGAGTACGAGCAGAACGAAGCCCCCGATCACGGGGGAACAACCGGGGGCTTCGCGTCAAGGGTTCGGTCGCGGTCGACCGCACATTGAGAACGTAGGACCTGTCCGGCCATTGGGTCAAGCCGAGTTGGGGCACGATGTGCGCGTGCCCGGAGTGGGTCTTCACGAGTTCAGCACATTGCCGACGGGTCGTCACGGTGTGTGACCGTGTGGTCCGGTCCCGCCGTCCCGGCGGGCCCGGGAACCACCTCGTATCCCTCGTCGCGCTGCCGGACCAGGAGGTCCGCGAAGGGCTGTGAGGGGTCGTCCGCGAAGTGCGCGTGCTCCGCGGCGACCCAGCCGTCCCAGAACTCCCGCTGCTCCTCCCCGTCCCGGGAGCGGCCGCGCGCCCAGGACCGGGCCCGCGGCAGATCCATCCACAGCAGCCGGGCCAGCCGCGGGCGCAGGGCGCGGCGGCCGGCGCCGACGCCCTCGACGAGGACCACCGGGGCGGGCGCCAGGGCGCGCGCGGGCCCGAAGCGCCGCTCACGCCAGTCGTAGGGGGAGTAGTGGGCGACGGCGCCGCGCGCGAGCGGTTCCAGCACCTGCGCCGACAGCCGGCCGGTCCAGGTGAACAGCTCGTCGTGGCTGGCGAGGTCGTCGAGGTGCAGCACCGGGGCGCCGCCCAGCGCGCGTGCCAGCTCCCCGGCGAACGTGGACTTTCCGGAGCCGGCGTGGCCGTCCACGGCGACCAGGCGGACGGGGCCCAGGGAAGGGGGGAGCCGGCGGAGCCGGGAGGCGAGCTCGTGAATCGTTTTTCCTCGTCTGCGGGGCGGGACTGGCATATCTCGCCGGAACATTCTAGTGCCGACCGAAAGCGGTCGGCAGACCGTACGGGAAAACATGTCTCTTCGAACCGGCCGCTTTACCGCGATGCCGTCGGAAAACTCCGGCCACCACCGTCAGGACCGCGTTCCGGACGGGGCCCGCGCTGAGTAGGGTGCCTGGTGCACGACGACGAGGTGCCGTGACGGGGATGGGCTGGGGCAGATGGCCGCGGGGTTGTTCGAGGGGCAGTACCTGTGGCATCCGGCGGCGGACGACCATGTGCTCGCCGGCGTGTGCGTGGACGTCCGCGCCGGCCGCTGCCTGAGCGCCCGCGACGCGCTCGCCGAGACCCGCGGGGACTTCGCCCTGCGCGCCCACCGCTCCCTCGTGCTCGCCTCGGAGGCGGCCGACTCCGATCTCGTGGAGCGCTGGCTGGCCGAGGAGCCCTGCCCCGAGGCGTCCCTGATGTGGGCGCGGGTGGCCGTGCTGCGGGCCCTTCGGGCCGCCGACGCGCACGACGCCAGGGCCGGCGCGCTGGAGCGGATAGCGCTCGCGGCCTGCGACCGCGCCGCCGCCACGGCCCCCGCCGACCCCACGCCCTGGGTGGCCAAGCTGGCGATGGCCCGGCTGCACCGGCTGCGCGAACAGGCGCCGCGCGGCCTGCTCACCGCGCCTCCCGGCCCCTGGCGCCTGTTCGCGCACATCCTCTCCCTGGCCCCCTGGCACCGCGAGGCCCACCACCGCTTCCTCGCCTGCTTCGTCCCCCGCCACGGCGGCTCCGTCACCGCCGCCTGGGACGTCGCCGCCTTCCTCGGCCAGCGCGCGCCCGCGGGCTCCCCGCTCGGACTGCTGCCGCTGGTCGCCCTGGTGGAGTGCTACGACCCGACCCGGCCGCTCGCCGACCGCGTGTGGGAGCAGCCGCAGTGGCGGGCCACCGCCGTGGCCGTCCACCGGACCTGGCTGCCCACGGTGGCCGACTACGCCTTCACCCCGGTCCTGGACCTGGCGTACCTCGCGCACGCCCTGGTCATGGGCCGGCGGGAGGAGGAGGCGCGCGCGGTGTTCGCGGCGATGGGCCCGTACGCCTCGCGCATGCCCTGGTCCGCCTTCGGCGACCCGGCCGAGCAGCTGTCGAGGGCGCGCCGCGCCTGCGGCCTGCCGGTCCCGTTCGTCTGACGGGCCGTCAACCCCCCACCGAGAGAAGAGGCCCCACCGTGTCCCGACGGATGCCGGCTCCGCGTGCCCGAGCGCGCCACGGCGCGCGCCGCGGAGGCGATCCGAGCGCGCTGGACGACGATGCCACGCTGCATGCGATGGGTTATCCGAGAAAACTCACCCGGCGTTTTCAGGCGTTCGACAATTTCGCCATCTCCTTCACCGTCATCAACATCATCTCCGGAATCTTCTCCGGATTCGGATTCGGTCTGAACGCGGGCGGTCCGAGCATTCTCGTCTTCGGCTGGATAGGCGTCTCCGTCATGGTGCTCTTCGTGGGGGCATCGATGGCGGAAGTCGCCTCCGCGTATCCGACGAGCGGTGCCCTGTATTTCTCCGCGGGAAAGCTCGCCCGACGGCACAAGGGCGCCTGGTCCTGGTACACGGGCTGGCTCAACTTCGTCGGCCAGGTCGGCGGCACGGCCGCCACCGGGTACGCCGCCGCCACGTTCGTCCAGGCGTTCCTCACGCTCCAGTGGCCCTCCTACGAGCCCACGGGCCACCGGACGGTACTGATCACGGCACTGATCATCGTGGTGCAGGGGCTCGCCAACACCTACACCGTGCACCTGGTCGCCGTGCTGAACCGGATCTCGGTGTGGTGGCTGCTCATCGGACTCGTGGTGATCGTGGGTGCACTCACGGTCATTCCCGACCAGCATCAGCCGGCCTCATTCGTCACGTATTTCGCGAACAACACCGGTTTCACGAGCGGACTTTACGGCGGGATGCTCGGCCTGCTGGTGGCAAGCTGGACCTTCACCGGCTTCGACGCCAGTTTCCACATGTCGGAGGAGACCGTGCGCGCCACGGTCAACGCGCCGCGCGGCATCACGCGCGCGATCGCCTGCTCCGCGATCGCCGGACTCCTGCTCATGCTCGCCCTCGTCTACGCCGTACGCGACTACGACCGGGTGGCCGCCGCCGACGCCCCGCCCGTGCAGATCCTGATCGACGGCCTCGGCGTCGGCACCGCGAAGGCGCTGCTGCTCGTCGTCATCGGCGCCATGCTCTTCTGCGGCCTCGCCAACCTCACCAGCAACACCCGGCAGATCTTCGCCTTCTCACGGGACGGCGCGATGCCGGGGTCGCGCTGGTGGCACTCGGTCTCCGCGCGCACCCGGACCCCCGTCAAAGCGGTCTGGCTCGCGGTCGGCTGCTCCCTGGTGCTGGTGCTGCCCGGCTGGTGGTCGCGCACGGCGTTCACCGCCCTCGTCAGCGTCAACGTCGTGGGGCTCTTCCTCGCCTACGGCCTGCCCATCCTGCTCAGGCTCCGGCTCGGGGACGACTTCGCGCACGGTCCCTGGCACCTGGGCCGCTGGGGACGGCCGGTCGGGATCGTGGCGGTGGCCTGGATCGTGTTCAGCAGCGTGCTGTTCATGCTGCCGCACGCCGCGCCCCTCACCGTCACCTCCTTCAACTACGCGCCGCTCGCGCTGGCCGGCGTGCTGGCCGTCGCCACACTCTGGTGGTTCACCAGCGCCCGGCGCCGCTTCCACGGACCCGTCGGCTACGGCCGTCCGGACGAGGTCGCGGCGATGGACCTCGTCTGACCCGCGGGCGCCGCGCCCGGCGTACGCCGTTGCGGTGGACGCCGGGCCCGCGGACCGTCCGGCGCGCGCGGGCCGCACGGCCGCCGCACCGCCGCGCCGCAGGTCACGCCCGTGACCGGGGCCGAGGGCCCGGGGCGCGCCCGGGGGCGGAGTGCTGGCAGACGGTGCCCCCGGTGGTCATAGTGGGCGGGCAGTCGTGCACCGGACCCGCCCTACTCGCACACCCTGGGGGTCTTCCGCCCATGAGCAGAGCCGAACAGCCCTCCCGCAGAATCGTTCTGGCAGCCGCCGTCGCGGTGGCCGCCACCGGTGGCGCGGGCCCGGCCGCCGCCGCCGGGAAGCGCGCCGACGCCGGGAACCCCGCCGAGGACGAGGTCCCGCCCCGCACCGTCGACAACCGGGCCTGGACCAGCCACGCCGACTGGCGCGGCGGCACCGCGCGGGGCACCCGGGCCGTCGCGGGCGCCCGCCCCGGCCTCGTGCTCGCCACACCGGCAGGCACCACCGACTACACCGACCCGCACACCGGCCGGACCGCCCGCTGGGAGTACGCCACCTGGACGTCCCCCGTCCACCGGTTCGCCGTCCCCGCCACCGAGGTCATCGCCTCCTGGAACGCGCACACCCCGGACGGCACCTGGATCCAGGTCGACCTCCGGGGGACGTACCAGGACGGCACCGCCACCCCCTGGTACGTGATGGGCCGCTGGGCCGCGGGCGACCGGGACATCCGGCGGACCTCCGTCGACGGCCAGCGCGACGGCCGCAGCACGGTCGGCACGGACACCCTCGCGATCGACGACCCCGCGAGCGGGCTGCGCCTCGCCTCGTTCCGGCTGCGCCTGACGCTGTACCGCAGGCCCGGCACCGCGCTCACGCCCGTGCTGTGGCGGGCCGGGGTCATGGGCTCCGACGTGCCCGACCGCTTCACGGTCGCCGCCTCCGTCCCCGGAGCCGCCCGGGAGCTGACCGTCCCGCGCTACTCGCAGGAGACGCACGTCGGCCAGTACCCCGAGTACGACGGCGGGGGCGAGGCATGGTGCAGCCCGACCTCCGCGCAGATGATCATCGAGTACTGGGGCGGGCGGCTCAGCCGCGAGCAACTGGCCTGGGTCGACCCCGCCTACGCCGACCCGCAGATCTGCCACGCGGCCCGGTACACCTACGACTACCAGTACCAGGGCTGCGGGAACTGGCCGTTCAGCGCCGCCTACGCGGCCACCTTCGACGACATCCGGGCCGTGGTCACCCGGCTCGGCTCGCTGACCGACCTGGAGCGGCTGATCGCGGCCGGCATCCCCGCCATGACCTCCCAGTCGTTCCGCGAGGAGGAGCTGACGGGCGCGGGGTACGGCACCGCCGGCCATCTCATGACGGTCATCGGCTTCACCGCCGGGGGAGACGTGATCGCCAACGACCCGTACGCCCCGACCAACGAGGCGGTGCGGCGCGTCTACCGGCGGCGCGAGTGGGAGAACATCTGGCTGCGCACCAAGCGGTACGACGCCGCGGGCAAGGTCGTCTCCGGCACCGGCGGGGTCTGCTACCTGTTCTTCCCGGCCCTGCCGACGGCGCGTCAGCGTGCCGCGCTGGCGGAGGTCGGCGTGCGCTGAACCCGTACGCGGTACGCCGCCGCGAGGGCCCCCGGAAACCGCGGAGCGGCCGGGGCCCTCGCGCTGTGAGCAACGTTACTGCCGCAAAAGCCGCCTCCGATGGCAAGGTGGGCATATGACCGCGCACTCCACCGCCGCAGGCCGCGTCCGCACCGGCGGCCCCGGCAAGGACGGCCCGAAGGTCGTCGAACACCTCATGGGCTGGACCCTCGTCGTGGTGATCGCGATGCTCGTCACCCGGCTCGGCCTGCTGTGAGCTGACCCACACCGGACCCTTTGGTCGGACATGTGACGCCCCGCATGTGAAGCGGACCCGTCAGGCTCGATCACAATCGAACGAGCAGCCGGTGCCGGTCTGCCATACTGCGGAGGTCCCGCCGCCCGTTGGATCACAGGGTCTGAATTGAATATCAGTCAGCAGCGCGACGCGGTCCGGCCCAGGGCCCGCGGTACCGAGCGCTCGACGGCGCGCCGTGCCGAACTCATCACCATCGGACGGAAGCTGTTCGCCGACACGTCGTACGACGCGCTCTCCATGGACGACATCGCCCGCCAGGCCCATGTCGCCAAGGGGCTCATCTACTACTACTTCCAGTCCAAACGGGGCTACTACCTCGCGATCATCCAGGACTCCGTCGCCGACCTGGTGACCTTCGCCGCGAGCGGGGTGGAGATACAGCCGGTGGACCGCGTCCACCGCACCATCGACAGCTATCTGCGCTACGCCGAGCACCACCAGGCCGCCTACCGCACCATCGTCAGCGGCGGCGTCGGCTTCGACGCCGAGGTGCACGCCATCCGGGACGGGGTGCGCGAGGCGATCGTGGCGACCCTCGCCGAGGGGGCGTACGGCCGCACCGACATCGGCCCGCTGGCCCGGATGGGGCTGTTGTCCTGGGTGTGCGGTGTGGAGGGCGCCACCCTCGACTGGATCGACCGCCCCGAACTGCCCCGGGACACCATGCGCGAACTGCTGGTGAAGACCCTGGGCGGCGCCCTGCGCGCCGTCGAGGAACTGGACTCCGGCTACCCGGCCCCCGGGCCCGCGCGCCGCGCGGACTGAGCGCGCGAGGGGCGGAGGCTCGTGGTCCTCCGCCCCAGGTCCCCCGTGGGACCCGCTACCTGATGGACCTGATCAGTTCACCGTTGCTCGTGTCCCCGCTCAGCTCCCAGAAGAAGGTGCCGCCGAGGCCCTGCTGGTCCTTGTACGTCATCTTGGTCGCGATGGTCGCGGGGGTGTCGTAACTCCACCACTGGCTGCCGCACTTGGCGTACGCGGTGCCGCCCACCGTGCCGGTCGCCGGGCACTTGGCCCTGAGCACCTTGTAGTCCTCGATGCCCGCCTCGTACGTGCCCGGTGCCGGCCCCGTCGCCGTGCCGCCGGGCGCCGACTGCGTGACCCCGGTCCAGCCGCGGCCGTAGAAGCCGATGCCGAGCAGCAGCTTGGAGGCGGGCACGCCGAGGCCCTTGAGCTTGGCGATGGTCGCCGAGCTGTAGAAGTTCGCCTTCGGGATGCCGGTGTAGGAGTTGAGCGCCGAGTGCGGAGCCGTCGGGCCGGCCGCGTCCCACGCGCCGAAGAAGTCGTACGTCATCGGGTTGTACCAGTCGACGTACTGGGCCGCGCCCCCGTAGTCCGCCGCGTCGATCTTGCCGCCGCTGGTCGCGTCGGCCGTGATGGCCGCGGTGACCAGGTTGCCGGAGCCGAACTTGGCGCGCACCGCCGCCATCAGGTTCCTGAACGCCTCGCGACCGCTGGTGTCGCAGGTGGCACCGCAGGCGTTCGGATACTCCCAGTCGATGTCGATGCCGTCGAAGACGTCCGCCCACTTGGAGTTCTCGACCAGGTCGTAGCAGGACTGGGCGAACGCGGCCGGGTTGCGCGCCGCCTCGCCGAAGCCGTTCGACCAGGTCCAGCCGCCGAAGGACCACAGGATCTTCAGGCCCGGACGCTTCTTCTTCAGCTCGCGCAGCTGGTTGAAGGTGCCGCGCAGCGGCTGGTCCCAGGTGTCGGCGGCGCCGTCCACCGACTCGGCGGCGGTGTAGGTGCGTTCGGTCGCCGCGTAGGAGTCGCCCATCGCGCACTTGCCGCTGGTGACGTTGCCGAAGGCGTAGTTGATGTGGGTGAGCTTGGCCGCCGAACCGGAGGTCTCGATGTTCTTGACGTAGTACTTGCGGTCGTAGGTGCCCCATTCGGTGAAGTAGCCGACGACCTTGGAACCCGCGGCCCGGGGGGCGGCCTCGGCGGCGGCCTTCGGCGCGGCGGCGGTCCTCGGCGCCGCGGCGGTCCTCGGATCGGCGGTGGCGGTGGCGGTGCCCGCGCCGGCGAGCAGTCCGATACCGAGGGCGGCCGCGCAGGCGGCGGAGACGAGGGCCCGCAACCGGGTGCGGGGGCGGTGCGAGAAGTGCATCGGGTTGTCTCCTCGTGGGGGAGAGGGGAACGTGCGCCGATTGGCATGAACGCGATATCGCTTGAGCCGTCACCGTAGGAGGACTAGACCAGTACGTCAATGGTTCGGACCAATTTCGGCCCGCTGCGTAACGTGCCGGACACTTCTTGCAGTGAGCGGTCGTTAACCGGTGACTCGATGCCTCCGATCGGGCATACTCACAGCCCACGGCCGCTGGTCAGCAGCTTCCGAGACCCGGGAGTGCGAGCATCGGACCGGCACCAGTGAGACCCGGCGGAGCCGCCCCACCCACGGCGCGCGACCGCCGACGCGCCCGACAGGGAGGACCGTCGACATGCCCGACCGCGCCCCGCAGCCGGTGGACCGTCAACTGCCCACGGACGAGGCCCGGGATCTGATCTCGCTCGTCCGCGACATCGCGCAGCGCGAGATCGCCCCGCACGCGGCCGAGGAGGAGGACGCCGGCTGCTTCCCGCGCCGGGTCTTCTCCCTGCTCTCCGAGTCGGGCCTGCTCGGCCTGCCCTACGACGCCGAGTACGGCGGCGGTGAACAGCCCTACGAGGTCTACCTCCAGGTCCTCGAAGAACTCGCGGCCGCCCGCCTCACCGTCGGCCTCGGGGTCAGCGTGCACACCCTGGCCTCCTACGCCCTGGCCGCCTACGGCTCCAAGCAGCAGCAGGTCGAGCACCTGCCCGCGATGCTCGGCGGCGGACTGCTCGGCGCCTACTGCCTCTCCGAGCCCGCCTCCGGCTCCGACGCGGCCTCGCTGCGCACCAGGGCCGTGCGCGAGGGCGACGCGTGGGTGATCACCGGCACCAAGGCGTGGATCACCCACGGCGGCATCGCCGACTTCTACACGGTCATGGCCCGCACCGGCGAGGAGGGCCCGCGCGGGATCACCGCGTTCCTCGTGCCCGGCGACGCCCCGGGGGTCTCCGCCGCGGCGCCCGAGAAGAAGATGGGCATGAAGGGATCGCCCACCGCCCAGGTGCACTTCGACGGTGTCCGCGTCGGCGACGACCGGCGCCTGGGTGAGGAGGGCCAGGGCTTCGCGATCGCCCTGTCCGCGCTCGACTCGGGCCGGCTCGGCATCGCGGCCTGCGCCGTCGGTGTGGCCCAGGCGGCACTCGACGAGGCCGTCTCCTACGCGAGCGGGCGGCGCCAGTTCGGCAAGCCGATCGCCGACTTCCAGGGCCTGCGCTTCATGCTGGCCGACATGGCGACCCAGATCGAGGCGGGCCGCGCGCTGTACCTCGCCGCCGCGCGGCTGCGCGACGCGGGGCGGCCCTTCGCCAAGCAGGCGGCCATGGCGAAGCTGCACTGCACCGACGCCGCCATGAAGGTCACCACCGACGCCGTCCAGATCCTCGGCGGGTACGGCTACACCGCGGACTTCCCGGCCGAGCGCTACATGCGCGAGGCCAAGGTCCTGCAGATCGTCGAGGGCACGAACCAGATCCAGCGGATGGTCATCGCCCGTCACCTGGCAGGTCCCGAGGGACGCTGAACTGACCGCGCTTGACCTGCGGCGCCGCGAGCCGGATCCACTCCGGGTCGTGGTGTCCGGGCAGGGTGCGCCCGCGCTCGGCCCACATGCGCAGCAGATCCCGGTAGATCGGCGGATCCGCCTGCGGGGCGTGCGCGACCGGCTGGAGTGCTCCGGCGGGACGCGGAACGAAGACCCGGGGCTGCCGCCCGGTCACGGAGTGGGTGGAGGGCATACCCGGGCAACGCGGCGGCGTCCGGACACGTCACCGCCGACGGGATTCGGCCTTGCGTTCGTGGCCGTCCGGTCCGCTCCCCGGCCACCTCACGGGAGGTTCGCCCAGGAGCACCCCACCGAGGGCTTCCACCGGACCCGGTGCCCGGTGCGCTTCGAGGACCGCTCCCTGATGGCCGTCGTCCAGGAGGACGCCGACGGCCACCGCCCGCTGAACGAGGCGACCCTGGTCCGGCCCGGTGCGCGCGACCGCCAACTCGGCGGGCCCTGCGCCGGGATCGGCTGCCGCTCCGGCACCCGCCACCCCGAGCGGGCCGTCGGCCACGTCCAAGACGCCGCCGTTCCAGAGGAGTTGGAGGCGGGCTCCGCACCGCTCGCCCTGGGCGCCGGACACCCGCCCGCCGACGCCTGGCGGCACGGCACCTGGCGGGGGCGCGGCTGGACCGGGGCCGCACCTGCGCCCCCCACCACCCGCCCGCCGCGTACGGCGTCACCGACCGGCCGCCCGCTTCCGGCTGGACGGCAGGGTCGGCCACGGCGTCGTCGAGCACGGCTCGTCGCGCCGCCGTCAAGCTGCGGGTCGCCTACCGGCGGATCCGCTTCGGCGAACTCGCCGTCCCCGCCGACCCGGACACCCTGATCCAGCACCACGGCAGCCTGCGGGCCATGGTGCAGGGCGGTTGCGGGGAGTGAGCCGGGCGGCGTGCGCCGAGTCGTGCGCTCAGGCGGCGAGGCGCCGCAGGACGGGGACGCGCATGGGCCGCGACCCCGGGCCGCCGACGTGCGAGAAGGGCTGGGTCCGCCAGTCGAGACCCTGGGGGAGCGTCAACAGCAGGGCGGTGTCCTGCTCCTGGGGCTCCGACGTCTCGTCGGCGGAGCGGGCCTCGGAGGCCCGGCGGCCGGTGCCGGCGCAGACGGTGAGTCCGAAGGGGTTCCAGGGCGAGGCGCACAGCGCGTGCTCGGGCAGCACCTCCTCGTCCGCCAGCAGGGCGATGGGCTGCGCGCAGTCCGGGCAGACCACCCGGTACATCTCGAAGGTGTCGTACGCGTCGAACTCCTCGTCCAGCGCGTCGGGTTCGACGCCCTCCGGAGCGGGCTCGACGACGGGCTTGTGCCGCTTGGACGCGGTACGACCAGGGCGCTTAAGACTCTGCATGGGATTCTCCCCCTCGGGCTGGGCCGCGACGGCGATGCGGTCTCGGCCACAGCAAGCACTTCCCTGCGGGTCCGGGCGTTAATCACGGGGGCATCACGGAGCCTGTTCGAGACCTGTGGCCTTCGTCACATGCCGCCCGCAGGTGCCCGCGGGCGGCCGGTTTGTCCCCGCCCCGCGCCCCGCGCCCCGGTCCCCGCCTCCCGAACCGGGCACGACCTGGGCGGCTCGGGTATCCGGCGAGATCAACCGCACTGTAGGTTCTTGCGCCATGGAGGAGCTGGACCGACAGATCGTGCAGCTGCTCGTCAAGGACGGGCGGATGAGCTACACCGACCTGGGCAGGGCCACCGGCCTGTCCACGTCGGCCGTGCACCAGCGGGTGCGCCGGCTGGAGCAGCGCGGAGTCATCCGGGGGTACGCGGCGGTGGTCGACGCCGAGGCCGTGGGGCTGCCCATGACCGCGTTCATCTCGGTGAAGCCCTTCGACCCCAGTGCCCCGGACGACATCGCCGACCGGCTCGCCGGCGTGCCCGAGATCGAGGCGTGCCACAGCGTCGCGGGCGACGAGAACTACATCCTCAAGGTCCGGGTCGCCACCCCGCACGAACTGGAGGAACTGCTCGCCAGGGTCCGGTCGCTGGCCGGGGTGTCGACGCGGACGACGGTCGTCCTGTCCACCCCCTACGAGGCCCGGCCGCCCCGGGTGTGACCGCCCCCGCGCCCCGCGCGGGCGCCCCCGGTCCGAAGCGGCCGGGGCGAGGCGCCAGACTGGTGCCATGAGTGAGTCCACCGCCCAGCCGAAGACCGTCCTCCTGCGCCGGGGCGAGGTGCACAGCCCCGCCGACCCCTTCGCGACCGCGATGGTCGTGGAGCGGGGCCAGGTCGCCTGGGTCGGCTCCGAGGGAGCCGCCGACGCCTTCGCCGAGGGTGTGGACGAGACCGTCGACCTGGCCGGCGCCCTGGTCACCCCCGCGTTCACCGACGCGCACGTGCACACCACCGCCACCGGCCTGGCCCTGACCGGGCTCGACCTGTCCGGCGCGCCCTCCCTTGAGGCGGCCCTGGCCCTCGTCCGGGACTTCGCCGCCTCCCGTCCGGCCGACCGCGTGCTCCTCGGCCACGGCTGGGACGCCGCCCGCTGGCCCGGCGGCCGCCCCCCGACCCGCGCCGAACTCGACGCGGCCGCCGGCGGGCGCCCCCTCTACCTCTCCCGCATCGACGTCCACTCGGCGGTCGTCTCCACGGCCCTGCTCGCCATGGCACCGGCCGCCGGGGCGGCGCCCGACGCCCCGCTGGTCGCAGACGCCCACCACGCCGTGCGCGCCACCGCGCTGGCCGCCATCACCCCGGCCCAGCGCGACGAGGCCCAGCGCGCCGCCCTCGCACGGGCCGCCTCCCTCGGCATCGGCACCGTCCACGAGTGCGGCGGCCCGGACATCTCCTCCGAGGACGACTTCACCGGCCTGCTCCGGCTGGCCGCGGGCGAGGCGGGCCCCCGCGTCGTCGGCTACTGGGCCGAGCGGGACGTGGAGAAGGCCCGCGCACTCGGCGCGGCGGGCGCGGCGGGCGACCTCTTCGCCGACGGCGCCCTCGGCTCCCACACGGCCTGCCTGCACGCGCCGTACGCCGACGCCGCCCACACGGGCACGCCCTACCTGGACGCGGCCGCCGTCGCCGCCCATGTCGTCGCCTGCACGGAGGCCGGCCTCCAGGCGGGCTTCCACGCGATCGGCGACGCCGCGGTCACAGCGGTCGTCGAGGGGGTGCGGGCCGCCGCCGAGAAGACCGGCCTCGCCCGGGTCCGCGCCGCCCGCCACCGCGTCGAGCACGCCGAGATGCTCACCTCCGACACGATCGCCGCGTTCGCCGAACTCGGCCTGACCGCCTCGGTCCAGCCCGCCTTCGACGCCCTGTGGGGCGGCGAGGACGGCATGTACGCCCAGCGCCTGGGCGCCGAGCGGGCGGGCACCCTCAACCCCTTCGCCGCCCTGCTGCGGGCCGGAGTGCCGCTCGCCTTCGGCTCCGACAGCCCCGTCACCCCGCTCGACCCCTGGGGCACGGTCCGCGCGGCCGCCTTCCACCGCACGCCCGCGCACCGGGTGTCCGTGCGCGCCGCGTTCACCGCCCACACGCGGGGCGGCTGGCGGGCCACCGGGCGCGACGACGCGGGCGTCCTGGTGCCGGGCGCCCCCGCCGACTACGCCGTCTGGCGCACCGGCGACCTGGTGGTCCAGGCCCCCGACGACCGTGTCGCGCGCTGGTCGACCGACCCCCGCTCGGGCACCCCGGGACTGCCCGACCTGACCCCGGGGGCCGAACTCCCGGTCTGCCTGCGCACGGTGGTGGCGGGACGCACGGTCTTCGTACGGCCGGGCGAGTGATCTCCCGGGGTGGCGCGGACCCGATCGGCCCCCGCGAGCGCCTCGCGCGACCTGCGCCTCCTCCCCGCTGACCTGCGAGTTGAGGGAAGAACCGCAGGTGGAACGGCTGTTGACAGGCGGCGGTCCGGGGCCGGTAGGTTCGGCCGAGTCCACCACCGGACGCCCGACCGGGGACCGCGGAACTTCCGGGAACCCGTCGCCTCGCCGCTGGGTCAGGGACGGTGTGCCGCACCGGGGCACCGCCACTGGGAGCCAGGCTCAGCGCCGCGGGAGCGACGACGGAACGTTCCGGCCCGTCGGGGAGGTGTGACCCGGGTGGGGCCGGGCGCTCAGTAGACAACGGCTTTCGGTAGATCCGCAGCCAGCGGGTCCCAGGTCGGCCCGAAGGGCGCCGGGCCCCCATCCGCAGCGGACCCGCACCGGCCGGACGCCGCCGCCGGGCACGGAAAGTCCGATGCCTCCCCGGTTCTCGCGGATTCGACACCGGCGTGCGACCGTGCTGTCGCGTCGGCGCAGGCCGCGACCACTATGGTGGACCTCTGCGACGGACTTGAAGGGGCAGCAGTGAACGACGGCGACGGGACCCTCGGGGCACAGGGCCGGGGGAGGCAGTTCGGGCCGCTCGGCACGGCGCTGGTGATCATCCCGACCTACAACGAGGCGGAGAACATCAAGGCCATCGTCGGCCGGGTCCGCAAGGCGGTCCCCGACGCCCACGTGCTGGTGGCCGACGACAACAGCCCCGACGGCACGGGCAAGCTCGCCGACGAGCTGGCCGCCGAGGACGACCAGGTCCAGGTCCTGCACCGCACGGGCAAGGAGGGTCTCGGCGCGGCCTACCTCGCCGGCTTCCGCTGGGGCATCGAGCACGACTACGGCGTCCTGATCGAGATGGACGCCGACGGCTCGCACCAGCCCGAGGAACTGCCCCGTCTGCTGACCGCCCTCAAGGGCGCCGACCTGGTCCTCGGCTCGCGCTGGGTGCCCGGCGGCCGGGTCGTGAACTGGCCGAGATCCCGTGAGTTCATCTCCCGGGGCGGCAGCCTGTACTCCCGGCTCGCGCTGGACCTGCCCCTGCGGGACATCACCGGCGGCTACCGCGCCTTTCGCAGCGAGACCCTGGAGGGCCTGGGCCTGGCCGACGTCGCCTCCCAGGGCTACTGCTTCCAGGTCGACCTCGCCCGCCGTGCCGTCAAGGCCGGCTACCACGTGGTCGAGGTGCCCATCACCTTCGTCGAACGCGAGCTGGGCGACTCGAAGATGAGCCGGGACATCCTGGTCGAGGCGCTGTGGCGGGTCACCGCGTGGGGGGCCCGGGAGCGGGTCGGCAAGCTGATCGGCCGCGCCAAGCCGGACACACCGCCGCCCGCGCCGGGCTCCTAGACCCCGGAGCGTCTTCGGCCCGCGGCCCCTGAGGCAGCGGGCCGCCGCTTATCCCGCTCAGAGCCGTGTCCAGGCACACTGGAACCATGACGACTGGCGCACGGACTCCCCCCTACCCCGCCCGGCCCCGGCGCTCCCGGCTGCGTACCTACCTGCCGCTGGGCATCGCCGTGTGGCTGGTGCTGGAGATCTGGCTGCTGACCGTGGTCGCCGGCGCGGCCGGCGGCTGGACCGTGTTCCTGCTGCTGGTCGCCGGACTCGTGCTCGGATCGGTGGTCGTGAAGCGGGCGGGCCGACGCGCGTTCGAGGCGCTGAACGAGGCGCTCCAGCGAGGCGGCACCCCCCAGAGCGGCAACGGCAACGGCATGATGATGCTCGGCGGCCTGCTGATCATGCTGCCGGGCCTGGTCTCGGACGCGGCGGGCCTGCTCCTGCTGATCCCGCCGGTCCAGAAGGCCGTGAGCGCCTTCGCCGAGCGGACCTTCGACCGCAAGCTGCGCGAGGCGGCCCCGGGCTCGTTCGGCGACGCCTACCAGCAGGTGCGGATGCACCGGCCGGACGGGAAGGTCGTGCAGGGCGAGGTCGTACGGGACGAGCCGGCGGACGCGCCCCGCGAGCAGCGGCCCCCGATCACCGGCTGAGCCGCCGTCGCGCGGGCACGTCCGACGCGAGCACGTCCAGTGAGCACGTCCAGTGAGCACGGAGAACGGACCGGCCCCCGGGTCACCCGGGGGCCGGTCCGTGTGTTCGGTGAGTCTGTTCATGGAGCCCGCGCGCCGGGCGTGCGGGCAGTTTCAGGGCACGCCGAACCGCGGGCGCCGCACGCTCTCACGTGCGGCGCCCGCGGTTCGGTACGCGTTGCCTGGTAGGTGCGGTCAAGCGCCGCAGGGACTACGCGGACTTGCGGCTGTCCCGGGGATGAACCGCGATGTTCATCGCCCCGGACCGCAGCACGGCGAGACGCTCCTCGAGGACCTCTTCGAGCTCCTCACGGGTGCGCCGCTCCATCAGCATGTCCCAATGCGTACGCGCGGGCTTGGCCTTCTTCTCTTCAGGGCCGTCGCCGTCCACGAGGAGTGCCTGGGCCCCGCAGACCTTGCACTCCCACTCCGGCGGGATCTCCGCCTCGACCGAGAAGGGCATCTCGAACCGGTGCCCCTTCTCGCATGCGTACTCCACGGCCTGGCGCGGGGCCAGGTCGATGCCGCGGTCCGTCTCGTAGCTGGTCACCACGAGGCGCGTGCCGCGAAGAGCTCGCTCACTCATGAATCGTGCCTCCCGGGCTTGTCGCCCACAGGACAGGTGTCGCTGTCGTCGTCATCCGGTCAACGTCCGGTCGGCGGTAAAGATTCCCCGTTCCGCGTCACGTTCCGGGTCGTGCGTCGCCGTCGTAGCCGCAGCCTTGCTGACCAATGTCGTACCCACCGGCGCCCGGTTTGTCACCTCTGCTAGCAGATGTGACCCAGCGTTTCGGCATCTTTGACGCGCAGTAACGGTACGCCTGGCAGGCCAAACGCGTACACTACCGCCCTTTCACTCGGAACGCTAAATCGTCCTGGGTACGGGATTGCCCGCGTCGCTGATCGCCCGGCGCACCGGCACCCGCGCCAGCAGCACGAACCCGAGGGCGAAGAAGGCCACCAGCGAGATGATCGCGTCCCGGTAGCTGCCGGTCAGCTGGTAGGTCAGGCCGAACAGCAGCGGACCCAGCCAGCTCATGCCCCGGTCGCTCAGCTCGTACGCCGAGAAGTACTCCGCCTCCTTGCCCGGCGGCACCAGGTGGGAGAACAGCGACCGCGAGAGCGCCTGGCTGCCGCCCAGGACCAGGCCGATGCCGGCCGCCAGCACGAAGAACCACACGGGTGCCCCGGCGGGCAGGAAGTATCCGGCCGCCAGCGTCAGCGTCCACGCCACCAGGGAGCCGAGGATCGTCCGCTTCGCCCCGTAGGTCCGCGCGAGGCGGCCCATGGCGAGGGCTCCCGCCACCGCCAGGACCTGGACCAGCAGGACGGCGACGATGAGCGTGGACTGCTCCAGCCCCAGCTCCTCGGAGCCGTAGACCGACGCCTGGGAGATCACCGTCTGGATGCCGTCGTTGTAGATCAGATAGGCGAGCAGGAAGGCCAGGGTCAGCGGATGGCGGCGCATGTCCCGCAGGGTCGCGGCGAGCTGGCGGAAGCCCATGGCGCCCGTCGCCCCGGCGGCCCGCTCCTTCGGGGCCCGCCGGTCGCGCAGCCTGCGCAGCGGGATGAGTGCGAACGCGCCCCACCACACGCCGGCCGACGCGAGGCAGATCCGCACGGCCGTGCCCTCGGAGAGCCCGAAGGAGTCGTGCGCCAGATAGAGCACCAGGTTCACGACGAGCATCAGCGCGCCCGCCGCGTAGCCGAAGGCCCAGCCGCGGGAGGAGACCGCGTCGCGTTCCTCGGGCAGCGCGATCTGTGGGAGGTAGGAGTTGTAGAGCATCATCGCCACCGACTGCGCGGCGTTCGCCACGATCAGCAGCAGGCCGCCCAGCAGATAGCGCTCCCCGCCCAGGAAGAACATCGCCGTCGTCGCCGCGGCCCCCACGTAGGCCGCCGTCGCGAGGAGCGGCTTCTTGCGGCCCGTGCGGTCGGCTGCCGCGCCCACCAGGGGCATCACCAGCACGGCCACGATCACCGACAGGGACACCGAGTACGCGAAGAAGGAACCCGCGCGCACCGGTACGCCCAGCGGGTGGACGAAGCCGTCCGCGTCGGCGGCGTTCTTCGCGACCGAGGTCAGATAGGGGCCGAGGAAGACGGTGAGCACGCTCGTCGAGTAGACGGAGCACGCCCAGTCGTAGAAGTACCAGCCGCGCTGCTCGCGCCGCCGTCCGGCGGCCTCGTCGCCCGCCTCGGTCCGCACGGTATCGGTGCCCACCCCGCGTCCTCGCCTCCCCGTGATCCCGCGCGCATCCGGACGCGGGTCAGACCCAGACACCCCGGTCCTCCATGACCTCGCGCAGCGTGTCGATGTGATCGGTCATGATGCCATCGACGCCCAGGTCGAGGAGCCGGTGCATCGAGCGGGCGTCGTTGATGGTCCACACGTGCACCTGGAGCCCGCGCGCGTGGGCGGCCCGCACGAAGCGGCTGTCCACCACCTGGATCCCGGACTGCGTCTCGGGAACCTGCGCCGCGACGGCCGAGCGGCGCAGCGCTGCGGGCACCCCCCACGAGCGCAGCCGCAGGTTGAGCACCCCCCGGGTGCCGTACGACGTCGCCAGGCGCGGCCCCGCCAGCCGCTGGGCCCGCACGACCCGCGCCTCGGAGAAGGAGCCGACGCAGACCCGGTCCCAGGCGTCCGCGCGCTCCAGCAGCTCCAGGAAGGGCAGCGTGGCCTGCTCCGCCTTCAGGTCCACGTTCCAGCGGACCTCGGGGAACGTCTCCAGCAGCTCCTCGAACAGCGGCACCGGCTCGCGGCCCGCCACGCGCGCGTGCCGTACGTCGTCCCAGGGCAGGTCCCCGATCCGGCCCGCCCCGTCGGTCACCCGGTCCAGCGTCGCGTCGTGAAAGGCGACGAGCCTGCCGTCGCGCGTGGTGTGGACGTCCGTCTCGATGTACCGGTAGCCGACGTCCACCGCGCGCCGGAACTGCAGCACGGTGTTCTCCAGACCGTCCGCCGTGCCGCCGCGGTGGGCGAAGGGGATGGGGCCGGGGTGGTCGAGGTAGGGGTGGCGTATCCGCGTGGTGCTCACGGACGCAGTATCGCGCCCCGGGGTTGCCCCGTGGAAACGACCGTGCTGCCGTCCGGTGCCGGGGGCACGGCGAAGAGCCGCAGGAAGAACTGGGCGAGCGGGCCGATGGACACGGCGTACAGGACCGTGCCCACACCGACCGTGCCGCCGAGCGCGAAGCCCGTCGCGACGACCGCGATCTCGACCGCCGTGCGCATCAGCCGGATCGAGCGGCCGGTGCGCCGGTGCAGGCCCGTCATCAGGCCGTCGCGGGGGCCCGGCCCGAAGCGGGCGGCGATGTAGAGGCCGGTGGCCACGCCGTTGAGCACGATGCCGGCCACCAGCAGGGGGACCCGCACGGCCAGCGAGTGCGCCGCCGGGAGCAGGGCGAGGGTGCCGTCCATGGCGAGGCCGACGACGAAGACGTTCGAGACGGTGCCGAGCCCCGGGCGCTGGCGCAGGGGGATCCACAGCAGCAGCACGGCCGCGCCGACGATGATCGAGACGACGCCGATCGTCAGACCGGTGCGTTCGGCGAGGCCCTGGTGGAGGACGTTCCAGGGCTCCAGGCCGAGGCCCGCCTCGACCAGGAGGGCCGAACTCGCGCCGTACAGCGCGAGCCCGGCGTAGAGCTGTGACAGCCGTCGTGCGACATGGCCCCGCGTGGACAAGACGTGCCCCCTGTGTGGTGGTACTGGCCTGATGCATGACACCCTGTGGCGTGGAAGAGCACGCTCTCCATGGCCAATTCAGGGAAGGTGGACTGGAAAAGATGGCGCAGTGGACCTCGGCGGTGGGTGCCGCTCAGCTCGCCCGGCTCCTCACCTCCCAACAGGATCGCCCCGCCGGCCCCGGAACCAGGCGCCCGCCCGCCTACCGGGCCCTGGCCGACGGCATCCGGCTGCTCGTCCTGGAGGGCCGCGTCCCGGTCGCCGCACGGCTGCCCGCCGAGCGCGAACTCGCCCTCGCGCTGTCCGTGAGCCGTACGACCGTGGCCGCGGCGTACGAGGCGCTGCGCGGCGAGGGATTCCTGGAGTCCCGGCGCGGAGCCGGCAGCTGGACCGCCGTCCCGGCGGGGAACCCTCTGCCCGCCCGCGGTCTTGAACCGCTGCCGCCCGAGGCGCTCGGCTCGATGATCGACCTCGGCTGCGCCGCGCTGCCGGCCCCCGAGCTGTGGCTGACCCGCGCCGTCCAGGGCGCCCTGGAGGAACTGCCGCCGTACGCCCACACCCACGGCGACTATCCGGCCGGGCTGCCCGCCCTGCGCGCGATGATCGCCGAGCGCTACACCGCGCGCGGGATCCCGACCATGCCCGAGCAGATCATGGTGACCACCGGGGCCATGGGCGCGATCGACGCCATCTGCCACCTCTTCGCCGGGCGCGGTGAGCGGATCGCCGTGGAGTCGCCGTCGTACGCCAACATCCTCCAGCTGATGCGCGAGGCGGGTGCCCGGCTGGTCCCCGTGGCCATGGCCGAGGGGCTGGGCGGCTGGGACGTCGACCGGTGGCGGCAGGTCCTGCGCGAGGCGGCGCCCCGGCTCGCCTACGTCGTCGCCGACTTCCACAACCCCACCGGCGCGCTGGCCGACGAGGACCAGCGGCGGCGCCTGGTGGAGGCGGCGCGCTCGGCGGGCACGGTACTGGTCGCCGACGAGACGATGAGCGAACTCCGGCTCGACGAGGACGTCGCCATGCCGCGACCCGTGTGCGCCTTCGACCCTGCGGGCTCCAACGTCATCACCGTCGGCTCGGCGAGCAAGGCGTTCTGGGCCGGTATGCGGATCGGCTGGGTGCGGGCCGCTCCGGACGTGATCCGCAGCCTGGTGGCCGCGCGCGCGTACGCCGATCTGGGCACCCCGGTGCTGGAGCAGCTCGCCGTGCACTGGCTGCTGGGGACCGGGGGCTGGGAGCGGGCCGTGGACGTGCGCCGCGCACAGGCCCGGGAGAACCGGGACGCGCTGGTCGCGGCCGTGCGGCGGGAGCTGCCCGACTGGGAGTTCGAGGTGCCGCGGGGCGGGCTCACGCTGTGGGTGCGCACCGGCGGCCTGTCGGGGTCGCGGCTCGCCGAGGTCGGGGAGCGGGTCGGGGTCCGGGTGCCGTCCGGACCGCGGTTCGGCGTGGACGGCGCCTTCGAGGGCTACGTGCGGCTGCCGTTCACCGTGGGCGGCCCGGTCGCCGAGGAGGCCGCGGTGCGGCTGGCCGCGGCGGCCCGGCTGGTGCGCGGCGGGGCCAGCGGGGGGACCGAGGGGCAGCGGACGTTCGTGGCGTGACGCGGCGGCGGCGCGGGCCCGGGACGGACGCCGCGCCGCGCGGGGCGCGTCACGACGTCTCGGCCACCACGGCGTCCGCCGGAACCGGCTCCGGCTCGCCCTGCGGCGCCTTCTCCAGCCTGGCCGGCGGCGCGGCCTCCAGCGGCGTCGTGCGCTCCGGCAGCAGTTCGAGCACCGCCTGGCGGTGCGCGTCGCTCGTCGCGTCGTCGTACGGGTCGGGCGTCGCCGGGACCTGGAGGCGGTGGACCGGGCCGGTGCCCAGCCGGGCGTAGCCGCGGCCGGCCGGCGCCCCGGTCACCACGGTGGTGTCCGGGGGAGCGCCGAGAGCCGAGCGGAGCTGGTCGGCCGTCGCGGGGCCGAGCACGACACGCGCGCGCGTGTGCTGCCGTACGGCGTCGGACAGGGCCTCCATCGCGTCCCACTGCTCGGCCACGACCACGGTGACGTTGGCCGCGCGCCCGTGCCGCAGCGGTACCTGGAGGAGCGCCTGCGGGTCCCTGCGGCCGTCCGCCGCGGCCAGATGGGAGAACACGGTGGGACGGTCCAGCAGGACCCACAGCGGGCGCCGGGTGTCCTCCGGCGGGGGGTTGCCCGCCTGGCGGGCGCGGTTCACGGCGATCAGGCGCCGCTCCGTCTCCGTCGCCGCCCACTCGACGCTCGCCACCGCGCCGGCCAGTCCGCACTCGACGGCCAGGACGCCGTCGCGTCCCGTCAGGCAGGCGTACTCGCCGGTGCTGCCGCCCTCGACGATGACGACGTCGCCGTGCTGGAGCGCCTGGAGGGCGACCGAGCGCAGCAGGGTCGAGGTGCCGCTGCCGGGCTGGCCCATGACCAGCAGGTGCGGCTCGGTGGAGCGGATGCCGGTGCGCCACACCACGGGCGGCACGTCACGCTGCCGCGCTCCGTGGGTGAGGGGGAGCGTGCGCTGGACACCGGTGGGATCGGTGAAGCCCAGCACGGTCTCGCCCGGTGCCGTGACGAAGCGCTGCGCGGCGATGTCGGTGGGCAGCGGGGCGAGGGCGGTCACCGTGAGCTCGTTGCCCTCCTCGTCCCAGTCGCAGCGGTACTCCCGGCCGCGGCCGGACTTGGTGGTCAGCAGATGCTCGATCCGCGCGCGGGCCTGGGCCTCACCGTCGGTGAAGTAGGCGGGATAGCGGACCAGCAGCCGGCCGATCCGGCCCGTGGCGTCGAACTCGTACTCGGGGAGGGCCTTCTCCCACTCGCCGCCGTGCGTGTACAGCGGAGCCGGGTCCTCGGCTGCGGAGAAGTACGGGACCAGGGCCTCGTACAGGGACCTCAGCCGTTCCGTCTGGGACTCGTCGGGTCCGTCGGGCTCGGCGGGCCCGCGGTCGCGGCCCTGCCAGGCTGCCGCCGCCATCAGGGTGATGACGGCGAGCAGCGGTCCGTACGGCACCAGTGCCACGACCAGGATCACCGAGGCCGCCATGAAGAGCAGCGGACCGCGCTTCTCCTTGGGGGCCTCGGCCCACTTGCGCCGTCCGGCGGCAGCCAGCCGGCGCAGACCGCGGGTGATCGTGATCAGCGGGTGGAGGACGTCGGAGGCGCTGTCGCTCGCCGTCCGGGCCAGCTCCCGGCCGCGGGCGAACTGCGTCCGGGCCAGGTCTCGGCTCCGGGCGAACTGCGCGCTGCCTGTGCTCAGGATGCGGGGGAGGGGACGGCGGGCCACGTCGGTCTCCTACGGGTGCGTACGGGCGGTGGGTGGCGGCGTCAGAACTGGATGCCGCCCAGAAGGCTCGCCAGGCTCTCGCCGCCGGCCTTGATGCTCGGGGCGATCGCCGTGCTGGCCAGGTAGAAGCCGAACAGGGCCGAGATCAGGGCGTGCGACGCCTTCAGCCCGTCCTTGCGGAAGAAGATGAAGACGACGATGCCGAGCAGAACGACGCCTGAGATGGAGAGGATCATGTGAGTGCTCCTGGTTCGGTGGGGACAGTCACCATGAGTACTTCCAGGCTCACAGGATGTATCCATACGATAAAAGGTGCAACTGAGTGAAATTCGGCAGATTTCCCCCAGGTGGCGGAGTGTCCTTACCGGGATCAGCCGGGCTCGTGCGGCCGGCCGTGTCTGCGATGATCTTTGCCGCGGGCGTACCGGCTCATGTGCCGCGCTAGCCAGTACCCTGGCGAATCACCCGTACGGCCGAGCACCGCTCGCGACGGCCGCGCGGTGCTCCCCGCAGTACCCCAGTCCCCGAGTGCGCAGTGAGAGGCGGCCGGCCGATGAGTGAAGCCCCCGACCCCGAGGTCGTGGAGCTCGCGACCAAGATCTTCGATCTGGCCCGGCAGGGGCGGACCGAGGCGCTCGTGGCCTACGTCGACGCGGGCGTCCCGGCCGACCTCACCAACGACCGCGGCGACTCCCTGGTGATGCTGGCCGCCTACCACGGGCACGCCGAGGCGGTCCGCGCCCTGCTCGCCCGGGGCGCCCAGGCCGACCGCGTCAACGACCGGGGCCAGACGCCACTCGCCGGTGCCGTCTTCAAGGGCGAGACGGATGTGATCGAGGTCCTCCTGGAGCACGGCGCCGACCCCGCGGCGGGCACCCCGTCGGCCGTGGACACGGCCCGCATGTTCGCCAAGGCGGACCTGCTGGAGCTGTTCGGCGCGCACTGAGGGGCCCGCTCCGACCAGCGGGGACACGGAAAACGGGGGAGTCGGCACCCGGCCGCCGAAATTTCGGTCGCGGCGGACGGAACCGCCGGGTCATCATGACGTCGTGATTCACGGACGCGATGGCTGGGCAGGTGTTGCCGCACCGCGCGGCCCGTGATCGGTCCGCACGGGCCACCTACGAGAGGCAGAGGAAGATGGTCTACAGCAAGCAGGAAACGGCGGGCGCCCCGACGTGTTGTCACGCGGCCAGGTGAAGCAGGACCCCCGGTTGCGTCGACGCTTGATGTGAGGCTGTTTCCCATGTTCGAACCGGTCATAGCGCCCAGCGGTACGTTGCTCGGCCTGCTCCAGCGGGGCCGCGGCGACGGCACACTGCACGCGCTCACCGCCCCGCGGGACGAAGCGCTCGCGGCCCTGAACCACTGTGTGCTGCGGGACCCCCGCCACGACTGGCAGGTGGAGAACCGCTCCCTGTACTACGCCCGTCTCCACCTCGACCTCCACGGCGAGCTGGACGAGATCGAGGCCCACCTCTTCGACGTCGAGGACGTCCTCGACACCGAGGAGTCCCGCACCGGGCTGGCCCTCGCCGTGCTCGGCCACCTCGCGTCCTACGGCAGGCGGGACGCCCTCGCACTGCTGCGCAGGTACGCCGCCTCCGGCTCCAACTGGGCCTGGGCGCTGGACGAGCTCGCGCTGCGCGACGACGACGCGGGGCTGCGTGCCCTCGCCGCCCCCGTGCTCGCGCGCTTCGCGACCGACCCCGAGGGCGAGGCCGAACTCGCCGTCGCCGTGCGCGACGCCTTCGAGCCGCGCCCCTGGCGGCTGTGGGCGGACGATCCGCGCGAGTCGATCGCCACGCGCGTGCGTGCCGCCCACGAGGCCGGCTCCTTCGACCGCTGGCAGCGCCAGATGAGCCCCGCCGGGCCCCGCCCGGGGTGGAGCGTGCAGGCCGTCTTCGCATGGGCCCAGCAGGGCATGGACCGCGGCGCCGCCCTTCATGTGCCGGCCGCGCGCTGCCTGATGGCCGTCGCCGGACCCGAGGACCGGGCGGAGATCGTCGCCGCCGCCGTCGACGGCTCCGACGCGGCCCGCTGCACCGCCCTGCGCTACCTCGCCGACAGCGGTGACCCGGACGTCCTCGACCTCGTCGAGGCCGCCGTCACCACCGGGTCGCCGGCCGTCGTGGAGGCGGCCGTGGACGCCTTCGAGCGCATGCGCTCCGCCGCCGCCGTCCGGCGCGCGCGCGACTGGGCCCGACGGCCCGACCCGCTCGGCGCCGCCGCCGGGCGGGTGCTCGCCTGCCGGGGCGGAGCCGAGGACGAGGACCTCGTCCTCGCCGCCCTGCGCGAGGCCGTACGGGGCGAGGGACCCGACGCGCCTACCCTGTGGACGCTCGTCGACGGCACCGGACGGCTCGGCATCGCCTGCGCCGCCCCCGTCCTGCGCCACATCTACCGCGAGACGGCCTCCTCCCACCTGCGCGGGCGCACCGCCCGCGCCCTCGCGGCCACCGACCCCTCCTTCCCCGCCGGATTCGCCGTCGAATGCCTCTGGGACTGCGAGGAGACCACGCGCGAGATCGGCGCCCGGCACGCGGAGACCGGTGACACCCGCGTCGTCGAGCGACTGCGCCGGCTGGCCGCCGATCCGGCGGAGGAGGCCGAGGTCCAGACCGCGGTGCGCAGCCGGATCGGGCCCGACACGAGCGCGGGCTGAGGTCGTCGGCGCGGGCTTGGGCGGGGCGGGGTCCGCCGGGCCCGGACGGGATGCGCTGATCCCCCTCGGGGCGGCTGGTCCCGTACGGCGCGGCTGGTGCCC
>NZ_AGBF01000006.1 GCF_000225525.1 Streptomyces zinciresistens K42 | reverse complement strand
AAATATTGAGAAAAGGGTTGGACCCGGAACTTCGGTTCCGGGTCCAACCCTTTTTTGTTGTGCGTCATCTGAAGTTCACGTGGCGCAACCACCATCCTGCCCATGGGTACTGCTGCGATGCTCAGGGCCGCCGGCGTCGAGATCGGCGATGAGGTTGTCGTACCGGCCTTCGGGAACGTCGAGGTGGCCGAGGCCGTGGTCCTGGCCGGAGGGCTGCCGGTGTTCGCCGACATAGATCCGGTGACCTACTGCCTGGACGCCGACGCCGTGGAAGCGGTGGTGACCTCGCGTACGGCGGCTGTCGTCGCCGTACACCGCTTCGGACGGTCGGCGGGGATCGCTCGGCTGCATCAACTCGGGCAGCGGCACGGGCTGTTGGTGCTGGAGCAGGGCGAGTCCGAGGTGCCGTACGACGAGATCGCCCAGCGCAGGCAGCGGGCCGCCTACCTGGACGCCAAGCTGCGGGGTGTGCGGACGCCCGACGGCGGTGACGGGCACACCTATCAGCAGTACGTCGTGCGGGTGCCGGGCAATGGGCGCCCGGATCGCGACGCCTTCGCACGGGCCGTGCGCACCAGGGGAGTCGAGTGCCGGGTGCCGGTGAAGACGCCCGTGCACCGGCTGCCCGAGTTCCGTCGGTGCGTGTCGCTGCCGGAGACCGAGCGGGCCGCCGACGAGACGCTGGCTCTGCCGGTCGACGCGTCGCTGACCAAGCGCGACATGCAGCGGATCGTGTCTGCCTGCAATGCCCTCGGGGGACTGCTCCAGCCCGCCTTCTGACGGGTTTGGGAGCGTGCGCACGTTCAGGGTATGATCTCTTTCGTTGCCACGGGGGAAACCTCGTCGGGCAACAAGCCCCTATAGCTCAGTCGGTAGAGCGTCTCCATGGTAAGGAGAAGGTCAACGGTTCGATTCCGTTTGGGGGCTCCAGCAGAAAGGCCCCGCCCCATCGGGCGGGGCCTTTTCCGTGCCCGGATTCCGGGGCGGTTCAGTCCTGGTGGATCTCCGGCACGCGCATCGCGAGGATCGCCATGTCGTCCGAAGGGGCGTCGGAGGCAAAGCGTTCGACCGCGCGCATGATGCGGGCGGCGACGGCGCCCGCCGTCAGACCGGTGCAGGTGGTGAGGACGTCGCTGAGGCCGTCGTCGCCCAACATGCGCGTGCCTTCGCGGCGTTCGGTGACGCCGTCCGTGACGCACAGCAGGACGTCGCCCGGGTCGAGGGTGACCGTCTGCTCGTAGAGTTCCAGGTCCTCCATGACGCCGAGGAGCGGCTGGGGCTCGGCGGCCGGCTCGACCGTGCCGTCCTGGCGCAGACGCAGCGGGAGCGGGTGCCCGGCGCACACCACCTTGAGCTCGGCGCTGCCGTCCTCCTGCGGGCGCATCTCGCCGTAGAGGAGGGTGAGGAAGCGGCTGCGGGCGCCCTCGTCGAGGATGGCCGAGTTGAGGCGCTCCAGGACCGCCGGACCGCTGAGGCCCTCGCGGGCCAGAAGACGCAGGGCGTGCCGGGCCAGACCCGTGACCGCGGCGGCGTTCGGGCCCGTGCCGCAGACGTCGCCGATGGCGAAGCCGTAGGCGCCGTCGCTGATCGGGAAGAGGTCGTAGAAGTCACCGCCGACCTCGTTGCCCTCGCCGGCCGCGCGGTAGATCACCTCCACCTCGACTCCGTCGATCTCGGGGAGCTCGGGCGGCAGGAGGCTGCGCTGGAGGGACTGGCTGATGGCCGTGCGCTCGGAGTACAGGCGCGCGTTGTCCAGGGCCAGGGCGGCCCTTCGGGAGAGGTCTTCGGCGAGTTCCAGGATCTCCTGGCGGAAGTGCTCGTCGGTGGGCTTGCCGAGGGTGAGCATGCCGATGACGCGGTTGCGGGCGACCAGCGGCAGGACGACCGTCTCGCCGCCCACCGCCGACGCCGTCGCCAGCGTGGGTCCGATGCCGGCGCTCACGCGGCCGACCGGCTCGCCCAGGCCCAGGCTCCGCATCGAGGTGCGCAGGGCCGCCTGATGGGCCGACTCGGCGGGAGCCGACCAGACGCGGGCGCCCGGCGTCGGCACCGGGTCCGGTGGGGCGATCTTGGAGAGCAGCGACTTGATGCCGTCGATGAGTTCCTCGTCCTCGTGCAGGACGTACGACAGGTAGGGCTCGGACGCCTGGTCGGCGATGGTGTAGACGGCGCACCAGGTGGCCAGGGTCGGGACCGTCATCTGGGCCATCAGGGCCAGGGTCTGGTCGCGGTCCAGGGTGCCCGCGAGGAGGTCGGACGCCTCGACGAGGAAGCTGAGGGAGCCGCGGCGCAGGCGTTCGAGCTCGCCGAGGCGGGCCGACTCCACGGCCAGCGCGATGCGGTCGGCGGCGAACTGGAGGCGCAGCGCCTCCTCGTTGGAGTATCTGGAGGGGGCTTCGGCGGCGACGCCGAGGGAGCCGGTGAGGCGGCCCTCCACCTTGAGGGGGACCGTGACGACCGAGCGCATGCCGGTGCCCCGCAGCAGGGGGACGGCGCCGGGGACCATGGTCAGGTCTTCGTGGACGGCCGGCATGCGGGCCGAGCCGTAGCGACCGGGGCCCGCCTCGACCGGCACGCGCGCGAAGCGCTGGCGGGCGGAGGGCAGACCGGTGGAGGCCCGGACCTCCAGCTCGGTCTCGTCGTCGGTCGCCAGGAGCAGGAACGCGGAGTCGCCGTCCAGCATGTCCCGGGCGCGCTCCACCGTGCGCTGGAGGAGGCCGTCGAGGTCGTCCGGGGCCGGTGAGCCGATGAACACCTCGAACGGGTCGGTGCTCTGCGTCTCGGACGCGGTGTCGGAGGCCGGGACGCGCAGCGGGGTCTGCAGGACCGCGCGCTCGTGCTCGCGGACCAGGAGGCAGACCGTGGAGGGCTCGCCGCCGGTGTCGCGGACGCGGAGGTGGGAGGCGTACACGGGGGTGACGCGGCCGCTGGCGCTCCTCAGGCCGTAGCTGCCCTCCCAGCGGGAGAGCTGGAGTGCCTCCACGATGCCGGTGCTGGTCCCGGGGGTGTGCGGCCAGGCCGCGAGGTCGGTGAGGGGCTTGCCGGTGACCTGCTCGGCGGCGTAGCCGAAGAGTTCCTCGGCGTCCTCGTTCCAGGACGAGACGGCGCCCGTGCGGTCGATCTGGACGACCGCGACGCGGACGCGGCTGTCGGCGAGCGGCAGGAGGTCGGAGGGCAGCGCCGGGCCGGCGGCCCGGGTGCCCACGGGACGCTCGGGCAGGGCCAGGTGGAACCAGACCTGCTTGTGCGTGGGGGTGTACTCCACGCCCCAGCGGCCGGCCAGGGCCGCGCACAGCTGGAGGCCGCGCCCGCCCTCGCGGTCGGGGCTGCCCATGTTGACGGGCGAGCCCTGCAGCGGGATCTCCCGCTCCGGATAGCGGTCGGCCACCTCGATCCGCACGCCTTCGTCACCGCGCAGACACAGAACGTCGGCGGAGGTGCCCGCGTGCACGACGGCGTTGGTCACCAGTTCGCTGGTGAGGACGACGGCGTCGTCGACGATGTCGGCGAACCCCCACCCCTGGAGGGTGTCGCGGACGAAGGAGCGGGCGCTCGCCACCGATCGCCCGACGGGATCGAAGCTGGCTGCCGCGCGCGCGGTGATCACAGAACTCCTCGTCCGGTTGTCGACGTGCAGGGCTCCGGCGCCGACCGGCTCCCGCCGCTGGTGCGGCAGGCCCCCGCCCGTCGGCCCGTCCGGGGTTGGTGCCCCCGGGATCAGTCCGGTGGTCATGTCCGGCTGCCCCTCCGTTGCCCGCTCGTGCTCCTCCTGCCACCGCCCAGGCCGGACGGACCGGCGCGGCTGGACAGCCGCATGCAAGGTTACTTACCTTCGCCGTCCGCGCGGATGCCGGTCTGCAGTGTTTCCGTCCGGAGGGTGTGCGGACCATGTGCGAAGCTGCCGAACTGTTATGGCCGGGTTCAGGCGGGGTGAAACACTGGGCAGGCTTCTTGTGAAGGTCCTGGCAGGCTGGGTGTCATGCGCGCACCGCGGGCAGCAGCACGTGGTGCGGCCCGGTGCGTCCGGCGGGACCACCCGGTGGTAGCGGGTACGCGGGAGCAGCAGGACCCGAGCACAGCAGTAACGGTCGACCCCTGCGGGAGGGACACAGTGGAGTCTGGCGCGGCGGCGCGGAGCACTAGGACGCGCGCGAAGGGCGGACAGTCCCCGAAGGATCAGCGCCCGGTGCGCGGCGGGACCACCGCGGTGGACACGGCTGCCCTGAACCGGCTGATGGCGGCCCTGGTGTCGATGCGGGACGGCAACTTCCGCAAGCGGCTCACGGTGTCCGGGGACGGCGTGATGTCGGAGATCGCCGCCGTCTTCAACGAGGTGGCCGACCGCAACCTCCATCTCACGGGTGAGCTGTCGCGGGTGCGGCGCGTGGTCGGGCGTGAGGGCAAGCTCACGGAGCGGCTGGAGACGGGCGCGTGCGAGGGCTCCTGGGCCAGCGCCGTCGACCACTCCAACGCCCTGGTCGACGATCTCGTACGGCCGGTCTCCGAGGTCGGCCGGGTGCTGACGGCGGTGGCCGAGGGCGACCTGTCGCCGCGCATGGAGCTGCGGACGCAGGCCCAGGACGGGGCGGGGCATCCGCTGCGGGGGGAGTTCCTCAAGGTCGGCCGGACCGTGAACAACCTCGTCGACCAGCTCTCGACGTTCACCGACGAGGTCACGCGCGTGGCCAGCGAGGTGGGGACCGAGGGCAAGCTCGGCGGGCAGGCACGCGTGCGTGGCATGTCCGGGTCGTGGAAGGACCTGACGGACTCAGTCAACACGATGGCGTACCGGCTGACGGCGCAGGTGCGCGACATCGCGCTGGTGACGACGGCCGTGGCCAAGGGAGACCTGTCGCGGAAGGTCACCGTCCAGGTGGCCGGCGAGATGCTGCAGCTGAAGAACACCGTCAACACGATGGTGGACCAGCTGTCGTCGTTCTCCTCCGAGGTGACGCGCGTCGCGCGCGAGGTGGGCACCGAGGGTGAGCTGGGCGGCCAGGCCCAGGTGCCGGGTGTGGCAGGCGTGTGGAAGGACCTCACCGATTCGGTGAACCTGATGGCCGGCAACCTGACGGCCCAGGTGCGCGGTATCTCGCAGGTGACGACCGCGGTCGCCAACGGTGACCTGTCGCAGAAGGTGACCGTGTCGGCGCGGGGCGAGGTCGCCCAGCTCGCGGACACGATCAACCAGATGACCGAGACGCTGCGGATCTTCGCGGACGAGGTCACGCGCGTGGCCAACGAGGTCGGTGCCGAGGGGCGGCTGGGCGGCCAGGCGAACGTGCCGGGCGCGGCGGGCACCTGGAAGGATCTGACGGACTCCGTGAACACGGTGTTCCGGAACCTGACGGTGCAGGTGCGCGACATCGCCGCGGTGACGACGGCGGTGGCCAGTGGTGATCTGTCGCAGAAGGTCACGGTCGACGTGGCCGGCGAGATGCTGGAGCTGAAGAACACCGTCAACGGGATGGTGGACCAGCTGTCGTCGTTCGGCAGCGAGGTCACCCGGGTCGCCCGTGAAGTGGGTGTCGAGGGTGAGCTGGGCGGCCAGGCGCAGGTGCCGGGGGCCGCGGGGACGTGGAAGGACCTGACGGACTCCGTCAACACGGCGTTCCGGAATCTCACCGGACAGGTGAGGAACATCGCTCAGGTCACCACGGCGGTGGCCAACGGCGACCTGTCGCAGAAGGTCACGGTGGACGTCTCGGGCGAGATGCTCCAGCTGAAGAACACCGTGAACACGATGGTGGACCAGTTGTCCTCGTTCGCCGACCAGGTCACGCGGATGGCCCGGGACGTGGGCACCGAGGGCCGGCTCGGCGGTCAGGCCGTCGTACCGGGTGTGTCCGGTACGTGGAAGGAGCTCACCGACTCCGTCAACTTCATGGCCGGAAACCTGACGTCCCAGGTCCGGCAGATCGCCCAGGTGACCACGGCGGTGGCGCAGGGTGACCTGTCGCAGAAGATCGACGTGGACGCGCGCGGGGAGATCCTGGAGCTGAAGAACACCATCAACACGATGGTCGACCAGCTCTCCGGGTTCGCCGAGCAGGTGACGCGGGTGGCCCGCGAGGTGGGCACCGAGGGCCGGCTGGGCGGGCAGGCGCAGGTGCCGGGCGTCGCCGGTGTGTGGCGCGACCTGACGGACTCCGTGAACGGCATGGCAGGCAACCTGACGGCGCAGGTACGCAACATCGCGCAGGTCGCGACGGCGGTGGCCCGCGGTGACCTGTCGCAGAAGATCACCGTGGACGCGCGCGGGGAGATCCTGGAGCTCAAGAACACGCTGAACACGATGGTGGACCAGCTGTCGTCGTTCGCGGAGGAGGTCACCAGGGTCGCCCGCGAGGTCGGCACGGAGGGCCAGCTCGGCGGCCAGGCCGAGGTGCAGGGGGTCTCCGGCACCTGGAAGGACCTCACGCAGTCCGTGAACTTCATGGCGAACAACCTGACCATCCAGGTGCGCCAGATCGCCGAGGTCACGACCGCGGTCGCCAAGGGCGACCTGTCGAAGAAGATCACCGTCGACGCCAAGGGCGAGATCCTCGAGCTGGTCACGACGGTCAACACGATGGTCGACCAGCTGTCGTCGTTCGCCGAGCAGGTGACCAGGGTGGCCCGTGAGGTGGGCACCGAGGGCATCCTGGGCGGTCAGGCGCACGTTCCGGGTGTCACGGGCATCTGGAAGGACCTCAGCGGCAATGTGAACCTGATGGCCAAGAACCTGACCATGCAGGTGCGGAACATCTCCCAGGTGGCCGCGGCCGTCGCCAACGGCGACCTGACGCGCACGGTGACGATCGAGGCGCGCGGTGAGGTCGCTCAGCTGGCCGACACCTTCAACACCATGGTGAAGACGCTGAGTTCGTTCGCCGACCAGGTCACCAAGGTGGCCCGCGAGGTGGGCACGGACGGCATCCTGGGCGGTCAGGCGCATGTCCCGGGTGTGGCGGGCACCTGGAAGGACCTCACCGAGTCCGTGAACCAGATGGCGTCCAACCTGACCGGCCAGGTGCGCAACATCGCCATGGTCACCACCGCCATCGCCAAGGGCGACCTGACGAAGAAGATCGACATCGACGCCCGGGGCGAGATCCTGGAGCTGAAGACGACGATCAACACGATGGTCGACCAGCTGTCGTCCTTCGCCGAGGAGGTCACCCGGGTGGCCCGCGAGGTGGGCACCGAGGGGCAGCTCGGCGGCCAGGCACGCGTGCGTGACGTCGACGGCACCTGGCGCGACCTCACCGAGTCCGTGAACGAGATGGCCGGGAACCTCACCCGGCAGGTGCGGGCCATCGCGCGCGTGGCGACCGCGGTGACCCGCGGCGACCTGAACCTGAAGATCGACGTCGACGCCTCCGGCGAGATCCAGGAACTCCAGGACTACATCAACAAGATGATCGCCAACCTGCGCGACACCACGATCGCCAACAAGGAGCAGGACTGGCTCAAGGGCAACCTGGCCCGGATCTCGGCGCTGATGCAGGGCCGCCGGGACCTGGCGGACGTCGCCTCGCTGATCATGAGCGAGCTGACCCCGGTCGTCTCGGCGCAGCACGGCGCGTTCTTCCTGGCGATGCCGCGGATGGTCGACGGCAAGGACGTGGGAGCCGAGGGCGAGGACCGGTACGAGCTGCGGATGCTGGGGTCGTACGCCTACTCGATGGGGTCCATGCCGACCTCGTTCAGCCCGGGGGAGGGGCTGATCGGGACCGCCGCGCTGGAGAAGCGCACGATCCTCGTGGAGAACGCGCCCAGCGGCTATCTGAAGATCTCCTCGGGTCTCGGTGAGGCGCCGCCGGCGCAGGTGATCGTCCTGCCGGTGCTGTTCGAGGGGAAGGTGCTCGGCGTGATCGAGCTGGCGTCGTTCACGCCGTTCACGCAGATCCAGAAGGACTTCCTCAACCAGATCGCGGAGATGATCGCGACCAGCGTCAACACGATCTCGGTCAACACCAAGACAGAGGTGCTGCTGAAGCAGTCGCAGGAGCTGACCGAGCAACTGCGGGACCGCTCGGAGGAGTTGGAGAACCGGCAGAAGGCCCTCCAGGCGTCCAACGCCGAGCTGGAGGAGAAGGCCGAGCTGCTGGCCCAGCAGAACCGCGACATCGAGGTGAAGAACACCGAGATCGAGGAGGCACGCCAGGTCCTGGAGGAGCGCGCCGAGCAGCTCGCGGTGTCGATGCGCTACAAGAGCGAGTTCCTGGCCAACATGTCGCACGAGCTGCGTACGCCGCTGAACTCGCTGCTGATCCTCGCCAAGCTGCTCGCGGACAACGCCGAGGGCAATCTCTCGCCCAAGCAGGTCGAGTTCGCCGAGACCATCCACGGCGCGGGCTCCGACCTGCTGCAGCTGATCAACGACATCCTGGACCTGTCGAAGGTCGAGGCGGGCAAGATGGACGTCTCGCCGACCCGGATCGCGCTGGTCCAGCTCGTGGACTACGTGGAGGCCACGTTCCGGCCGCTGACCGCGGAGAAGGGCCTGGACCTGTCGGTGCGGGTCTCCCCGGAACTGCCCGCCACCCTGCACACGGACGAGCAGCGCCTCCTGCAGGTGCTGCGCAACCTGCTGTCGAACGCGGTGAAGTTCACCGACTCCGGTTCGGTCGAGCTCGTCATCCGGCCCGCCGGCACGGACGTGCCGCAGACGATCAGGGAGCAGCTGCTGGAGGCCGGTTCGCTGGCCGAGGCGGGCGCGCCGCTGATCGCGTTCTCCGTGACCGACACCGGCATCGGGATCGCGGCCAGCAAGATGCGGGTGATCTTCGAGGCGTTCAAGCAGGCCGACGGCACGACCAGCCGCAAGTACGGCGGTACGGGTCTGGGGCTGTCCATCTCGCGGGAGATCGCGCAGCTGCTCGGCGGGGAGATCCACGCGCAGAGCGAGCCGGGGCGCGGCTCGACGTTCACGCTGTATTTGCCGCTGCACCCCAGTGAACTGCCTCCGCACGGCTACCAGCAGCAGTTGCCCGCGCTGGACGCGGGCGACCTCGTGGCCTCGGCGGCGGAACTGGCCGAGCCCGCCGACGTGGAGGTCGAGACGCCGGCGGAGGTCAGGTCGTACCGCGAGACACAGAACGGGGCGGCCGCCCTCTTCCGGCGCCGCCGCCGGGCCGCCTCCGAGCTGGAGCAGCGGCCGGCCTCCCAGGAGCAGTGGTCGCCGCTCGGCGAGCAGGAGCCGGCGCCGAGGTCGATGCGGGGCATCCGCTTCAGCGGGGAGAAGGTGCTCATCGTGGACGACGACATCCGCAACGTCTTCGCGCTGACCAGCGTGCTGGAGCAGCACGGGCTGTCCGTGCTGTACGCGGAGAACGGCCGTGAGGGCATCGAGGTGCTGGAGCAGCACGACGACGTGGCGGTCGTCCTGATGGACATCATGATGCCGGAGATGGACGGTTATGCGACGACGACGGCGATCCGCAGGATGCCGCAGTTCGCCGGGCTGCCGATCATCGCGTTGACGGCGAAGGCCATGAAGGGCGACCGTGAGAAGGCGATCGAGTCGGGGGCGTCCGACTACGTCACCAAGCCGGTCGACCCCGATCATCTGCTGGCCGTGATGGACCAGTGGATGAGGGAGCAGTGACAGAAACGGACAGCGTTCACCGGATGTTGCTGACGGAGTGTGCGCGAAGCCGTGTAGAAGTGCGGGATCCGGGGAACCTTCTGTTCTCTCGCCGCGTTTCCGCTACGTGCACAGTGACATCGCGGTGACAGGGTGTGGCGACAGGCGGGGTGCGGCTACCATGACCGGCACGAGGACGGGCGGCGTTAGGGAGTCGTCCCCTGGGGCGGAGCCCGGTGCACTGCCGGGACGAGGAGGGCGGGCCATGGTGCAGAAGGCCAAGATCCTCCTGGTCGATGACCGGCCGGAGAATCTGCTGGCGCTGGAGGCGATCCTCTCCGCGCTGGACCAGACCCTGGTGCGGGCATCGTCCGGGGAGGAAGCGCTCAAAGCACTGCTGACGGACGACTTCGCGGTCATTCTGCTGGACGTCCAGATGCCGGGAATGGACGGTTTCGAAACCGCCGCGCACATCAAGCGGCGGGAACGGACCCGGGACATCCCGATCATCTTCCTCACCGCGATCAACCACGGCCCGCACCACACCTTCCGCGGGTACGCGGCGGGCGCGGTGGACTACATCTCCAAGCCGTTCGACCCGTGGGTGCTGCGGGCGAAGGTCTCGGTGTTCGTCGAGCTGTACATGAAGAACTGCCAACTGCGCGAGCAGGCGGCCCTGCTGCGGCTCCAGTTGGAGGGCGGCGGCAAGGCGGCGGGAGCCGACGCGAAGGAGCCTGCCGGACTGCTGGCCGAGCTGTCGGCGCGGCTCGCGGCGGTCGAGGAGCAGGCGGAGGCGCTGTCGAAGCAGCTCGACGACGACTCGGCGGACGCCGCCGCGGTGGCCACCGCGGCCCATCTCGAACGCAAACTCACCGGATTGCGGCGGGCGCTGGACGCGCTCGAACCGGGCACCGGCAGCACCTCCCCGGTGTCCTCGCAGAACTGACGCCATGACGGCTCCGGTTGACGGCTCCGTGTTCCGCTATGTCCGGTGTGTGAATCCGTGTCAGTTCACCGTCCCGGGCAGGGCGACACGAACGGGTGAAGCAGTGAGCACACGTGTCCACTGTCGCCTCCCCCGGTAACCTCACCTCCATGGCCTCACGTTCCCCCGCAGCCAAGAAGCCGCCCGCGAAGAAGGCGGCCGCTTCGGCGAAGGCTCCGGCGAAGAAGGCCGCCGCCAAGAAAGCCCCCGCGAAGAAGGCGCCGGCCAAGAAGCCCGCGGCGAGGAAGAGCGCGCCCCCGCCCAAGCCGGCACCCAGCCCCACCGGGGGCGTGTACCGGCTCGTCCGCGCCGTCTGGCTCGGCCTCGCGCACGCCGTCGGCGCGGTGTTCCGCGGCATAGGACAGGGTGCGAAGAACCTCGACCCCGCCCACCGCAAGGACGGCGTGGCGCTGCTGCTGCTCGGCCTCGCGCTGATCGTCGCCGCCGGCACCTGGTCCAATCTGCGCGGCCCGGTCGGCGACCTGGTCGAGATCATCGTGACCGGCGCCTTCGGCCGGCTCGACCTCCTGGTGCCGATCCTGTTCGCCCTCGTCGGTGTGCGCTTCATCCGGCACCCCGAGAAGCCCGAGGCCAACGGACGCATCGTCATCGGCCTGTCCGCGCTCGTCATCGGCGTGCTCGGCCAGGTCCACATCGCCGTCGGCGCGCCCGCCCGCAGCGACGGGATGCAGGCCATAAGGGACGCCGGCGGGCTGATCGGCTGGGGAGCGGCGACCCCGCTGACGTACACCATGGGCGAGGTCCTCGCCGTTCCGATGCTCGTGCTGCTCACCGTGTTCGGCCTGCTGGTGGTCACCGCGACCCCCGTCAACGCCATCCCGCAGCGGCTGCGGCTGCTCGGCGTCAGACTCGGCATCCTGCCCGACCCCGAGGACGACGAGGACGCGTACGCGGACGACGACGAGCGCTACGACGACCAGTGGCGCGAGGCACTGCCCGCGGCGCGCGGCCGCAAGCGCGCTCCGGCGCGTGAGCCCTACGACCCCGACGGCGCCGAGCAGGAGGCCCTCTCGCGGCGTCGCGGCCGCCCGAGGCGTTCCGCGGTGCCGCAGCCCGAGACGGACCGTCCCCTGGACGCTGTGGACGTCGCCGCGGCGGCCGCCGCGGCGCTCGACGGCGCCGTCCTGCACGGGATGCCGCCCTCGCCGATCGTCGCCGACCTCACCCAGGGCGTCAGTGTCGGCGACCGCGAGGAGACCACCCCGGTGCCCACACCGGTCCCGGCGGCGCGGCCCAGGCAGGAGAAGCTCCCCAAGGCCGGACCCGCGGCGGGCGTACCCGACCTGACCAAGGCCGAGGTGCCGGACCTCACCAAGGAGGCGCCCGAGCAGACCCGCGACCTGCCGCCGCGCGCCGAGCAGCTCCAGCTCTCCGGCGACGTCACCTACGCGCTGCCCTCGCTCGACCTCCTCGAACGCGGCGGTCCCGGCAAGTCGCGCAGCGCCGCCAACGACGCCATCGTCGACTCGCTCACGCAGGTCTTCACCGAGTTCAAGGTCGACGCCCGCGTCACCGGCTTCACGCGCGGGCCGACGGTCACGCGCTACGAGGTCGAGCTCGGGCCCGCGGTGAAGGTCGAGCGGATCACCGCGCTGACCAAGAACATCGCCTACGCCGTCGCCAGCCCGGACGTACGGATCATCAGCCCGATCCCCGGCAAGTCCGCGGTCGGCATCGAGATCCCCAACACCGACCGCGAGATGGTCAACCTCGGCGACGTGCTGCGCCTGGCGGCCGCCGCGGAGGACGACCACCCGATGCTGGTCGCGCTCGGCAAGGACGTCGAGGGCGGCTACGTGATGGCCAACATCGCGAAGATGCCCCATGTGCTGGTCGCCGGCGCCACCGGATCCGGCAAGTCGTCCTGCATCAACTGCCTGATCACCTCGATCCTGATGCGGGCGACCCCCGAGGACGTGCGCATGGTCCTGGTCGACCCCAAGCGCGTGGAGCTGACCGCCTACGAGGGCGTCCCGCACCTGATCACGCCGATCATCACCAACCCCAAGCGGGCCGCCGAGGCCCTCCAGTGGGTCGTACGCGAGATGGACCTGCGCTACGACGACCTCGCCGCCTACGGCTACCGGCACATCGACGACTTCAACGCGGCCGTCCGCAACGGCAAGGTGAAGGCCCCGGAGGGCAGCGAGCGCGAGCTGCAGCCCTACCCGTACCTGCTCGTCATCGTCGACGAGCTCGCCGACCTGATGATGGTGGCGCCGCGGGACGTCGAGGACGCCATCGTGCGCATCACCCAGCTCGCGCGTGCCGCCGGCATCCATCTGGTGCTGGCCACCCAGCGCCCCTCGGTCGACGTGGTCACCGGCCTCATCAAGGCGAACGTGCCCTCCAGGCTCGCGTTCGCCACCTCCTCGCTCGCCGACTCGCGCGTCATCCTCGACCAGCCCGGCGCCGAGAAGCTCATCGGCAAGGGCGACGGGCTGTTCCTGCCCATGGGCGCGAACAAGCCGACGCGTATGCAGGGCGCGTTCGTCACCGAGGACGAGGTCGCGGCCGTCGTCCAGCACTGCAAGGACCAGATGGCGCCCGTCTTCCGGGACGACGTCGTCGTCGGGACCAAGCAGAAGAAGGAGATCGACGAGGAGATCGGCGACGACCTCGACCTGCTCTGCCAGGCGGCGGAACTGGTGGTGTCCACGCAGTTCGGGTCGACGTCGATGCTCCAGCGCAAGCTGCGCGTCGGGTTCGCCAAGGCGGGCCGTCTGATGGACCTCATGGAGTCGCGCGGGGTCGTCGGACCCAGCGAGGGCTCCAAGGCGCGTGACGTCCTGGTGAAGGCGGACGAGCTGGACGGCGTGCTCGCGGTGATCCGCGGGGAGGCTTGAAAGCGCCGGTGCCCGCGGGCCGGAAGGCGTGAAGACGACGGCGGCGGCAAAGCGAGATCAATGGCCGCCGTACGGGTGGGTGGGCGAGGGGCCGATGTCCGATCGTGACCCACCCGTGAGCGATCATTGAGCAACCGTTCCCCCTCGGCGTACGTCAAGTTGAGGGAAGCGGCAACTCGCGCCCGACCATCGGTGTGTCCGGCCATACCGATGGCGTACAAAGTCCCGCCGTCCGGTTGCCCCGCTCTTTCGTCACCCCCCTAGACTGAACCTCCAGCACAGGTGGCTCAAACGCTCGAAAGGCGCCCCCGTGTCCCTCGACAACTCCCCTGAAGACGAGCGTCCGTTCGAAGACGTGTCCGACGACTCCCGCCCCTCGATCGGGCGTGCCCTCCAGCAGGCGCGCGTCGACGCCGGGCTGACCGTCGAGGACGTCACCAACGCCACCCGGGTCCGTATCGCCATCGTGCGGGCCATCGAGGCCGACGACTTCACCCCCTGCGGCGGTGACGTGTACGCCCGCGGCCACATCCGGACCCTGGCCAGGGCCGTCAACCTCGATCCCGCGCCGCTGCTCGCACAGTACGACGACGCGCACGGCGGACGGCCGGCGCCGACCCCGGCGGCTCCCCTGTTCGAGGCGGAGCGCATCCGCCCCGAGCGGCGCGGTCCCAACTGGACCGCGGCCATGGTCGCGGCGATCGTCGCCGTGGTCGGTTTCGTCGGATTCACCGCCTTCAAGGGCGAGGACGACACCGGCAAGTCGTCCGTCGCCGGGGGCGGCCCCGCGCCGTCGGCCGACACGTCCACGCCCACCCCGAAGACCGACAAGCCCAAGGACCCCCAGCCGGAACCGTCGGACAGCGCCATCGCCGCCGTCCCCCAGGACAAGGTCACCGTCCAGGTGACCGCCACCGACGGCCGCAGCTGGATCTCGGCCAAGGACCGCAGCGGCAAGCTGCTCTTCGACGGCCTCCTCAAGCAGGGCGACACCAAGACCTTCCAGGACAGCGACAAGATCAACCTGGTCCTCGGCGACGCGGGCGCGATCGACCTCTACGTCAACGGCAAGAAGATCGAGGACGAGTGGCAGCCGGGCGCGGTCGAGCGCCTCACCTACACCAAGGGTGACCCGCAGGCCGGTTAGCGCCGGGCGACACCGCGACGGGGTCGGCCATGTTCGGCCAACCCCGTCGACGTGGGCTGTCAGAGAGACAAAGTAGTCTTGAGCCCATGCCTGAACGCCGTACCGTCGCACTCGTCACTCTTGGCTGCGCCCGCAACGAGGTGGACTCGGAGGAGCTCGCAGGCCGTTTGGAGGCGGACGGCTGGGATCTCGTGGACGACGCCGCCGACGCGGACGTCGCCGTCGTCAACACCTGTGGCTTCGTCGACGCCGCCAAGAAGGACTCCGTCGACGCCCTCCTTGAGGCCAACGATCTCAAGGGCCATGGCAGAACCCAGGCCGTGGTGGCGGTGGGCTGCATGGCCGAGCGGTATGGGAAGGACCTCGCGGAGGCCCTTCCCGAGGCCGACGGCGTGCTCGGTTTCGACGACTACACGGACATCTCCGACCGGCTCCAGACGATCCTGTCCGGCGGCGTCCACGCCTCGCACACCCCGCGCGACCGGCGCAAGCTGCTGCCGATCAGCCCGGCCGAGCGGCAGGAGTCCGCCGCCGCCGTCGCGCTCCCCGGGCACGCTCCCGCCGACCTCCCCGACGGGCTCGCTCCCGCCTCGGGCCCCCGCGCGCCCCTGCGTCGCCGCCTCGACGGCGCCCCCGTCGCCTCCGTGAAGCTCGCCTCCGGCTGCGACCGGCGCTGCACCTTCTGCGCCATCCCGTCCTTCCGCGGCTCCTTCATCTCGCGCCGCCCGAGCGACGTGCTGAACGAGACGCGCTGGCTCGCCGAGCAGGGCGTCAAGGAGATCATGCTGGTCTCCGAGAACAACACCTCCTACGGCAAGGACCTCGGCGACATCCGCCTGCTGGAGTCCCTGCTGCCGGAACTCGCCGAGGTCGACGGCATCGAGCGCGTCCGCGTGAGCTACCTCCAGCCCGCCGAGATGCGGCCCGGCCTGATCGACGTCCTGACCTCCACGCCCAAGGTCGCCCCCTACTTCGACCTGTCCTTCCAGCACTCCGCGCCGGACGTGCTGCGCTCCATGCGGCGCTTCGGCGACACCGACCGGTTCCTGGAACTGCTCGACACCATCCGCGGCAAGGCCCCCCAGGCGGGCGTGCGCTCCAACTTCATCGTCGGCTTCCCCGGCGAGAGCGAGGCCGACCTCGCCGAGCTGGAGCGGTTCCTCGACAGCGCGCGGCTGGACGCCATCGGTGTCTTCGGCTACTCCGACGAGGAGGGCACCGAAGCCGCGACCTACGACAACAAGCTCGACGAGGACGTCGTCGCCGAGCGGCTGGCCAGGGTCTCCAGGCTGGCCGAGGAACTCGTCTCGCAGCGCGCCGAGGAGCGCCTCGGGGAGACCGTCCACGTCCTCGTCGAGTCGCTGGGCTCCGACGAGACCGGTGAGGGTGCGCACGGCCGCGGCGCGCACCAGGCCCCCGAGACGGACGGCCAGGTGCTGCTCACGAGCGGCGAGGGGCTGGGCATCGGTCGTATGGTCGAGGCGAAGGTGGTGGGTACGGAGGGCGTCGACCTGGTGGCCGAACCGCTCCAGGGCGCGTCCGCGGGCAGCGAGGAGGACGGCAGATGACGGGAGTTCCGGCGTCCGCCGCGGGCGGTTCCTCCGGTGCGGGCAAGGCCGGTGCGCTGGGCGCGCCGGTGCCCGGCGCGGTGTCGGCCGCGGACGCTCTGGCGGCCGGCAGCGACCTGGGGCCCGAGGGCACGGCCAGGTCCGTGCGCGGCGGGAAGATCGCGGCGGCGGCCGTCAACCAGGCGAGTGTCTGGAACATCGCCAACCTCCTGACCATGCTCCGGTTGGTCCTCGTGCCGGCGTTCGTCGCCCTGATGCTGGCCGACGGCGGCTACGACCCGGCGTGGCGCTCGTTCGCGTGGGCCGCCTTCGCGGTCGCCATGATCACCGACCTGTTCGACGGACATCTGGCGCGGACGTACGACCTGGTCACCGACTTCGGGAAGATCGCCGACCCCATCGCCGACAAGGCGATCATGGGTGCCGCGCTGATCTGTCTGTCCGTGCTGGACGATCTGCCGTGGTGGGTGACGGTCGTGATCCTCGGCCGGGAACTCGGGGTCACGCTGCTGCGTTTCCTTGTCATCCGGTACGGAGTGATCCCGGCGAGCAGGGGCGGCAAGCTCAAGACCCTCACGCAGGGCGTGGCCGTCGGGATGTACATCCTGGCGCTCACGGGATGGCTGGCCACCCTGCGCTGGTGGGTGATGGCCGCGGCGGTCCTGCTGACCGTGGTGACCGGGCTGGACTATGTCAGGCAAGCCATGGTGCTGCGCAGGCAGGGGATCGCCGAGCGCAAGGCCGCGTTGGAGGAGACGCAAGGGTGAACTCTCCGGCCGCGGACATCGTGCGACTACTCACCGTGAGGGGCGAGACGCTTGCCGTCGCCGAGTCGCTGACGGGCGGACTGGTCGCGGCGGAGGTCACGACGGTTCCGGGGGCGTCCAAGGCGTTTCGGGGGGCGGTGACCGCCTACGCGACCGAGCTGAAGCATCGGCTGCTGGGCGTGGACATCACCTTGCTGGAGCAGCACGGCGCGGTGAATCCGCAGGTCGCGGCGGAGATGGCGGCCGGTGTGCGGAAGGCGCTCGGGGCCGACTGGGGCATCGCCACGACGGGCGTCGCAGGCCCCGACGAGCAGGACGGGCAGCCGGTGGGCACCGTTTTCGTGGCCCTGGATGGACCCTTTCGTCCCGATTCTGGTTCTGCCGGTGGCGGAAAAGTGGAGGCCCTGCGGTTGAACGGCAGCCGGGCGGAAATTCGTATGGAGAGTGTACGGAGCGTGCTCGCGCTGCTTCGGGAGGAGCTTGCGGGCGAACACGGCGGGAATGAGCGCGCACAGGATACGGAACAGAACGGGGGGTTTTGATGTTTGCAGCCCTGAGTGAACACGACATCGCTCCCCGCACGGCCGCGGCGCAAGGCGGTACGGTGGGGCGTGAAGGATGCGGCTACGCGGTCCGAGGAGGGAGCCACCGATGATTCTGCTCCGTCGCCTGCTGGGTGACGTGCTGCGTCGGCAGCGCCAGCGCCAGGGCCGTACTCTGCGCGAAGTCTCCTCGTCCGCCCGAGTCTCGCTCGGCTATCTCTCCGAGGTGGAGCGGGGGCAGAAGGAGGCGTCCTCCGAGCTGCTCGCCGCGATCTGCGACGCGCTGGACGTACGGATGTCCGAGCTCATGCGGGAAGTGAGCGACGAGCTCGCCCTCGCCGAGCTGGCCCAGTCCGCTGCGGCGACCCCCAGCCAGCCCGTGCCCGCGTCGGTCCGTCCGATGCTGGGCTCCGTGTCGGTGACCGGTGTGCCGCCGGAGCGGGTGACCATCAAGGCGCCCGCCGAAGCGGTGGACGTGGTCGCCGCGTGACGGTGACAGGCCCGTGCGCATGACCTGACCATGCGCCGAGAAGCGTGTGAGGCCCCGGCCGGGGCTTCTCCAGGGAGACCTGGGGGAGCGTGGTCGGGGTTTCGTGCTGTTCGGGGAGCCCGGGGCCGGTCGGCGGGCGTGCGGGGGCGCGTGGGGGTGTTGGGGGGCTTTCGGGGCGCGTCGGTGCGGGTTTTGCCTCGTGCGCGGAACGCCGAGGGGCGCTGCGTGCGTTTGCCGGGCGCTACTCCCGCGGTCATCGTGGAGGGTGACGGCGTGTGACGCGGGGTGAGGGGGGTCCCGGTCGAGTGGAGAGAGTACGGCGTGCCGGGTGCGCGATGAGCGATGAGGGCTGTGCCGCTTCGGGTGGTACGGGGTCGGGTACGGGGCCGGCCGCCGAGGCGCCCACGCTGGCGCTGTGCGGGCGTTTCTGGCCTCGGGGCTGGAGGTGAGTGGATGGCACGGCCGATAGTGCGCCGGGGGGTGGCCCTGGGGTTCGGGGCGCTGTGGTGGTGGGCGGTACTGCGGCTCGCGGTGGTGCCCGACGCGGGGGTCCTGGAGGCGGCGGTCGCGGCCGGTGGGTGGGGGCTGGGGCTGCTGCCGGTGCACGCCGTGTCCAAGGAGCGGGCCGCTGGTGCCGTGGACGGGCGGCGGTGGGCGGCGGCCTGGCGTGCCGGGAGCGCGGGGCGGGGCGGCGGGGAAGCGGGTCCGGACGGCTGAGTTCGGGTCAGGGTGCTCGGGCTGAGGATGGCGCGGGCGGCTTCGGGTCGGTGTACTCGGGCTGGGCGGGCCGCCGTGCCCCGGGGCGACGGCTGGCGGTTCGCGCTGGCCGGAGGCCGGAGGCCGGAGGGTGTCGGGCGCCGGGCGGAGGGCGGAGGGTGGAGGGTGGAGGGTGGAGGGCACGGCGGGCGTCGGGGCGGGCTGGGCTACCAGGGCATGGCCACCCCGCCGTTCGGGCGAAGGATCTGGCCCGTGGTGAAGGACGAGGCGTCGGACGCCAGGTGGAGCACCGTGTGCGCCACGTCCTCCGGCTCGCCGACCCTGCCCAACGGTGACATGCGCGCCATGAACGCCTCGGTCCGCGCCTGCTGCTCGGTCTCGTGACGGCTGGTCATGGGGGTGCGGATCCAGCCCGGGGCGACCGCGTTGACGCGGATGCCGTGCGGGCCCAGCTCCGTCGCCAGCGTCTTCGTCAGCTGCACGACGGCCGCCTTGGCCACGCCGTAGCAGAGCAGGCCGGCGCCGCCGGTGTCCACGGCGCCCGAGGCCATGGTCACGATGCTGCCCCTGATGTCCCGGTCGAGCATGGCGCGGGCGGCTTCCTGGCAGGCGTGGAGCACCCCCTTGAAGTTGACGTCCAGGACCCGGTCGAGGTCCTCGTCGCGGGTCTCCAGGACGGTGCTGCTGTGCATGATCCCGGCGACCGCTGCCATCACGTCCAGCCGGTCGCACGAGGCGACGGCTCGGTGCAGCCCTTCGCGGTCGGTGACGTCGAGCGGGTGCGCGTGCGCGGTGCCGCCGCGCGCCCTCGCCAGGGTCGCCGTCTCGTGCAGGCCCTGTGCGTCGCGGTCCGCGCAGTGCACGGTGGCGCCCGCCTCGGCGAGCAGTACCGCGCAGGCGCGGCCGATGCCGCCGGCCGCGCCGGTGATGAACGCGGTGCGCCCGGTGAGGTCGTACGCCCTGACGGCCATGAAGGGACCGTACGAGTACTTCTGACGGACCGTCAATTGGCCGGACGGGGCCGAACTGCCCCGCGGCGAACGGAACCGGAACTTCCGATGGGCGAGGGGCCGGCCTGGCAGGCGGGGCACCAGTAGGTGGGGCGTTCCCGGGAGCCGTCGCCCTGTTCGGCCCGCCGGATCGGGGTGGCGCAGCGCAGACACGGGCGGTTCCTGCGGCCGTACACGAAGAGGTCCTGGTCGGGGCGGCCCGTCGTACGGCGGATCGGGCGCTCACGGTTGGCTTCCAGGAGCTTCCTGGCCAGCACCGGCAGCTGGGCCCTGTGCTCGGCCGGGAGCGCGCCCACGGGCAGCCAGGGGGTCGCGCGGAGCAGGAAGCACAGCTCGCTCTTGTAGACGTTGCCGACGCCCGCGAGATTGCGCTGGTCCAGCAGCGCCTCGCCGAGGGAGCGCCCGGGGTCGGAGAGCAGGTTCGACAGGGCGCGCTCGGCGTCCCAGTCGGGGCCCAGCAGGTCGGGGCCGAGGTGGCCGACCGCCCGGTCCTCCTCGGTGGTGCGCAGGACTTCCAGGACGGGCAGGCGGTAGCCGACGGCGGCCCGCTCGGCGGTGGTGAGGACCGCGCGGATCTGGAACGCGGGACCGCCGGACCAGCGCTGCCCCTCGGCGAAGATCTTCCAGGCCCCCTCCATACCGAGATGCGAGTGGATCGTGAAGCCGCCCTCGACGCGAGTCAGGAGGTGCTTGCCCCGCGGGGTGACGTCCAGGACGGCGCGGCCGGAGAGGTCGACGGTGGCGTACGACGGCACCCGGAAGTCGCTGCGGAGCAGCGTGCGGTCCGCGAGAGCGGTGTGGAGCCGCTTCGCGGTCTGCCAGACCGTGTCTCCTTCGGGCATGGGTCAAGGGTGGCACGCGACCGGTGAGGGGCGCGGGACGGACCGGGTCGGCGGGGGTCGCCGCCGGGCGGCTCACGCGGACGTGTTCCGTTCGGCCCGCCCTGGGAGCGCCCGGTGGCCCTGGCTCAGGCGCGCAGGCGCAGGCCGCGGGGGGTGGCGATGAAACCCGCTCCTTCCAGGACGGTGCCCACGGGGGACGTCAGCGCCGACGCGCCGTTCACACGCTCCACCGTGACCGTGCCGAGGGAGCCGGCCTTCGCCGCGGCGGCGAGGGCCTCGGCCGCCCCGCGCAGCCGTGGGTCGTCGTCGGGCTCGGTGTCCGGGGCGGCGGACCAGGCCAGCAGGGTCTTGCCGCCGCGCTCCATGTACAGCGTCAGCTCGCCGTCGACGAGGACCACGAGGGAGCCCGCCTTGCGCCCGGCTTTGTGACCGGCGCCGGTGGGGGGCTCCGGCCAGGGCAGGGCCGCGCCGTACGCGTTCGCCGGGTCGGCGGCGGCGAGGACGACGGCTCGGGCGCCGGGTGAGGGGCGGGACCGGCCGGTGGCGGACGCCGTGCCGTACGGAGGGGCGCCGCCGAACCCGCGCCCGCCCGGACGGCGGTCGTACGCGCCCTGCGCGCCCTGGGGTGCGCCGTCCCGGGGCGAGGCGTACGCGTCGGGTCCCGGATGGTTCAGATGGGCGTCCAGGAAGTCGTGGTCCAGGTCGGGGATGTCGTACGCGGGGGCGCCGTCCGGCCGTGCCGGTCCGGAGGAGTCCGCCGTGCCGGGGCCGGGCAGGAAGTCGCCCCGGTCGCGGGCGTTGGAGACCGCCCGCAGCCGGTCCACCGCGCCGTCCATCGCGAACTGGGCCGCGCCGAGCCCCTCGACGACGTAGCCGCGCCGCGCCTGACCGCTCTCCTCGAAGACGGACAGGACGCGGTACGTCGCCGAGAAGCCGCCCTCGACGCCCTCGGCCGTGACCGCGCCCCGGGTCACCACGCCGTGCCGGTCGAGGAGGGCGCGGGCCAGGGCGTGGGCCCGCACGGTCGCGTCCGCCTCGTGGGCCGGGAGCACGGACCAGCGGCCGGCGACCGTGGGCGGGCCGGTGCGGGAGGTCGCGCGGGCGGCGGCCGTCAGGGAGCCGTAGCGGCCGCGCGGGACCGAGCGCTTGGCCCGGTGTGCCGTGGCGCCCGCGGTCCGGCCCGAGCCGAGCAGGGCGCGCATGGGGGCCAGGGTGTCGTTCGTCAGCCGTCCCGACCAGGCCAGCTCCCAGAGCGCGTCGGCCAGTTGGGGATCGGTGGCCTCGGGGTGGGTGGTGGCGCGGACCTGGTCGGCGATCTGGCGGAAGAACAGGCCGTAGCCCGCGGAGAGGGTGTCCAGGACGGACCGGTGCAGCGCGGTCGGCTCCAAGGGGTGCGGCTGCGGCAGGAGCAGCGGGGCCGCTTCCGCCAGGTACAGCGAGACCCAGCCGTCCTTGCCGGGCAGCGAGCCCGCGCCCGCCCAGACGACCTCGCCGGCCGAGGTCAGCTCGTCGAGCATCGCGGGGGTGTAGTCCGCGACCCGGGACGGCAGGACCAGTTTCTCCAGGGCGGAGGCCGGTACCGACGCGCCCTGCAACTGCTCGATGGCGCGCACCAGTCCGTCGACGCCCCGCAGACCGTGGCCCCGCCCGATGTGCTGCCACTGGGGCAGGAACTGCGCCAGCGCCGCCGGTGGCACCGGTTCCAGCTCGTGCCGCAGGGCGGCGAGGGAGCGACGGCGCAGACGGCGCAGGACCGTGGCGTCGCACCACTCCTGGCCGATGCCCGCCGGATGGAACTCGCCCTGGACGATCCGCCCGCTCGCCGCCAGCCGCTGGAGAGCGCCCTCCGTGATCGCCACACCCAGGCCGAAGCGGGTCGCCGCGCCGGCCGACGTGAACGGGCCGTGGGTGCGGGCATGGCGTGCCAGGAGATCGCCCAGGGGGTCTTTGACCGGCTCGGTGAACGCCTCAGGGACGCCGACGGGCAGGGCGGTGCCCAGGGCGTCGCGCAGCCTCCCCGCGTCCTCGATCGCCGCCCAGTGGCCGGCACCGGCGATGCGGACCCTGATGACGCGGCGGGCGCCCGACAGCTCCTCGGCCCACTGCGGCTCGGCGCCCCGCTCGGCCAGCTCGGCGTCGGTGAGCGGACCCAGCACGCGCAGCACGTCGGCCACTCCCTCCGCGTCCTTGACGCGCCGGTCCTCCGTGCGCCACCGGAGCTCCCGCTCCAGCTCGGTCAGGGCCTCGGCGTCGAGCAGTTCGCGCAGCTCCGCCTGGCCGAGCAGCTCGGCGAGCAGCCGCGAGTCCAGCGACAGCGCGGCGGCGCGGCGCTCGGCGAGCGGGGAGTCCCCCTCGTACAGGAACTGGGCGACGTACCCGAAGAGCAGGGAACGGGCGAAGGGCGACGGCTCCGGGGTCGTCACCTCCACCAGGCGCACCCTGCGGGACTCCAGGTCGCCCATCAGCTCGACGAGTCCGGGCACGTCGAAGACGTCCTGGAGGCACTCCCGGATCGCCTCCAGGACGATCGGGAACGAGCCGAACTCGCTCGCCACCTGGAGCAGTTGCGCGGCGCGCTGGCGCTGCTGCCACAGCGGGGTCCGCTTGCCGGGGCTGCGGCGCGGCAGCAGCAGCGCGCGGGCCGCGCACTCGCGGAACCGGGAGGCGAACAGGGCCGAGCCGCCGACCTGGTCGGTGACCAGCTGGTCGACGTCGCCCTTGTCGAAGACGACGTCCGCCGCGCCCACGGGCGCCTGCTCGGCGTCGTACTCGCTGCCGCTCCTCGCCGGCTCCCGGTCCAGCAGGTCCAGGCTCATCAGGTCGGCGTCCGGGAGGCGCAGCACGATGCCGTCGTCGGCGTGCATGACCTGCGCGTCCATGCCGTAGCGCTCGGAGAGCTTCGCGCCGAGGGCGAGTGCCCAGGGGGCGTGGACCTGCGCGCCGAACGGGGAGTGCACGACGACGCGCCAGTCGCCGAGCTCGTCGCGGAAACGCTCGACGACGATCGTGCGGTCGTCGGGGATGTGGCCGCACGCCTCGCGCTGCTCGGCGAGATACGACAGGACGTTGTCCGCCGCCCAGGCGTCCAGGCCGGCCGTCACCAGGCGCAGCCGTGCGTCGTCCCGCGGCAGCGAGCCGACCTCGCGCAGGAACGCGCCCACCGCGCGGCCCAGTTCGAGCGGACGGCCGAGCTGGTCGCCCTTCCAGAACGGGAGGCGCCCCGGCACACCCGGCGCGGGGGAGACCAGGACCCGGTCGCGGGTGATGTCCTCGATGCGCCAGGAACTGGTGCCCAGCGTGAAGACGTCGCCCACGCGCGATTCGTAGACCATCTCCTCGTCCAGCTCGCCGACCCGGCCGCCGCCCTTCTTGGGGTCCGATCCGGCGAGGAAGACCCCGAACAGGCCCCGGTCGGGAATGGTGCCGCCGGAGGTGACGGCCAGCCGCTGGGCGCCTGGACGGCCGGTGATCGTGCCGGCCACCCGGTCCCACACCACGCGCGGGCGCAGCTCGGCGAACGCGTCGGAGGGATAGCGCCCGGCCAGCATGTCGAGGACGGCGGTGAACGCGGACTCGGGCAGGGACGCGAAGGGCGCGGCCCTGCGGGCGGTGGCGAGGAGGTCGTCGACCTGCCAGGTGTCCATCGCCGTCATGGCGACGATCTGCTGCGCGAGGACGTCCAGCGGGTTGGCCGGGACCCTCAGGGACTCGATCGAACCGGTGCGCATCCGCTCGGTGACGACGGCCGCCTGGACCAGGTCGCCGCGGTACTTGGGGAAGACCACACCGGTGGAGACGGCGCCGACCTGGTGGCCCGCGCGGCCGACGCGCTGCAGGCCGGAGGCCACCGAGGGCGGCGACTCGACCTGGACGACGAGGTCCACGGCGCCCATGTCGATGCCCAGCTCCAGGCTGGAGGTGGCGACGACCGCGGGAAGGCGGCCTGCCTTCAGGTCCTCCTCGACCAGCGCCCGCTGCTCCTTGGAGACGGAGCCGTGGTGGGCGCGCGCGATGACCGGGGGCGCGCCCTGCGCCGCTCCGGAGCCGCCCATGAGCTCGGCCGGGGCGTGGTGTTCGTCCAGGGGCTCGCCGGTGGCACGCTCGTAGGCGATCTCGTTGAGGCGGTTGCACAGGCGCTCGGCGAGACGACGGGAGTTGGCGAAGACGATGGTGGAGCGGTGGGACTGGACGAGGTCGGTGATCCGCTCCTCGACGTGCGGCCAGATCGAGGGGCGCTCCGCTCCCCCGGAGCCGTCCGCGACCGGGGAGCCGCCCAGCTCACCGAGGTCCTCGACGGGGACGACGACCGAGAGGTCGAACTCCTTGCCCGACTGCGGCTGGACGATCTCCACCCTGCGCCGGGGCGAGAGGTAGCGGGCGATCTCGTCGACCGGCCGGACCGTGGCGGAGAGGCCGATCCGTCGGGCCGGCCTCGGCAGCAGCTCGTCCAGCCGCTCCAGGGTGAGTGCGAGGTGGGCGCCGCGCTTGGTGCCCGCGACGGCGTGGACCTCGTCCAGGATCACCGTCTCGATGCCGGTCAGGGCCTCGCGCGTGGCCGACGTCAGCATCAGGAAGAGGGACTCGGGCGTGGTGATGAGGATGTCCGGCGGGCGCGTGGCCAGGGCCCGGCGCTCCGCAGCGGGGGTGTCGCCCGAGCGGATGCCCACCTTCACCTCGGGCTCGGGCAGGCCCAGGCGCACGGACTCCTGGCGGATGCCGGTCAGCGGGCTGCGGAGGTTGCGCTCCACGTCCACGGCCAGGGCCTTGAGGGGGGAGACGTACAGGACCCGGCAGCGCTTCCTGGGGTCCGCGGGCGGGGGAGTGGCGGCGAGCTGGTCCAGGGCCGCCAGGAAGGCGGCCAGCGTCTTGCCGGAGCCGGTGGGGGCGACGACCAGCACGTCCGAGCCCTCGTGGATGGCCTGCCACGCGCCTGCCTGGGCCGCGGTGGGCGCGGAGAAGGCACCCGAGAACCAGCCGCGGGTCGCGGGCGAGAAGCCTTCCAGGGCTCGGTGCGGATTGCTGACCATGCGTCCATCCTGCACCCGGCCACTGACAACGCGGCTGAGCTGGGCGGACGGCGCGGCGATGCGGCGGCGGACACGCCGCGTCCGGCTGGACGGCAGGGCGCGGCGGGGACGCTGCACGGCAGTGCGCCGCCTCCGGGGCCCAGGCGTGTGCCCCTCTCGCGGCGAAGGAGAATGGGGGCATGGCAGGTTCGATCGAGCAGGCGCGGCACTGGCGGTACGCCGAGCTGCCCGGGGTCGACCTCCTGCGGGCCCGCTACATACGCAAGACCTTCGTACGGCACACCCACGAGCACTTCGTCATCGCCGCCGTCGTCGACGGCGTGGAGGTCTTCCACCACGGGGGAGCGGACCAGTACGCCGGCGCCGGCGCTCTGGCGCTGGTCAATCCGGACACCCCGCACACCGGGCGGGCCGGCGTCCCCGAGGGATGGCGCTATGGGGCCGTGTACCCCTCGCCGGAACTGGTGGCCGAGATCGCCGCCGAGACCACGGGTGTCCGGGGAACCCCGGGCTTCGTACGGCCCGTCCTCGACGACCCGTACGCGGTGTCCCTGGTGCACCGGGTGCTGCGCGCCGCCGACGAGGGCAACGCGCTGGCCGCCGACACCCTGCTCAGGGTCGCCGTGACCCGGCTCCTGCGGCTGAACGGCGGGCCGCTCCCCCAGCGCGCCGTGCGTACGGCGGGAGCCGGGGTCGCCGCACGCGCGCGTGAGGTGCTGGAGGGGCGGATGGCCGAACCGCCGAGCCTGGAACGGCTGGCCGACGACCTCGGCACGGGCCCGTTCGCCCTGCTGCGCGCGTTCCGGGACGTGTACGGCATGCCACCGCACACCTGGCTGACCGACGCGCGGGTCCGGCGGGCCCGCCGGATGCTGGACGCGGGCGTCTCGCCGGCCGAGGCGGCGGTCGCCGTGGGCTTCACCGACCAGCCCCATCTGAACCGCCACTTCAGCCGGATCGTCGGCGTCCCGCCCGGCGCCTACCAGCGGGAGCGCAAGAACGTACAAGACACCTGGCGGGAGCCGTTCTAGCGTCGCAGGCGTGTCAGAACAGAACACTCCAGCAGAACCCCGTGCGGACAGGGACGAACCCGATGCCGCCGTCGTACGGGACGCCCTCGGTGTCGGAGTGGCCGTGGGGCTCTCCGGGTTCGCCTTCGGGGTGACGTCGGCCGGCAGCGGGCTCACGCTCCTGCAGACCTGCGCGCTCAGCCTCCTGGTGTTCACGGGGGCGTCGCAGTTCGCCCTGGTGGGGGCGCTCGCCGCCGGTGGCAGCCCGCTGACCGCGGCGGCGGGCGCCTTCTTCCTCGGCGTGCGCAACGCCTTCTACGGACTGCGGCTGTCGCAGCTGCTGCGCCTCACGCGCGCGGTGCGGCCGTTCGCCGCCCAGTGGGTGATCGACGAGACGACCGCCGTGGCGCTGGCCCAGCCGACGCGGCGGAGCGCGCGGCTCGGGTTCGTCGTGACCGGCCTGAGCCTGTACGTGCTGTGGAACCTCACCACGCTCCTCGGCGCACTGGGCGCCGAGGCCATCGGGGACACCGACGCCTGGGGGCTCGACGCGGCCGGTCCGGCCGTCTTCCTGGCGCTGCTGGCGCCGATGCTGACGTCCACGACCGAGCGGGCCGTGGCCGGTCTGGCCGTGGTGCTCGGGCTCGGGCTGCTGCCCGTCCTGCCCGCCGGTGTGCCGGTCCTGGTCGCCGCCCTCGCGGCACCGGCTGTGCTGTGGGCCGAAGGCCGCCGCCGGGGCGCGGCGCGGAAGCCGGGGCAGCCGCGGGAGCGGCGAGAGACCCCGGACGCGGGGGAGTGGCGAGAGACGCGGGCGGGCGAGCGATGAACATATGGATCGCGATCGGCGCCACTGCGATCGGCTGCTACGCCGTCAAACTCATCGGACTGCTCGTGCCCGCGGGCGCGCTCGAAAGGCCCCTCGTACGGAGTCTGGCAGCCCTGCTGCCGGTCGCGCTGCTGGCCGCGCTGACCGCGCAGCAGACGTTCGGTGACGGGCGCGCGCTCGTCCTGGACGCGCGCGTGGCCGGGCTCGCCGCGGCCGCCGTGGTGCTGATGCTGCGGGCCCCCTTCCTGCTCGTCGTCGCGGCGGCCGTGGCGGTGACGGCCGGGGCGCGGGCCCTCGGCGGGTGACCTGGGTCTCCGGCCGGGCGGGACACGGCGCGTGACGCGCGGCGCGCGTGCGCGCGAGGTGCGACGGACGCCGTACGCGCGCCAGGACGGCCCGGTCCAGGGCGCGCGTGCCCGCGGGGACCGCCGGACGGTCAGCCGATGTGGCGGCCGTACGCCCTGAGGGTGCGCAGCGCGTCGATCGTCGCCATGGGGCGGGCTTCCAGACCGACGCCGGGCGCCCACCGCTGCCGGCGGGAGGGCCAGCCGCCGTCCTCCCGCTGCTCGCCCGCGAGATGGTCCAGAGAGCGGCTGATCTCGGCTTCCGTGAACCACGCGCGCGCCAGCGAGCGTGGTGTCGCCGCGAAGTCGTGCGGGAGGAAAGCCCCGCCCGGCGTGCTGCCGGGTGAGGACGGGCCGGTGTCGACGATGTCGCGCTCCGGGTCCAGCGCGGCGAGGCGCTGGTCGCGCACCATGCGGCCCAGACGGTCGGCGACGGCCTCCGCGCGCGGGCGGTCGGGAGCGGCGTCCAGGAACGCCACCGCGGCCCGGACTTCCTGCGGATGGGACTTCTCCAGGGACTCGACGGCCTGCCAGCAGAAGTCCGTCGCCCGGAACAGCCAGGCGTGCCACACCTCGTTGCGGTGCAGCAGGCCGACGACGGGCCCGGTGGCCAGGAGCGAACTCGGAGGCGCCTGCACGATCGTCCACGAGGGCGCGGCGGGGTAGCCGCGCTGGCGGGGATCGGTTGCCGGAAGGGCCCCGTCCGGGGTGGAGACCGAGGTGAGATAGCGGCACACGCGTTCCACCCGCTGTCCCCCGCAGCGCCCGATCGCGTCCAGCACGCGCAGTGCGTGACCGCTGTGCAGCGGCTGGCTGACCGGGCCGCGCAGGTCCGGGTCCAGGGCGTGGCCGTACCCGCCGTCCTCGTTGCGATAGGCGTCCAGCGCGGTGTCCACCGGGTCGGCCGAGCCGTTCAGGAAGTGGTACGCGAACAGCCGCTGCTCCAGCACCCGCGCGGTGAGCCAGACGAACTGCTCGGCACGGAAGAGCGGGGAGTGCGCCGGGGGCGCCGGGGGGAGTGGGGATGCTCCGGATTCAGCCATGCGTCAGACCGTAGGGCGCCGAGCGGCCCTGGCAAGCGGTCCCGTCACAGGCCCACCCTCAGGGGCGGGATACTGGACGCATGCGGTTGACGGTCTTCTGGCAGCGGATGGCGGACCACTTCGGTCCGGGGCACTCGGACACCTTCGCGCGCGATCACGTGATGGCGGAACTGGGCGGGCGCACGGTGAACGAGGCGCTGGAAGCGGGCTGGGACACCAAGGACGTGTGGCGTGTGGTCTGCGACGTCATGAACGTTCCGGGGGAGCGGCGTTGACCTGTACCGAACACCGCACGACCAGGCCCGATTGTCGGCGGGGTGGGCGAGACTTGCTCCGTGGCAAGCACTGACGAGACCGGGCCGCTCGCCCGGCACGGGTCCCCGTTCGGCACGACGCCGCCCCTTCCGCCCCCGGGCGAGGGTGGCGCCGGGCCCGGTTCCCGCATGCCGCGCTGGCTGCCGCGCGCCATGGTGCTGGCGTTGACGCTCGTCGGCGCGTTCCAGCTGGGCAGCTGGGCGTTCCACCAGCTCACCGGGTTGCTGATCAACATCCTCATCGCGTTCTTCCTTGCCCTCGCCATCGAGCCCGCGGTGAGCTGGATGGCGTCGCGCGGACTGCGCCGGGGACTGGCCACGGCCACCGTCTTCCTCGCCGTGATGGTGATCGCCGCCGGGTTCGTGACCCTGCTGGGGTCCATGCTCGCGGGCCAGATCATCAAGATCGTCGAGGACTTCCCGCAGTACCTCGACTCCGTCATCAACTGGATCAACGGGCACTTCAACACCGAACTGCGCCGTGTCGACGTCCAGGAGGGGCTGCTCCGCTCCGACTGGCTGCGCAACTACGTGCAGAACAGCGCCACCGGCGTCCTCGACGTGTCCGCCCAGGTCCTCGGCGGGCTCTTCCAACTGCTGACGATCACGCTGTTCTCGTTCTACTTCGCCGCGGACGGCCCGCGACTGCGCCGGGCACTGTGCTCCGTGCTGCCGCCGGCCCGGCAGGCCGAGGTGCTGCGCGCGTGGGAGATCGCCGTCATCAAGACCGGCGGCTACCTGTACTCACGCGGACTGATGGCGCTCGTCTCCGGCATCGCGCACTACATCCTGCTGGCGAGCCTCGATGTGCCGTACGCGCCCGTGCTCGCGGTGTGGGTGGGCCTGGTCTCGCAGTTCATCCCCACCATCGGCACCTATCTCGCGGGTGCCCTGCCCATGCTGATCGCGTTCACCGTCGCTCCCTGGTACGCGCTGTGGGTGCTGGTGTTCGTCGTGGTCTACCAGCAGTTCGAGAACTACATGCTCCAGCCCAAGCTGACCTCCAAGACCGTCGACATCCACCCCGCCGTGGCCTTCGGGTCGGTCATCGCGGGCACCGCCCTCCTCGGCGCGGTGGGCGCGCTGATCGCCATTCCGGCTGTCGCCACGCTCCAGGCGTTCCTGGGGGCGTACGTGAAGCGGTACGACGTCACGGACGACCCGCGTGTGCACGGGCACCGGGTGCGGGCCGCGGGCCGCGGTCTGGTCGTCCGCGTACGCACGCTGTGGTATCACGTACCGGGAGCGGCACGGCCGGAGCCGAGGCCGCGACCCGAGCCCGGACCTGGCCCGGAGCCCCGGCCCGGACCGGATTCCGACCCGGACGCCGCCTCGGGCCCGGACCCCAGACCCGGACGGGGCTCCAAGCCCGGTCCGGACACCGAGCCCGGTCGGGACCCCGGTTCGGGCACCGGGACTGATCCGGACTCCAACGGCTCCGGCGGCTCCAACGGCTCCAACGGCTCCGGCGGCGGCTCCGCCTGAGACGGACGCCCGTCACGGCCGGACGGCCGGGGGCAGGCGAAGGCCGGGCCGCAGACGGGGGCGGTGACCTCCGGCAACGTCCCGGAAACGGGACGTCGGATGCGGGCCGCCGGGGGAGTCCGGGCCCGTCCCGGGCCCCCACATCACCCCCGCGAGTGTCGCGTGGTGCGCTTGACACAAAAATCGAACATCCATTCTTATGGAAGCTCCGGCAGGGTGCGCAGCGGGTGGTTCGCCTGGTTTTCTACGGAGAAGTACCCGAGTTATCCACAGGCTGGACGGGCGTCGGGGCGCATTGTCAGTGGCAGGCGTTAGCGTCTTTGACGTGAAGCGATCGACTCAAGCAAACCGGGTGGAACCCATGGCAGGAACCGACCGCGAGAAGGCTCTCGAAGCCGCACTCGCACAGATTGAACGACAATTCGGCAAAGGCGCGGTCATGCGCATGGGCGAGCGGTCGATGGAGCCCATCGAGGTCATCTCGACCGGGTCGACCGCGCTCGACGTGGCCCTCGGCGTCGGCGGCCTGCCACGCGGCCGTGTCGTCGAGATCTACGGACCGGAGTCCTCCGGCAAGACCACGCTGACCCTGCACGCGGTGGCGAACGCCCAGAAGGCCGGCGGCCAGGTCGCCTTCGTGGACGCCGAGCACGCCCTCGACCCCGAGTACGCGAAGAAGCTCGGCGTCGACATCGACAACCTGATCCTGTCCCAGCCGGACAACGGCGAGCAGGCCCTGGAGATCGTGGACATGCTGGTCCGCTCCGGAGCGCTCGACCTCATCGTCATCGACTCCGTCGCCGCGCTCGTCCCGCGCGCGGAGATCGAGGGCGAGATGGGCGACAGCCACGTCGGTCTCCAGGCCCGTCTGATGAGCCAGGCCCTGCGGAAGATCACCAGCGCACTCAACCAGTCGAAGACCACCGCGATCTTCATCAACCAGCTCCGCGAGAAGATCGGCGTGATGTTCGGCTCGCCGGAGACCACGACCGGTGGCCGCGCGCTGAAGTTCTACGCCTCGGTGCGTATCGACATCCGCCGCATCGAGACCCTGAAGGACGGCACCGACGCCGTCGGCAACCGCACCCGCTGCAAGGTCGTCAAGAACAAGGTCGCGCCCCCCTTCAAGCAGGCCGAGTTCGACATCCTCTACGGCCAGGGCATCAGCCGTGAGGGCGGCCTGATCGACATGGGCGTGGAGCACGGCTTCGTCCGCAAGGCCGGCGCCTGGTACACGTACGAGGGCGACCAGCTCGGCCAGGGCAAGGAGAACGCGCGCAACTTCCTGAAGGACAACCCCGACCTGGCCAACGAGATCGAGAAGAAGATCAAGGAGAAGCTGGGCGTCGGCGTGCGGCCGGAGGAGCCGGCGGCCGAGCCGGGCGCGGACGCGGCCGGCTCCGCCCCCGCGGACGACGCCGCGAAGACGGTGCCCGCCCCGGCGGCCAAGGCGGCGAAGACCAAGGCCGCGGCGGCCAAGAGCTGATCCGTGACACGGCGAACGGACTGGGCCGAGTACACCTTCTCCCCGGAGACCCCCCGGGGGCGGGGCAGCGGTGACGAGGGCTTCTCCGACCCGGGCACGCATGCCCGGGGAGAGGGCGCGGCCCAGGAAACGGACGGGGGACACGACAGCGAGGCACGGCGTGAGGGCGGCTCGGCGTACGGGGCCGGCGGCTCTCGGGGCGGTTCGCGCCGCGCACGCGGCGGGACCCGGGGCACGGACGGTCCGGGTGGCACCCGAGGGCGCCGCAGACGCGGGCACACGGAGCCGTCCGGTGAGGACGGAGGCGCCTCTTCCTCGTCGAGGGCCGAGGAGGGGACGCCCCCAGGGGACCCGGTGGAGCGGGCACGGGCGATCTGCCTGCGCCTGCTCACCGGGACCCCGCGCACACGCAGACAGCTCGCGGACGCCCTGCGCAAGCGGGAGATCCCGGACGACGCCGCCGAGGAGGTGCTGTCGCGGTTCGAGGAGGCCGGCCTCATCGACGACAGCGCGTTCGCGGACGCCTGGGTGGAGTCCCGGCACCACTCCCGGGGGCTCGCCCGGCGCGCGCTCGTCCAGGAGCTGCGCACCAAGGGCGTCGACTCCGCACTGATCGACACGGCCGTAGCCCAGCTCGACTCCGAGCAGGAGGAGGCGACCGCACGCGACCTCGTCGCCCGCAAACTGCGCTCCACACGCGGGCTGGACCGCGACAAGCGGCTGCGGCGGCTCGCGGGGATGCTGGCCCGCAAGGGCTATCCCGAGGGCATGGCCCTGCGCGTGGTCCGGCAGGCCCTGGAGGAGGAGGGCGAGGAGACGGAGTTCCTGGGGGACGAGGGATTCTGACGCCGGCGAGGGCCGGGATCGGACGGAGGGCGCCGGCCCGGACACGGTGGACGCGCGGGGGCGCCCATCGCGTCCGGAACCGAGCCCCCGATGAGGAACCACGAGTACGGAGGCGACCCTCCGGTGCGGACCGGGCCCTTGAGGAGGCGCGACGTCCGGGGACGTGCGCGCGACGTCAGTGCGCGGACTCCGGTGTCACCGGCAGGCCCAGCGCCCGCCACGCCTGGAATCCGCCGATCAGATCCGTGGCCCGGTACAGCCCCAGGCGCCGCAGCGATTCGACGGCCAGGCTCGACGCGTACCCCTCGTTGCAGAACACCACGACGCGCAGCGCGTGACCGGTGGCCTCGGGGACGCGGTGGCTGCCCTGCGGATCGAGCCGCCACTCCACCTCGTTGCGCTCGATGACGAGGGCGCCGGGGATCAGTCCGTCCCGCTCGCGCAGCGCCGCGTACCGGATGTCGACCAGCAGGGCCTCGCCGCCCCGCGCGGCCTCGTACGCGTCCGGCGCCGCTATCCGCTCGTAGCCGGAGCGCACCCGCTCCAGCAACTCGTCGATGCCGACGGGCCGTTCACCCGGGAAGTCCGCGTCCGGGCCGGTCTCGTGCGCGCTCACTGCCAGTCCTCCGGGCTCTCCACCTGCTCCAGTCGCAGGACCGGCCCGCTGCGGCTGAAGCGGCGGATCCGCGGCAGGGGCGGGTAGTAGGCGTGTACGGAGACAGCGTGCCGGTCGGAGGACTCGTTGAGGACCTCGTGGACATGATGACGGCCGAAGGAACGCCCCTTGCCGGCCGGCAGCAGACGTGAGCGGTCGACGTCCTCGTGCAGTTCGAGCGTCTTCCAGCCGTCGGCGGGCAGCCGGACGGCGAGGGAGTGCTCCCTGAGTTCACCGGACGCCGTGACGAACGCCCCCACGGACTCCGCGTGGTCGTGCCAGCCGGTGCCCGTCCCGGGTGGCCAGCCGATCAGCCACGCCTCGCTGCCACCGGGACCGTCGAGCCGTACCCAGGTGCGGCCCTCGGGGTCGAGCGGGAGTGAGGCGATCAGTTCGGTGTCGGCGGCCGTGCGCCGCGCGAAGTCGAGGAGATCCGCCTGGGTCGGCTCGGAAGCCGGTGCGGGAACCGCCGCGCCGGCCGGGACGGAAGCCGTTCCGGAGGCGACGGCCATCCGCACGGAAGCCGCCGCGGAATCCGGCTGGGAGGCGGCAGTCGCGGCGGTGAGAGAGGGGACAGACAAGGGGCACCGTCCTGGAGAAGTTCGCGAAGAGCGCGCGCGACGGCGCAGTCGGCGACTGGCGGCGCACGGCGGAAAAGGGGGATGCGAGTTCAGCAGGACGGGCGACACACGCAGCCCGCGTAGCGGACGAGGTCCATGTGGACCCTCCGCCACAGGCGTACACAGGTGTCGGTCACGGTCCGGAGTAGACCACGCCGGTACGAGCCGGTCAACTCGCTGTCACCATGCGGACCGCACGGTGACAGCGAGCGCGACGCGGGCGGCGGTCAGCGCGAGCCGGCCGCGGCGCCGGCCTGCGCGGCGGCCTCGGCGGGTGCCTTCACCGGTCCGCCCAGGACGGCCTCGGCGGCCGCGTACAGATCGGCGGGCCGCACCCCGCTCAGCGCCGTGACGAGGTGGCCGTCGGGCCGCACCAGCAGGACCGAGTGCGCGGCCGCCCCGGGGTAGCTCTCGGCGACCAGCAACTCGGCCCGGTAGGGCAGCGCCGTCACCGCCGCCGCGAGCCGGGGCATGATCCCGGCCGTCGCCCAGTGCTTGCGCTCCCACACACCCGTGCCCGGGGCGATCAGCAGGACCAGCAGCGCGCCACGCCCGAGCCGGTCGCGCAGCTGTACGAAGGAACCGTCCTCCGCGGTGACCCGTACGTCGGCGACGGGCGCCCCGCGCGGGGTGTCCACGGGCACCTCACCCTCCAGGGCGCCCGGCGCGAGCGGTGAGCCGGCGTACGTCCCGGGGGCGCCGATCGCCCCCTGTCCCAGGTGGCCGTCCGTCAGCAGCGCGTCGTGCCCCCGGGTCGAGCCGGGGACGTACGCGCGCAGGCCGCTGCCGGGCCGCAGCAGCGGCAGGGCCTGGTCGGCGGCCCGCAGCCGGGCGGCGACGACCGCGCGCCGCTCGCTCTGGTAGCTGTCGAGCAGCGCCTCGTGCGGCCCGTGGTGCCAGGCCGGGGCCAGCTTCCAGGCGAGGTTGTCGGCGTCCCGCAGCCCTTCGTCCAGCCCGTGCGTACCGAGCGCGCCGAGGCAGTGGGCCGCGTCCCCGGCGAGGAAGACCCGCCCCACGCGCCAGCGGCGGGCCAGGCGGTGGTGGACCGTGTGCACACCGGTGTCGAGGAGTTCGTACGACGGTGTCGGGCCGTCGGTCCACCCGCCGAGCGTCTCCCGGACATGGCCCACCAGCAGCTCGGGGGTGACGAGGTCCTTGCCCGGCGGCAGCAGCCAGTCCAGACGCCACACCCCTTCCGGCAGCGGGCGCCCGGTCACCTCCCCGCCCGAGGGGCCGGACGTCCGCCACGGCGGCATCCGGTGGAGCAACGCGCGGCCCTCCCAGGGAAGTTCCACGCGCAGTGCGGCCACGGCGTGTCGTTCGACGGCCGTTCGACCGGGGAAGCGGATGTCCTGGAGCTTGCGCACGGTCGAGCGGGGGCCGTCGCAGCCGACCACGTAACTGCCGCGCCACCAGGTGCCCTTGGGGCCGCGGGTGTGGGCCGTGATGCCGGAGCGTTCCTGCTCCAGGGCGTCCAGCCGGCTGTCGACGCAGACCTTCACCAGCGGCTCGTTCACGAGGGCGGCGCGCAGGGCGCCGGTCAGCACGTGCTGGGCGATGTGCAGCGGAGCGGGGCCGGTGAGGTGTTCGGGCCCGTCCGGGGCGTCGCCGAAGGAGACCTCGCGCATCACCTGCTTGCGCCGCATCGACCGCCATCCGGCCCAGCGGGTCCCGGCGCGGGCGACGGGCGACCCGGTCAGGCGTTCGAGGAGCGCGGTGGTGTCCTCGCGCAGGACGACGGTACGCGCGAGACGGGGTTCGTCCTTGCCGGGGCCCTCGTCCAGGACGACGGACGGCACCTCCTGGCGGGCCAGGGCCAGGGCGAGCGTGAGCCCGACGGGTCCCGCCCCGACGATGATCACCGGGTCCACGGCGCGGCGCCCCCTGCCCGCAGCGGTGCCCCGGGGGACGCGGGTGAACAGAACGTGGGAGCAGGGTGCACGATCACAGAACGTATGCAACCCATTGCCAGTGTTTGCGTCAAGTGATGAAGGGCAGTGGCGATCATGCCACTGCCCTCCGTCGGCTCAAGCGATATGACGTGACGTCAGGTCTTCCCGCCCGCGCCGGCCCCGTAGGTGCCTCCGGTGGCCGCCGGGTTCAGCTCCTCCATGTCCTCGGCGCCGAGCACCGCGCCCGTGCTGCGCTTGCTGCGCCGCAGCCGCTGCTCCAGCCAGCTCGCGAAGCTGGTGAGGACGAAGTTCAGGAGGATGAAGACGGCGGCGACGACGACGAAGCTCGGGATGACGTTGCCGTAGAAGGCCGCCAGGGTCTGGCGCGAGTTCAGCAGCTCGGTGAAGCCGATCATCACACCGCCGAGCGCCGTGTCCTTCACGATCACCACGAGCTGGCTGACGATGGCCGGCAGCATCGCGGTGACCGCCTGCGGGAGCAGGATCGCCGTCATGGTCTGGCCCTTGCGCAGACCGATGGCGTGGGCCGCCTCGGTCTGGCCCTTGGGGAGGGCCAGGATGCCCGCGCGCACGACCTCGGCGAGCACCGAGGCGTTGTAGAGGACCAGGCCGGTGACCACCGCGTACAGGGGCCGTTCGTTGCTCGGGATGCCCGTGGAGCGGACGTAGAACTCGTTGGCGAACAGCATCAGCAGCAGCACCGGGATGGCCCGGAAGAGCTCGACCACCACGCCCGCGGGTACCCGCACCCACTTGTGGTCGGACATCCGTGCGATGCCGAAGGCGGCGCCCAGCGGGAGGGCGATCACCATGGCGAGCGCCGCCGCCTTCAGCGTGTTGAGCAGGCCGGGCCACAGATAGGTCGACCAGGCCTCGGACTGGGTGAAGGGCTTCCACAGGGCCCAGTCGAGCTGGCCCTTGTCGTCCATCGTCTTCCAGACCCACCACACCAGGGCGACGATCAGGACGACGAAGACGACCGAGAGCAGGACGTTGCGCCGCTTGGCGCGGGGGCCCGGGGTGTCGTACAGGACCGAGCTCATCGCTTCACCGCCAGTCGCTTGCTGAGCCAGCCGAGGAAGAGGCCGGTGGGCAGGGTCAGTACCACGAAGCCGAAGGCGAAGACGGCCGCGATGAGCACTGTCTGAGCCTCGTTCTCGATCATTTCCTTCATCAGCAGCGCCGCTTCCGCCACACCGATCGCGGCCGCCACCGTGGTGTTCTTGGTCAAGGCGATCAGCACGTTGGCCAGGGGGCCGATGACCGCGCGGAACGCCTGCGGCAGCACGATGAGCCGCAGCGTCTGGGTGAAGTTCAGGCCGATCGCACGGGCCGCCTCGGCCTGTCCGAGCGGGACGGTGTTGATGCCGGAGCGGATCGCCTCGCAGACGAACGCCGCGGTGTAGGCGACGAGTCCGAGCACGGCGAGCCGGAAGTCCCGGGTCTTGAAGATGTCGGACCCCATCGTCACCCCGAAGATGTCGGCCAGGCCGAGCGAGGTGAAGAGGATGATGACCGTCAGGGGGATGTTCCGGACGACGTTCACGTACACGGTTGCGAAACCGCGCATCAGCGGGACCGGGCTGACACGCATGGCTGCCAGAAGGGTGCCCCAGACCAGGGAGCCGACGCCGGAGAACAGGGTGAGCTTGATCGTCACCCAGAAGGCGCCCAGCAGGGTGGGGTCGTCATAGTCAGAAAGAAAGTCGAACACGATCTCCCGCGCTTCCGGGTGGGTGAGGAACGTGGACAGCGCGGCGTGCCGTCGCCTTGATCGCGGTCGGCGACGGCACGCCGGTGGGGGACGCTCGCGCTACTTGACGACGTTGCCGATCTTCGGCGCGGGCTCGTTCTTGTAGTTGGCCGGACCGAAGTTGTCCTGGACCGCCTTGTCCCAGGCGCCGTCCTTGACCATCTTCTCCAGGGCCTTGTTGATCTTGTCCAGGGTCGCGGAGTCGCCCTTCTTGACGCCGATGCCGTAGTTCTCGTTGCTCAGCTTGAGGCCGGCGAGCTTGAACTTGCCCTTGTACTGGCTCTGCGCGGCGAAGCCCGCGAGGATCGAGTCGTCGGTGGTCACCGCGTCCACTGCGCCGCTCTGCAGGGCGGCGATGCACTCGGAGTAGCCGCTGTACTGCTTGAGGTTGGCCTTCGGGGCGATCGAGTCCTTGACGTTCTGCGCCGAGGTCGAGCCTGCGACGGAACACAGGTTCTTGCCGTTGAGGTCGGTGCCCTCGGCGATGTCCGAGTCCGCCTTGAGGAGCAGGTCCTGGTGGGCCAGCAGGTACGGGCCGGCGAAGTCCACCTTCTGCTTGCGCTCGTCGGTGATCGAGTACGTCGCCGCGATCATCTTGACGTCGCCGCGGGCCAGGGCGTTCTCGCGGTCGGCGCTCTTGGTCTCGACCCACTCGATCTTGTCGGGACCGTAGCCGAGCTCCTTGGCCACGTACGTCGCCACGTCCACGTCGAATCCGGCGAACGAGCCGCCCGGCTCCTTCAGCCCCAGGCCGGGCTGGTCGTACTTGATACCGATCTTGATCTTGCCGCCGCCACCGGAACCCGAACCGCTGTCCTTGCTGCTGTCACCGCCGCACGCGGTGGCGGTGACCGAGAGGACGAGGGCGGCGGCGACCGCGGCGGAGGCCTTGCGGAGCTTCATGGTGAACATCCTTTGCGTGATGAAGAGATGCGTCCCCTCAGGGGGTGGTGACGCAGGTCGTCGGGTGCGTGACGCAGTCCGTCAGTGGTGCAGGATCTTGGACAGGAAGTCCTTGGCGCGGTCACTGCGCGGGTTGCTGAAGAACTGGTCCGGCACGGCTTCTTCGACGATCTTGCCGTCGGCCATGAAGACCACCCGGTTGGCGGCCGAGCGGGCGAAGCCCATCTCATGGGTGACGACGATCATGGTCATGCCGTCACGGGCGAGCTGCTGCATGACCTCCAGGACCTCGTTGATCATCTCCGGGTCGAGAGCCGACGTCGGCTCGTCGAACAGCATGACCTTGGGGTCCATGGCCAGCGCCCGGGCGATGGCCACACGCTGCTGCTGGCCACCGGAGAGCTGGGCGGGGTACTTCTCGGCCTGGCTGGCGACGCCCACCCGGTCGAGCAGGGAGCGGGCCTTCTCCTCGGCCTTCTTCTTGTCCGCCTTGCGGACCTTGATCTGCCCCAGCATCACGTTCTCGAGCACGGTCTTGTGCGCGAAAAGGTTGAAGGACTGGAAGACCATCCCGACGTCCGCGCGCAGCCGGGCCAGCTCCTTGCCCTCCTGCGGCAGCGGCTTGCCGTCGATGGTGATCGTGCCGGAGTCGATCGTCTCAAGGCGGTTGATGGTGCGGCACAGAGTGGACTTACCGGACCCGGAGGGCCCGATGACCACGACGACCTCACCGCGGGTGATCGTCAGATCGATGTCCTGCAGTACGTGCAAAGCGCCGAAGTGCTTGTCGACGTTCTTCAGGACGACCAGGTCGCCGGTCGCGGCCGCGTCCACCTTGGCCACCGATACTTCGGTCATCGCTGTAAGGCTCCGTCCTCCTCGGTTTCGGAGGACAGTAGTAACCGCATGCGACCTGCGTCATCAGTTCTGAGGTGAATCTGAGCATCACGATCCGATAGCAATCGGACACGTGTCGTAGCTCGTGACGGCCGGGCGCGTACCGGCTGGATAACGGAAGCCGCCCGCAACCGGAACCCCCTTGACGGCGTCCTCGTCCATCAGCGTGACTCTCTTGATGCACGCGCGCGTGTACGCACTGTGTACACGTTCGAACCGTACGGCCGGTGAACCGAAGGAGGCCGGGGTGAGACTGCTCCTCGTCGAGGACGACAACCACGTCGCCGCAGCACTGTCCGCGGTTCTGGCGCGGCACGGCTTCGACGTCACGCACGCGCGCAGCGGCGAAGAGGCCCTTCAGGCACTCGTCCCCGAGGCCGACGGCTTCGGGGTCGTCCTCCTCGACCTCGGCCTGCCCGACCAGGACGGCTACGAGGTCTGCGGCAAGATCCGCAAGCGCACCGCCACCCCGGTGATCATGGTGACCGCGCGGTCCGACGTCCGCTCGCGCATCCACGGCCTCAACCTCGGGGCCGACGACTACGTGGTGAAGCCGTACGACACCGGTGAGCTGCTCGCCCGCATCCACGCCGTCAGCCGGCGCACCGTCCAGGAGGACGCCGGGAGCGGCACCGAGGGGATGCTGCGGCTCGGCGCCGTCCACATCGAACTGCCCACCCGCCAGGTCAGCGTCGACGGCTCGGTCGTCCAGCTGACCCGCAAGGAGTTCGACCTGCTCGCCCTGCTCGCCCAGCGCCCCGGCGTGGTCTTCCGCCGCGAGCAGATCATCAGCGAGGTGTGGCGCACGAGCTGGGAGGGGACCGGGCGCACCCTTGAGGTGCATGTGGCCTCCCTGCGCGCCAAGCTGCGCATGCCGGCGCTGATCGAGACCGTCCGCGGCGTGGGCTACCGGCTCGTCGCCCCGGCCGCGTAGCGGGGCAGGGTGCGCACCCGGCTCCTCCCGCTGCTCATCGTCCTGATGGCGGCCGTACTGCTGGCGCTCGGCGTGCCGCTCTCCGTCAGCCTGGCCGCGGCGCAGCAGCAGAACGTCGTCATGGACCGGATCGACGACACCGCGTACTTCGCGGCGATCGCGCGGCCCGCGGCCGACGCCGGCAGCACCCGCGACGAGCGGCGCGTCCTCAGCAGCGAGCTGGAGAGCTACTACGAGGTCTACGGCATCCGCGCGGGCGTCTTCCTGCCCAACGACACGCCCCTGGCCAGCGGTCCCGCGACCTGGTTCCTGCCGGGCGCCGGCGAGGTGCGCGACGCGTTCGAGGAGTCGCTGCTCAGCAGGCGCAGCCACGACCCCGAGCAGGTGTGGCCCGGACAGCGGGGGCGGCTCGTGATCGCCTCGCCGGTCATCCGGGACGGCGACGTCGTCGCGGTCGTCGTCACCGACTCGCCCACGGGGCAGATGCGGTCGCGGATCCTCGACGGCTGGCTGCTCGTCGGCGCCGGGCTGACGGCCGCGATGCTGGTGGCCGTCGGCGCCGCCCTGCGGCTGACCGGCTGGGTGCTGCGGCCCGTGCGCGTGCTGGACGTGACCACGCACGAGATCGCCAGCGGCCGGCTGAAGTCCCGCGTCGCGGTGGCCAGCGGGCCCCCGGAGCTGCGCCGGCTGGCCCGCTCGTTCAACGAGATGGCGGACAACGTGGAGGACGTCCTGGAGCAGCAGCGCGCGTTCGTCGCGGACGCCTCCCACCAGCTGCGCAACCCGCTCGCGGCGCTCCTGCTGCGCATCGAACTGCTCGCCTTCGAACTGCCCGAGGGCAACCAGGAGATCGCCTCGGTGCAGGCCGAGGGCAAGCGGCTGGCCCAGGTGCTGGACGACCTGCTGGACCTGGCCCTGGCCGAGCACACCGAGGCCGACCTGCGGCTCACCGACGTGGGCGCGCTGGCCGCGGAGCGCGTCGCGGCCTGGTCGCCGACCGCCGAGGCCAAGGGGGTGAGCCTGCGCGGCGCCTGCCCGGCGACCACCGCCTGGGCCGATCCGGTGGCGCTGTCCAGCGCGCTGGACGCGGTGATCGACAACGCGGTCAAGTTCACGCCGCGCGACCAGAGCGTCGAGGTCACCGTCGAGTCCACCGGCACCGCGTCGACGATCACGGTCGCCGACCGCGGCCCCGGCCTCACCGACGAGGAACTCGCGCGCGTGGGCGACCGCTTCTGGCGCAGCGGCCGCCACCAGAACATCAAGGGGTCCGGCCTCGGCCTGTCCATCTCGCGGGCCCTGCTCGCGGCGGGCGGCGGCGCGATCTCGTACGGCCGCCACGAGCCGCACGGACTCCGGGTGACCGTGACGGTCCCGAGGTCGGGCCCGGCCTCCTGAGCGGCCCTACGGCTTGACCGAGCGGTAGTAGCCGCGAGCGCCCTCGTGCAGGTCCAGCGGATCGGTGTAGATCGCCGTCCGCACGTCGACGAGCTGCGCGGAGTGCACCTGGTCGCCGATCCGGTCGCGGCTCCTGATCACCGTCCGGGTCAGCCACTCGGTGAGCCGGGGATCCATGTCCTTGCGGGTGATCAGCAGGTTGGAGACGGCGATCGTCGGCACGGTGTCGCCGTTCTGGACCGTCGGGTAGGCCGACTCCGGCATGTTGGTCGCCCGGTAGAACTGCGCCGCGTCCCCCTGGGCGTGCACCTTGGCGACGAGCCTCGCGTCGATCGGCACGAAACGGAACGAGGACGTCTCCGCGATCTTCGCCAGCCCGTCCGTCGGCACCCCGCTCGACCAGAAGAACGCGTCGAGCTCCTTGCCGAGGCGCCCGGGGCCGGTGTCGATGCCGTCCGACCGGGGGGTGATGTCCTTCTCCGGGTCGATCCCGGCCGCCTCCAGCACGCGCGTGGCGATCAGCCGCACCCCGGAGTTCGGCAGCCCGATGGCCACCCGCTTGCCCTTGAGGTCGGCGACCGACCGGATGTCCGAGTCCGGCGGGACGACGAGCTGCACGTAGTCGTCGTACAGGCGGGCGACACCGCGCAGCCGGCTCTGGACCGGCTTGCCGCCGATCCTGAACGTGTCCACGGCGTCGGCGGCGGCGATCGTGAAGTCGGCCTTGCCGGTGGCCACGCGCTCGACGTTCTCCTGCGAGCCGTCGCTCGTCAGCAGCCGCACCTCCAGCCGCGGCATGTCCTTGGCCAGCTCCTTGCGCAGCAGCTCGCCGTACTCCTGGTACACACCCGCGCGCGTGCCGGTGCTGAAAGTGATCGTCCCGCTCGGCGGCGCCTCGCCCAGGGGCAGGACCCACCACAGCAGCAGCCCCAGGGCCACGGCCCCGGCGGCCCCGCCCCGCAGGACGTGGCGCCTGCGGAGACGGATGCGGGTCGGTGCGCTGGCCATGGCGGAGATCCTGCCAGTCGGTCCGGGCCGCTGACCAGGGCCGGGGTCACAGGGCCGCCGGAGGATGCCGCCGGGGGCCTCCGGCGCGGACACCGCGCTGTCCGACCCGGCCGCTACAGTCGGCCGTATGAGTTCCTCGCCCGCCGACCTGGTCCGTGAGTTCCACCGCGCGTTCGGCCTCGACGCCCGCACCCGGCCGACGGAGGTCGCCCCGGGACTCGCCGCGCACCGCGGGGAACTGCTCGCCGAGGAGGCGGCGGAGGTCGCCGAGGTGGCCGTCAGCGGCCCGCTCGACCGGCTCGCGCACGAGCTGGCGGACGTCGTCTACGTCGCGTACGGGACGGCCCTGGTCCACGGCATCGACCTGGACGCCGTGCTGGCCGAGATCCACCGCTCCAACATGACCAAGCTGGGCCCGGACGGACAGGTCGCCCGCAGGGCCGACGGCAAGGTCCTCAAGGGCGAGCACTACGAGGCGCCGGACGTCTGCGCGGTGCTGCGCGGACAGGGGTGGGCGGGCGCCGCCAGGTAGCCGCGGGGGTGCCCCGCCCGCCCGAAACACAGGGACGAGGGATTCGTACGACCGCATACCCTTGTCCCATGAGCAGCAGCGACCGGAGCCAGGCAGTGGGCGTGAAGACTTACGAGGTGCGCACCTACGGGTGCCAGATGAACGTCCACGACTCGGAGCGATTGTCGGGGCTGCTCGAGGACGCCGGTTACGTGCGCGCACCCGAGGGCGCGAACGGCGACGCTGACGTCGTCGTCTTCAACACCTGCGCCGTCCGCGAGAACGCCGACAACAAGCTGTACGGCAACCTCGGCCATCTCGCCCCCATGAAGACGCGGCGGCCCGGGATGCAGATCGCGGTCGGCGGCTGCCTCGCGCAGAAGGACCGCGACACCATCGTCCGGCGCGCGCCCTGGGTCGACGTCGTCTTCGGCACGCACAACATCGGCAAGCTGCCCGTCCTGCTGGAACGCGCGCGCGTGCAGGAGGAGGCGCAGGTCGAGATCGCCGAGTCGCTGGAGGCGTTCCCGTCGACGCTGCCGACCCGGCGCGAGAGCGCGTACGCCGCCTGGGTCTCGATCTCCGTCGGCTGCAACAACACCTGCACCTTCTGCATCGTCCCCGCCCTGCGCGGCAAGGAGAAGGACCGCCGTACCGGCGACATCCTCGCCGAGGTCGAGGCCCTGGTCGCCGAGGGCGTCAGCGAGATCACCCTGCTCGGCCAGAACGTCAACGCCTACGGTTCCGACATCGGCGACCGCGAGGCGTTCGGCAAGCTGCTGCGGGCCTGCGGCGCGATCGACGGCCTGGAGCGGGTCCGCTTCACCTCGCCGCACCCGCGCGACTTCACCGACGACGTGATCGCGGCGATGGCCGAGACGCCCAACGTGATGCCGCAGCTGCACATGCCGCTCCAGTCCGGCTCGGACACGGTCCTGAAGGCGATGCGCCGCTCCTACCGTCAGGAGCGCTACCTGGGGATCATCGAGAAGGTCCGCGCCGCCATCCCGCACGCGGCGATCACCACCGACATCATCGTGGGCTTCCCCGGCGAGACCGAGGAGGACTTCGAGCAGACGCTGCACGTCGTGCGCGAGGCGCGCTTCGCACAGGCGTTCACCTTCCAGTACTCCAAGCGGCCCGGCACCCCCGCGGCCACCATGGAGGACCAGATCCCCAAGCAGGTCGTCCAGGCCCGCTACGAGCGCCTCGTGGCCCTCCAGGAGGAGATCTCCTGGGAGGAGAACCGGGGGCAGGTCGGCCGCACGCTGGAGCTGATGGTCGCCGAGGGCGAGGGCCGCAAGGACGACGCCACCCGCCGTCTGTCGGGGCGCGCGCCCGACAACCGCCTCGTGCACTTCGCCAAGCCGGACCAGGAGGTCCGCCCCGGTGACGTCGTGACCGTCGAGATCACCTACGCCGCCCCGCACCACCTGCTCGCCGAGGGAGCCGTCCTGGAGGTGCGCCGCACGCGCGCGGGTGACGCCTGGGAGAAGCGCAACGCCGCCGGCCGGGTCCAGCCGGCCGGTGTGCTGCTGGGCCTGCCCAAGGTGGGCGTGCCCGAGCCGCTGCCGGCGGTCACCGGCGGCTGCGCCGTCGACTGACGCGGACCGACCCGCCCGGCCCCGGGACGGGCGGCCGACAGGACCGCCGTCCCGTCTCCGGGACGGGCGTGTCCTGGGGGCGAGCAGCCCGGCGTCCTCCGAGGGGCCCGCAGTAGGCTGCCGATCATGCTTGTCGCCGCCGCAGTCTGCCCGTGCCCGCCCCTCCTCGTGCCCGAGGTCGCCGCGGGCGCGGCACCCGAGATGGACGCCGCGCGTGCGGCGTGCGTGGACGCGCTCGGCGTCCTGGCCGCGTCCCGGCCCGGCCTCCTCGTGGTCGTCGGTCCCGCCGGGCGGAGCGGGCGCGGCAGCCACCCCGAGGGCACGCCGGGCTCCTTCCGGGGCTTCGGCGTCGACGTCGGCGTACGGCTGGGCGGGGCGGCGTCCGATGCGGGCGCGGGGCGTGTGCTGCCGGCCTCGCTGGCTGTGGCCGCCTGGCTGCTGGAGCGAACGGGCTGGTCGGCCGCCCCGGTCGGGGGCTTCGGGGTGGGGGAGTCACTGGAGCCGGAGCGGTGTGCCGAGGCGGGCAGGGACCTCGCCGCCCGCGAGGACCGGGTGGCGCTGCTGGTGATGGGCGACGCGAGCGCCTGCCGCACGCTCAAGGCGCCCGGCTATCTCGACGAGCGGGCGGCGCCCTTCGACGCGTCCGTCGCCCGCGCGCTCGGCAGCGCGGACGTGCCCGCACTCCAGGCCCTCGACACCGCTCTCGCGGCAGAACTCCAGGCGTCGGGCCGCTCCTCATGGCAGGTGCTCGCCGGGGCCGCCGAGCAGGCGGGGCTGGCGGGTTCCCTGCTGTACGACGACGCGCCGTACGGCGTCGGCTATCTGGTCGCCGCCTGGTCGTAGCGGACCGGCGCGCCGGGGGACACGCGGGCACGCACCCGCGCGCGTGCCCGCTGGGCCCGCACTCCCGCGGACGGCCGATGCCCGTGCGAAGGGCGGACGGCCGGGAGCGTGTCGTCTCCACGGCCGTCCGTCGATGTGCCGTTCACGTGGTCGGCGGGGGTGCGTCCGGCGGCGGGGTGCCGCTGCCGGACGCCGTGCCGTCGCCCTTGTGCGCGAGTCGGTCCACGGCGCCCTTGGCCTTGCCCGTACCCGTCTGGATCTTGTCGCTGTACTTGCCCTTGGTCCTCTCGTCGACCACCTTGGCCGCCTTGTCGAGACCCTGGGCCACCTTGTCCTCGTGCCGCTGTGCGAAGTCGGAGACCTTGCCCTTGGCCGGTGCGAGTTTGGCTTTCAAATTGTCCATCAGACCCATGCTTCACCTTCCCGCGCGGGGCAGTTATGTGCGTGCGTTCTCGCCGGTCTCGCTGTCGGCGGCCTCGTCGGCGGACTGCTGCTTGGGGATCTCGACGCCGTCGTCGGAGCCGGACTCCGCCGGCTTGTCGGCCGACGGCCGGTCGGGCTCCCCCTCCGGTGCCGCGGCCGACCCCTTCGCCTCCGTCTCCGACGTCGTCTCCGCGACCGCCTCGGCCGCGGTCGTGTGTGTGCCGGCCTGTGCCTCGGCGGCCGATTCCTCTTCCGTGGTCTTCGCCTTACGGAAAATTCGTGCGAAAACGCCCATGTCCACTCCATACGTTACTCGTGCGGGCGAAATCCCGCGTCGTCCGGTGCGTCCGTTTGCGCCCCCGGTGCGCCGCCTCCCCCCGACGGGCGGCAAGACCTCGCAACTGGCAACGACCCCGCACGAGTGCCGTCACGTAACTCGTTCGAGTCCACCCCCCGGAGTTTGGGAGACTGGGCCCGTGAGCAGTGCACTCTCCCCCCCGCGCGTCATCGCCGTCGTCGGTCCCACCGCGGCCGGGAAGTCCGATCTGGGCGTCTTCCTGGCCCACCGGCTCGGCGGCGAGGTCGTCAACGCCGACTCCATGCAGCTGTACCGAGGGATGGACATCGGCACCGCCAAACTGACGCGGGAGGAGCGCGCCGGCGTCCCTCACCATCTCCTGGACGTCTGGGACGTGACCGTCACCGCCTCGGTCGCCGAGTACCAGCGGCTCGCCCGGGAACGCATCGACGCGCTGCTCGCGGAGGGGCGCTGGCCGATCCTGGTCGGCGGCTCCGGCCTGTACGTGCGCGGCGCCGTCGACAACCTGGAGTTCCCCGGCACCGACCCCGAGGTCCGGGCGCGGCTGGAGGAGGAACTCGCGCTGCGCGGCTCGGGGGCGCTGCACGCGCGCCTCGCCGCCGCCGACCCCGAGGCCGCCGTGGCGATCCTGCCCAGTAACGGCCGCCGTATCGTGCGGGCCCTCGAAGTGATCGAGATCACCGGCCGACCCTTCACCGCCAATCTCCCCGGCCACGACAGCGTCTACGACACCGTCCAGATCGGCGTCGACGTGGCGCGCCCGGAACTGGACGAGCGCATCGCGCGCCGGGTCGACCGGATGTGGGAGGCGGGACTCGTGGACGAGGTCCGCGCACTGGAGGCGCGTGGGTTGCGTGAGGGGCGTACGGCCGCCCGCGCGCTCGGCTACCAGCAGGTCCTCGCCGCGCTCGCCGGTGCGTGCACCCTGGAAGAGGCGCGCAGCGAGACCGTTCGTGCCACCAAACGCTTCGCGCGCCGTCAGGATTCATGGTTCAGGCGCGACCCGCGGGTGCACTGGCTGAGTGGAGCTGCGGCGGATCTCACAGAACTTCCGCATCTCGCACTGGCGTTGCTCGAACGACCGGTCACAGCCTGATCACGTGATGGCATCGGGACGCTCCGGCCGCCGTCCGGGCCTCCGGCGCCGTGCCATCATCGAGCTTCGATCGACCAAGTGAGTCCGAGTTGGGAGGGGCGCGTGGCGATGGAGGCCGGCCCTCGCGACACCGCACAAGGCACCGAGCACGTCACGGCCGACCGTGACGAGCGAGAGCGGGACGCGGACAGCCTGAGCCCCGACGGCCCCCCCGAGCCCGAGGACGGCGTCACCGACGACGGCCCCGAGCCCGAGGAGATGTACGCGAGCGGCCCGGAGGTCGAGGTCGAGCTGCGCCCGCAGCGGCGCCTGCGCATCTGGCAGCTCGCGCCCATCGTGGGGCTCGCCGCGGTCGGCTCCCTGATGTTCGCCTTCCCGCTGGCCTTCGACTTCGGCGACAGCGGCGCCGTGATCGCGATGCTCGGGCTGCTCATCTGCTCCACCGCGGCCGGCTGGGGCATGATGGCCGCCCGGCGGGTGGGCTCCACCTGGCCCGGACTGCCCGCCCGGGGTTCCGGACGCCGGCCGGACTGGCGGGTCGTCCTCGCGTACGCCCTGCTCGTCGCCGCGGTCGTGGTGCTCGCCGTGTGGCGCGTCGCCCGCCTGCGCTGACCTCCCGCGGCCGCCGTTCCGCCTCCTTCCCGGCGCTGTCGTACCCGCACCGTACGATCGAGGAATGAGCACGCGGATCGCCTTCCTCAAGGGCCACGGCACCGAGAACGACTTCGTGATCGTCCCGGACCCGGAGAACACCGTCGACCTGCCCCCGACCGCCGTCGCCGCCCTGTGCGACCGGCGCGCGGGGATCGGCGGTGACGGCCTGCTGCACGTCGTGCGCTCCGCCGCCCACCCCGAGGCGGCGCACCTGGCGGCCCAGGCGGAGTGGTTCATGGACTACCGCAACGGCGACGGCTCGATCGCGGAGATGTGCGGCAACGGCGTGCGCGTCTTCGCGCGCTACCTCCAGCGCGCCGGTCACACGGCCGAGGGCGACCTGGCCGTCGCCACGCGCGGGGGCGTGAAGACCGTGCACCTCGCCAAGGACGGCGACATCACGGTCGGCATGGGCAGGGCGCTCCTCCCCGAGGGCGCCGTCACCGTGAGCGTCGGCGCCCGCAGCTGGCCCGCGCGCCACGTGAACATGGGCAACCCCCACGCGGTCGCCTTCGTCGGCGACCTCGCCGACGCCGGGACGCTCCACGACGCCCCGCCGTTCACCCCGGCCGCCGCCTACCCGGACGGGGTGAACGTCGAGTTCGTCGTCGACCGCGGCCCCCGCCACGTGGCGATGCGCGTCCACGAGCGCGGCTCCGGGGAGACCCGCTCCTGCGGCACGGGCGCCTGCGCGGTCGCCGTCGCCACCGCCCGCCGGGACGGCGCCGACCCGGCCCTCACCGGCGCTCCCGCGACGTACACCGTGGACGTCCCCGGCGGCACCCTCGTCATCACCGAGCGACCCGACGGCGAGATCGAGATGACCGGCCCGGCGGTGATCGTGGCGGAAGGCACCATCGACGCGGAGTGGCTGGAATCGTTCGCTCGCTGAGCGCCGCCGCCGACACGACCGTCCGCACGCCGGTCGGCCGCGCCCCCGCAACCACGGGCCACCGCCATGAGCGGCACGTTCGAAAGCCTCAACTGCGGCCGTCCGTATGGCGCAAAACCATAAACCCGGGGACCCTCGCTCGAATGGGTGATCCGTTTCACGCTCGGCGAGAGGCGGTCGGGAGCACGTGATGGGCTCGGTAGCATCAAGCACCGGCCCGGACGGGGAGAAGTCGCCATCCCCTGTGCCGAGTCCGCCCTGGGGCACTCCGTCCGCCGGTCCACGCAGCCGGAGGTGCCCATGAGTGCGGAGGCCACGAATTCCGCGACGCCAGGCCCGGTCGCGGGCCCCGTGACGCCTGCGGTGCCTCGCCGGAAGGCCCGAGCCCGCATCGACCTGCGCCGCCTCGGCCGGGCGGCGCTGCTCGGCCCCGCCACCCGCGGCCGGCTGCCGGACGCGATCAGCCATGTGGTCGACGCGCACCGGGCCCACCATCCCGACGCCGCCCTCGAACCGCTGCGCCGCGCCTATGTGCTGGCCGAGTCCTCCCACCGCGGTCAGATGCGCAAGAGCGGTGAGCCGTACATCACCCACCCCCTCGCGGTGACGCTGATCCTCGCCGAACTCGGCGCCGAGACGACGACCTTGACCGCGTCCCTGCTCCACGACACCGTCGAGGACACGGACGTGACGCTCGACCAGGTGCGCGAGGAGTTCGGCGAGGAGGTCCGCTTCCTGGTCGACGGCGTCACCAAGCTGGAGAAGGTCGACTACGGCGCCGCCGCCGAGCCGGAGACCTTCCGCAAGATGCTCGTCTCCACCGGCAACGACGTGCGCGTGATGTCGATCAAACTCGCCGACCGGCTGCACAACATGCGCACCCTCGGCGTGATGCGCCCCGAGAAACAGGCCCGCATCGCCAAGGTCACGCGCGACGTGCTGATCCCGCTCGCCGAGCGGCTCGGCGTGCAGGCGCTCAAGACCGAACTGGAAGACCTGGTCTTCGCGATCCTGCACCGCGAGGAGTACGAGCACACACGGGAGTTGATCGCCGACAACGCCGCCCGCGCCGACGACCCGCTCGCCGAGATGGCCGAGGGGACGCGCGCGGTCCTGCGCGAGGCCGGCATCCAGGCCGAAGTCCTCATCAGACCGCGCCACTTCGTCTCCGTGCACCGCGTGTCCCGCAAACGCGGCCGGCTGCGCGGCGCCGACTTCGGACGGCTGCTGGTCCTGGTCAACGAGGACGCCGACTGCTACGGCGTCCTGGGCGAACTGCACACCTGCATGACGCCCGTGGTCTCGGAGTTCAAGGACTTCATCGCCGTCCCCAAGTTCAACCTGTACCAGTCGCTGCACACGGCGGTGGCCCGCGAGGACGGCCAGGTCGCCGAAGTCCTCATCCGCACCCACCAGATGCACAAGGTCGCCGAGGCCGGGGTCGTCGCGCTCGGCAACCCCTACGCCGCGCCCCAGGAGGAGCAGACCGCCGCAGGCGACGGCGAGCGCGCCGACCCCACCCGGCCCGGCTGGCTCTCCCGCCTCCTCGACTGGCAGGAGGCCGCCCCCGACCCGGACACCTTCTGGTCGACGCTGCGCGAGGACCTCGCCCAGGACCGCGAGATCACCGTCTTCCGGCCCGACGGGGGCACCCTGGGCCTGCCTGAGGGCGCGACCTGCGTGGACGCCGCCTACGCGCAGTACGGCGAGGACGCGCACGCCTGCATCGGCGCCCGCGTGAACGGGCGTCTGGCGACCCTCAGCACCGTCCTGCGGGACGGCGACACCGTGCAGCTCCTCATGGGCCAGGACCCCGCCTCGGAGCCCTCCAGGGAGTGGCTGGAGCACGCCCACACCCCCGGCGCCCGGATCGCCATCCAGCGGTGGATCGCCAGCCACCCCGCCCAGGACGACGGCACCGAGCGGGGCGTGTCCTTCCGGTCGGGCGACGCCGGGGCGTCGGGCCAGGACACCCTGACCGTCCGCCGGTCCGCCGACGCGCCGTCCGGCCGCGCCGCCGCCAGCGTCCTCGTGGACCCGCCCGGCGCGAGCGTACGACTCGCCGGCTGCTGCACGCCCGTACCGCCCGACGAGGTCACCGGCTTCGCCGTGCGCGGGGGCGTGGTGACCGTCCACCGCGTGCAGTGCCCGGCGGTGGCCCGCATGAAGAGCGCCGGGCGCGCGGACGTCGACGTGCGCTGGGGCGAGTCGACCGAGGTCCGGGTCACCCTGCTCGCCGAATCGTTCGTCCGGCCGCATCTCCTGGCCGACCTCACCGAGGCCATGGCCCAGGAGGGCGCCGAGATCGTCTCGGCGACGGTCGAGCCGCCGAGCCAGCAACGCGTGCGCCACACCTACACGGTCCAGCTCCCCGAGGCGGCACTGCTGCCCGCACTCATGCGGGCGATGCGGAACGTGGCGGGCGTGTACGACGTGAGCAGGGCGCAGACGCCCGGAGCCTGAGGAACGCGGGGGCCGCACGGCCATCCGGTCGGCGCCGAGGGACGCCGGGGAGCGCTGGGCGTAGGAACCTCCCACGCGCGTAGGCGGGGTGTGGACGCGGGCGCGGGCGGCGCGTAGGAACCTCCCGCGCGCGGACGCGCGAAGCACGGCGGTCGCCACGGCCGCGCAGACCATCGGGAACCTCCCGCGCGCGGACGCGCGAAGCGCGGGGTCGTGTGGAGCACCTCGTTGCACGCCCGCACCTCCCGCGCGCGTACACGGCAAGTGACGGCCCGGCGGGCTGGCTGACCGGCCTGGCGCACCTCCCGCGCGCGTACGCGGGAGGTGCCCGGCAAGCCCGCACCTCCCGCGTACACGAACGCGCGGGACCGCGGTGCGCCCGCTGGTCCGCGCTCCGCACCCGTTCGAGTGGGCCGGTCGCGCGCCGTCGACGCCCCGCGCGCGGGCGCTGATAGCCGTGGTTCATGCTGCTCACCCCCCGCACCGAGGCTCGGCGACCGGCCCCGGGCACCTCCCGCCCCCGCTCCGCAAGCCGTCGGCGCCTGAAGACGTCCGCCCTGATCGCCCCCGTCCTCTCGTGCTGCCTGCTCGCGGCCGGCGCCCCCGCCACGCCGCTGGGCATCGGCGACCGGCTCTACCCGCAGCTGGGCAACCCCGGCTACGACGTGACGTCGTACGACCTCTCCTTCACCTACTCCGGCTCCAACAGCAAGCCCCTGAAGGCCGTCACCACCATCGAGGCGCGCACCACGACGGCCCTGAAGCGCCTCAACCTCGACTTCGCCCACGGCAAGGTCGAGTCCGTGCAGATCGACGGCGAGCCCGCGTCCTTCAGGAGCGCCGGTGAGGACCTCGTCGTCACGCCCGAGGACCCGCTCGCCGAGGACGAGGAGGTGACGATCACCGTCCGGCACACCAGCGACCCCGTGTACAGCGCCCGGCGCGAGGGCGGCTGGGTCCGCACCTCGGACGGTCTCGCCATGGCCAACCAGGCCGACGCGGCCCACGTCGTCTTCCCGGGCAACGACCACCCGTCCGACAAGGCGATGTTCACCATCCGGATCACCGCGCCGAACGGCTACACCGCCGTCGCCAACGGCCTGCGCACCGGCGTGGACCGCCGGGGCGCCTCGACCACCTGGACGTACCGCACCCGGCACCCCATGGCCACCGAGCTGGCCCAGGTGTCCATCGGCCGGTCCGAGGTCCTGCGCCGCACCGGCCCGAACGGACTGCCCGTACGCGACGTCGTCCCGGCGGCGGACCGCGCGAAGCTCGAACCGTGGCTGAAGAAGACCCCGGGCCAGATCTCCTGGATGGAGGACAAGGTCGGCCGCTACCCCTTCGAGACGTACGGCCTGCTCATGGCCGACGCCACGACCGGGTTCGAACTGGAGACGCAGACGCTCTCCCTGTTCGAGAAGGACCTCTTCACCCAGCCCGCCTACCCCAAGTGGTACGTCGAGTCGATCATGGTGCACGAGCTGGCGCACCAGTGGTTCGGCGACAGCGTCAGCCCGCGCACCTGGTCCGACCTGTGGCTCAGCGAGGGCCATGCCACCTGGTACGAGACCCTCTACGCGGCCGGGAGGACGGACCGGCCGATGGAGGCGCGGATGAAGGCCGCCTACGCCGCCTCCGACCGCTGGCGCGCGGCCGGCGGACCGCCCGCGGCCCCCAAGGCGCCGGCGCCCGGCAAGAAGACCGGCATCTTCCGGCCGAACGTCTACGACGGCGCGGCCCTCGTCCTGTACGCCCTGCGCCAGGAGATCGGCACCCAGGCGTTCGAGCGCCTGGAGCGTGCCTGGGTCAGCCGCTACCGCGACCGCTCCGCGTCGACCGCGGACTTCGTCGCGCTCGCCGAGGACGTCTCCGGCCGCGATCTGGGCGGATTCCTGCGGCCCTGGCTGTACGGCGAGAAGACCCCGCCGATGCCCGGCAGGCCGGAGTGGAAGGCCGCGGACCCGCAGAAGCCGGCGGCGAAGGGGAAGCCGGGAGGCAGGGGCACGGCGGTCGCCCCTGGCAAGGCCGCGGGGAAGGGCTGATCGCAGGCCCCGGCCCCGGCCCCGGCCCCGGTCCGTGTCCGAGGCCGGCGCCGGGGCGTCCCGGACGAGCCGACGCGCAGGAGAAACCGAGCCGTGCGATAACTCGGTGACGAGACGGCTCGTGCCGTGCGACCATCGTCGGGTCGGCGCGGCACGGGACCGGGAATCTCCCGGAGCACTCGTGCGTTGTGGACAGTGACGGAACAGACACCGCGTCGCGATCCGAAAGATCGTGCCGGTCGCACTGCCGCCGTCGCCGCACAACCGGTCTCCAACGACGTAAGGACCCAATGACCTCCTCTTCTTCCCTTTCCCAGGACACGAAGCGCTTCGCGAACAGTCATCCCGAAGGTCTTCGGGCCGATGCCCTGATGGAAGAGGACGTCGCCTGGAGCCACGAGATCGACGGAGAGCGGGACGGCCACCAGTTCGACCGCTCCGACCGTGCGGCGCTGCGCCGCGTGGCCGGCCTCTCCACCGAGCTCGAGGACGTCACCGAGGTCGAGTACCGCCAGCTCCGCCTGGAGCGGGTCGTGCTCGTCGGTGTCTGGACCTCGGGCACCTCGCAGGACGCGGACAACTCCCTCGCGGAACTCGCCGCCCTCGCGGAGACCGCGGGCGCGCTCGTGCTCGACGGCGTCATCCAGCGCCGCGACAAGCCCGACGCGGCCACCTACATCGGCTCCGGCAAGGCCCAGGAGCTGCGCGACATCGTGCTGGAGTCCGGTGCGGACACCGTCATCTGCGACGGTGAGCTCAGTCCGGGTCAGCTGATCCATCTCGAGGACGTCGTCAAGGTCAAGGTCATCGACCGTACGGCCCTGATCCTCGACATCTTCGCCCAGCACGCCAAGTCCCGTGAGGGCAAGGCGCAGGTCGCCCTCGCGCAGATGCAGTACATGCTGCCGCGGCTGCGCGGCTGGGGTCAGTCGCTGTCCCGCCAGATGGGCGGCGGCAAGGGCGGCGGCCTCGCCACCCGCGGTCCCGGTGAGACCAAGATCGAGACCGACCGGCGGCGGATCCGCGAGAAGATGGCGAAGATGCGCCGGGAGATCGCGGAGATGAAGACCGGCCGCGACATCCAGCGCCAGGTGCGCCGGCGCAACAAGGTGCCCTCGGTCGCCATCGCCGGCTACACCAACGCGGGCAAGTCCTCGCTGCTCAACCGCCTCACGGGCGCCGGTGTCCTCGTGGAGAACGCCCTGTTCGCCACCCTCGACCCGACCGTGCGCCGGGCCGAGACCCCGGGCGGACGGCTGTACACCCTGGCCGACACGGTCGGCTTCGTACGGCATCTGCCGCACCACCTGGTCGAGGCGTTCCGCTCCACCATGGAGGAGGTCGGCGACTCCGACCTGATCCTGCACGTGGTGGACGGCGCGCACCCGAACCCGGAGGAGCAGCTGGCCGCCGTGCGCGAGGTCATCCGGGACGTCGGCGCCACCGGGGTGCCCGAGATCGTCGTGATCAACAAGGCGGACGCGGCCGACCCGCTGACGCTCCAGCGCCTGCTGCGGATCGAGAAGCGCGCGCTCGCCGTCTCGGCCCGCACCGGTCAGGGCATCGACGAACTGCTCGCCCTGATCGACAACGAACTGCCGCGGCCGTCCGTCGAGATCGAGGCCCTCGTGCCGTACACCCACGGCAAGCTGGTCGCCCGAGCCCACACCGAGGGCGAGGTGATCTCCGAGGAGCACACCCCGGAGGGCACGCTCCTGAAGGTGCGGGTGCACGAGGAACTGGCGGCGGATCTCGCCCCGTACGTGCCGACCGCGACGGCCTGACACCCGGGGCGCGTGGCGGCCCGGCAGGCCGTAGCGCGCGCTGAACGCCGAAGGCCCGCTTCCCTTTCCCGGGAAGCGGGCCTTCCGTCGTGTCCGTGTCCGTTCCCGAAGCGCCCGGCCGCCCGGGGCGCGGCGGCCCTCAGGACCGCCCCGCCGCCGCCCCGCGCCCCGCTGCGGCCGTCGCCGAGGCAGCCGCCCCTGCCGCCCTCAGCGCCCGGCGAACTTCTGGCTCACCCCGTCGAACACGGTCTTGGCCTCCTTGCCCAGGCGCGGACCGGCCAGCCAGCCGGACTCCACCGGACCGATCGACGTGTTCGACACCAGGGCGGGCTTGCCGTCCGGGCCGGCCGCGATCCAGCCACCGCCCGACGAGCCGCCGGTCATGGTGCAGCCGATCCGGTACATCGTCGGGGCGGAGTCGCTCAGCGACAGCCGGCCCGGCTTGTCCTGGCACTGGTACAGCTTCTGGCCGTCGTACGGCGGAGCGGCCGGATAGCCGATCGCCTTGACGGCGTTCACCTGCGGAACGGCGGGAGCGTTGAAGTCCACCGCCACGGCCGAACCGACCGTCTCCTCAAGCGACTTGCCGTTGCCGCCCTGCTCCGGCTTCACGTGCAGCACGGCGAAGTCGTAGGGGGCGCCGTCCCCACCCGTCGGGCCGCCCTGCGCGATCCACTGGTCCGAGGTCTGCGCCCAGTCGGCCCACCAGACGCCGTACGGAGTGACCTGCTCCTTGGGGGCGCCCTTCAGCCGGGCCGCGTCCATGCCCTGGTTGTTGTACGCCGGCACGAACGCGAGGTTGCGGTACCAGCCGCCCTTCTTGCCCGCGTGCACACAGTGCCCGGCCGTCCAGACGAGGTTGGACCTGCCGGGGTTGGCCGGGTCCTTCACGACCGTCGCCGAGCAGACCATGGTGCCCTTGGGGGAGTCGAAGAACACCTTGCCCGCCTCGGGAGCGTTGGCGTTGTAGGCGGGCGGCACGGCCTGGGCGTCCACCGGATCGGGCGCCGGGTCGGTCACCCCCTGGTCGCCCGAGACGTCGCTCTCGTCGACACCGCGGTCCGGGTCCTGCGCCTCACGCATCCGGTCCGGGTTCCACAACCCCGCGATGATCGGGTTGATGTAGTCCTGGGCCTCGCGCAGCCAGTCCTCCTGGTCCCACTTCTTCCAGGCCCCGCCCCGCCACTTGTCGATGTCGATCCCGCGCTCCTTGAGCTGCTCCTTGATGTCGTCCGGGATCGTGATCTGGCCCTCGCCGCCGGCCGCGGCGGAGGGCGTGGCCTCGGCGCCCGCGTCCGCTCCGCCCGACTGGCAGGCGGTGGTGGCGAAGGCCAGCGCGGCGGCGAGCGCCACCACGGGCAGCGGGGAGGTTCTGCGACGCGGGCTCCTCCTGCCCCGGCGAGTGGTGAACGACGCCCATATGGATCGCATGGTCTGACTCCCCCTGAGGTGAAAGTACTTGGTGCCGCGGGTGCGGGAACGATCCGGTCGCGTCGAGCGCGCGCTCGCCCGATCGGCCTGCCCGCAAGGCGTGTGGGAACGGCAACACACACTATGCGGTCGCTGTCGGCGAGTTCCGACGGTACGGCAACGGTTCAGCCACAGGCTGCCTGACCTGGGCACGAGGCCCCGGGCACGGCAACGATCTCGAAGTCACCCGTAACCCGGTGCCGGGAGCGGGGTTGGTAGCGGTGGGGACCAGCCGCCGACGCGCGGTCCTCGGTGCCCAGTTCCCTGGAGTTTCGAGTGGACGCTCGCGGGGCTGCGTATCTCGGGTCGGGCGAGGAAGCGGCAATCCTGCTCGCCCCCGGACAGCGGGAGGACAGGGAGCCATGACCGTGACCGAATCTGTGCGCGGAGCCGCATCCGACCCGGCGGGTGCGCGCGCGGTGCACGAGGGAATCCTGCGGCGGCAGTCCGCGCGCGAGTCCGCGGCGCGTACGTACGCACGCGCCCTGCCGATCGTGCCGGTGCGGGCGCGCGGGCTGACCATCGAGGGCGCTGACGGCCGCCGTTACCTCGACTGCCTCTCCGGCGCCGGCACCCTCGCGCTCGGCCACAACCACCCCGTGGTCCTCGAAGCCATCCGCAAGGTCCTGGACTCGGGCGCGCCCCTGCACATCCTCGACCTCGCGACCCCGGTCAAGGACGCGTTCGTCACCGAGCTGTTCCGCACCCTCCCGCCCGGCCTCGCCCGCAACGCGCGCGTGCAGTTCTGCGGCCCGGCCGGCACCGACGCCGTGGAAGCCGCCTTCAAGCTGGTGCGCGCCGCCACCGGACGCAGCGGCATCCTCGCCTTCAGCGGCGCCTACCACGGCACGACCGCCGGAGCACGGGAGGCGTCGGGCGGCGCGGGCGACGTACGGGTCGCGCGCCTGCCCTGTCCGCAGGACTACCGCTGCCCCTTCGGCGTCGGCGGTGCCCGCGGCGCCGAACTCGCCGCTCGCTGGACCGAGTCCGTCCTCGACGACCCCAAGTCGGGGGTGCCGCAGCCCGCCGGGATGATCCTCGAACCCGTCCAGGGCGAGGGCGGGGTCGTCCCCGCGCCGGACGAATGGCTGCGCCGCATACGGCGGATCACGGCCGACCGCTCCATCCCGCTGATCGCCGACGAGGTGCAGACCGGGGTGGGGCGCACCGGCTCCTTCTGGGCCGTGGAGCACAGCGGGATCACTCCCGACGTCATGGTCCTCTCCAAGGCCATCGGCGGCAGTCTGCCGCTCGCCGTGATCGTCTATCGGGACGAGCTCGACGTCTGGCAGCCCGGCGCCCACGCGGGCACCTTCCGGGGCAACCAACTCGCCATGGCCGCGGGCACCGCCACCCTCGCCCACGTCCGCGAGAACCGGCTCGCCGAACGCGCCGCCCGCCTCGGCGCGCACATGCTCGGCCAACTCCGCGGACTGGCCGCCGACTTTCCCTGCGTCGGCGATGTGCGCGGGAGGGGCCTGATGATCGGCGTGGAGGTGGTGGACCCGGCGCACGAGGAGCCTCGGTACGAGGTCCCGCCGAGGGACGCCGGTGAGGCCGGGCACGCGCCGGCCGTCCGGGACGGTGATCGAGCGCACGGCGGCGACGCCCGGACGGGAGGCGGGGGAGAGCCGGACAGCGGGCCTGAGCCGGGCGGTGGAAGGCCGGGCGCCGGGCCGGAGGCGAGCCGTGGAGAGCCCGGCAACGAACCTGCGCGGGACGGCCGTACGGCACATCCCGCCGCGCCCGACCTGGCGGCCGCCATCCAGCGGGAGTGCCTGCGGCGCGGACTCATCGTCGAACTCGGGGGCCGCCACGGCGCCGTCGTGCGGCTCCTCCCACCCCTGACCATCAGCGACGAGCAGGCCGCCGCCGTGCTCGACCGGCTGGCCGACGCGGTGGCCGCCGTGTCGCGCGGCCGCCCCGACCCCGACCGGATCGGCGTACCCCGCCGGGACCACCGGCGGCCCGGCGACGGCGGCCCGGCGGAGCGCACCGGGCGGGCAGGACCGGCCGGGCAGCGCCGGTAGACCGGGTGGTCGGCCGATCCCCAGCGGCCCGCCATCGCCCAGCCGCGTCCCCTTCGACCGCCCCCCCACGACGTGGGCGCCCGTGGCTCACGTGCACGGCCGTACGGCACCCCACCGCCGCACCGCCCGAACCATCGAGAAGGGCCAGCCTTGACCACCACCCCCACATCCGACGGCCGTCCCACGGCCCCTCCGCAGGCCGGCCCCGCCCTCGCCCCGCCCTCGCCGCACCCGCCCGGCTCGCCGCCGGACGCGCGGCTCCACGGGCCGGGCGACGCCGGCGGGCACGGTGACGTCCGCGAACACCGTGACGCTCCCGATCAGGGTGACGCCCCCGACCCCTTGGAGCACCCGGACCCCCGCACCGCGGCCGAGGCCGCCGCCGTGGAGAACCTGCTCCGCTGCTGGGTCCGCGAGACCGGTGTGTCCAGGCCGGTCGACGGACTCCTCCGCATCCCGTTGCCCGCCACCGGAGTGCCCCTGGTCGCCCCGGTCCGGTACTGGTCCCCGACCGGCTGGCACCGCTTCGGCTTCCCCAGGCTCGCCGGGGCCGCGCTCCGTTCCCCGCAGATCGACGCGGTCACCCTCGCCGCACTCCTGGCCAGGGAGTCGCACCCAGGGGACCAGGACCGCGCGGCAGCCGCCACCGCCGTGCCGGCGGCGACCGAACTCGTCGCGCGCGTCGCCGACTCCGTACGCCGGACCGCCCTGTTCATCGGCCACCGTCGCGCCGTTCCGGCCACCGGCTCCGACCTCTTCCTCTCGGCCGAGCAGGCCCTGCTGCTCGGCCACCCGCTCCACCCGACCCCGAAGAGCCGCGAGGATCTCTCCGACGCCGAAGCCCTGCGCTACTCACCCGAGTCGCACGGTTCCTTCCCCCTGCACTGGTTCGCGGTCTCTCCGTCGGTGACGGCCGCGGACTCGGCGTGGACCGAGCGCGGCCGGGTCGTCCCCGCCGCCCTGCTCACGGCGCGGCTCGTGGGCACCGAACTGCCCATGCCCGACGGGTACACGGCGCTTCCCCTGCACCCGTGGCAGGCGCGCGAGATCCGCCACCGCCCGGGTGTCGCGCCGCTGTTCGACGCCGGGCTGCTGCTGGACCTCGGTGCCCGTGGCGCGCCGTGGCAGGCCACCTCCTCCGTCCGGACCGTCCACAGGTCCGGCGCCGCCGCCATGCTCAAACTGTCGTTGGCGCTGCGGATCACCAACTCCCGCCGCGAGAACCTGCGCAAGGAGCTCCACCGCGGTGTCGAGGTCCACCGGCTCCTGCGGAGCGGCCTCTCGGCGCAGTGGCGGTCCGCCCACCCGGGCTTCGACATCGTGCGCGACCCGGCCTGGCTGGCCGTCGACGGCCCGGACGGCCGGCCGGCGACGGGCCTCGACGTGATGATCCGGCACAACCCCTTCCGGCCGTCGGACGACGTGTCCTGCGTGGCCGGGCTCGTCTCGCCCTGCCCCGTCTCCCTCACCGGCGCGGCCCGCGGCGGCGCGACCGGCAGCCTCGTCACACCCGGCCACCCCGCCCCGTCCCGCCTCGCCGTACTGATCAGCCGCCTCGCGGCCCGAACCGGACGTTCCGCGGGAGCCGTGTCGGCCGAGTGGTTCCTGCGCTACCTGGAACAGGTGATCCGGCCCGTGCTGTGGCTGGACTCCGAGGCCGGCATCGCACTGGAGGCACACCAGCAGAACACGCTGCTCCTGCTGGACGGGGACGGCTGGCCCTGCGGCGGCCGCTACCGCGACAACCAGGGCTACTACTTCCGCGCGTCCCGTCGCCCGGAACTCGACGCCCGGCTCCCCGGCATCGGAGAGCGCAGCGACACCTTCGTCGCGGACGAGGTCACCGACGAGCGCTTCGCCTACTACCTCGCGATCAACAACGTGCTCGGACTGATCGGCGCGTTCGGTTCCCAGGGCCTCGCCGACGAGCGGTTGCTGCTCGCGGCGTTCCGCCGCTTCCTCGGCGACGTGGCGTCGGGCCCCGCGCGTCTGCGCACCCCCCTCCCCGCGCGACTCCTCGACTCGCCCGTGCTGCGCTGCAAGGCCAACCTGCTGACCCGGCTCCAGGGCCTGGACGAACTCGTCGGCCCCGTCGACACCCAGTCCGCGTACGTCACGATCACCAACCCCCTTCATCTCTGAGGAACATGCCCCACCCGCCTCCTGAGAGGAGCGTCGCCGTGCCCCCCACCGACGCGAGCGCCAACGCCGACACGTCCCCGGCCACCGACATCGGCACCGAGCCGGGAGCCGGCCGCGGCGACGGCCGCACCCCACCGGCCTCCCCACCGGCCGCCCCGCGAGGTGCGTCGAAAGCGGTCGAGGACACCGACCCGGACAGCGAGGACACGCTGGACCTGGAACTGCCCCCCGAGTTCGTCGCGCTCTTCGCCGATGACAGCACGGACGGCACAGAGCGCACAGACAGCACGGACCGCACAGAGAGCACAGACCGCGCGGACCATGCAGAGCGCGAGGGCGACAAGTGCGCGGTCCCCGGCTCCGCCCGCCCCACTCCGCTCACGGACGATCTGCTCGACCACCTGGCCGACTGGGGGCCCACCCGCACCCCCGCCGGGCTTCTCCACCTCGTGCCCGTACACGTCGAACGCGACCTGCGGATCATCAGCCGGTGGATGAACGACCCCGCCATCGCCGCCTTCTGGGAACTGGCCGGCCCCTCGAACGCCACCGAGGAGCACCTGCGCTCCCACCTCGGCGGTGACGGGCGCAGCGTCCCGTGCGTCGGCCTCCTGGACGGCACTCCCATGAGCTACTGGGAGGTCTACCGTGCCGACCTCGACCCGCTGGCCCGGTACTACGCGGCCCGCCCCCACGACACCGGCGTCCATCTGCTGATCGGCGCCGCGGGCGACCGGGGACGGGGACTCGGCACCGCACTCCTGCGGGCGGTCGCCGACCTCGTGCTCGACAAGCGCCCCGCCTGCGCGCGCGTCGTCGCCGAACCCGACCTCCGCAACACCCCGTCCGTCGCCGCGTTCCTCGGCGCCGGATTCCGGTTCTCCGAGGAGGTCGAGCTGCCCGCCAAGCGCGCCGCCTTCATGGTCAGGGACCGCACCCTGCGCCATCTCATGTGACGCCGCGCAATGCGATCGTCACCCCGCTCCCGGCCCTCCGGCGCGGTGGCCGGGAGGGTTCACCGGCTCGCGGCGCCCGGCACCTCCCCCGAGCCCTGCGGGCAGGGGGACCCCCAGGCCGCGTCGTCGCGTCATCCGGGTGCGTCCCGTACGCGGGTGACGCTCCGCCTCGCGGGGCACCGCACCGGACGCCGCGAGCCGCCCCCACCGCACCAGGAACCAGGGTCTTGATCCCGCCCCCCGTCCCCACCGTGATCGCCCGATTGTCAGTGGCGGGTCGTAGGGTGGTCGCGCTATGACGAAGCCCTCACTCCCCGAACTCCTCCATGCCGCCGTCACCGCCGTCGGCGGTATGGAGCGCCCCGGCCAGGTGACCATGGCCGAATCCGTCGCGCAGGCGATCGACGACGGCTCCCATCTGCTGGTCCAGGCCGGCACCGGCACCGGAAAGTCGCTCGGCTACCTCGTGCCCGCGCTGGCGCACGGCGAGAGGGTCGTCGTGGCGACGGCGACCCTGGCGCTCCAGCGTCAGCTCGTGGAGCGGGACCTTCCGCGCACGGTCGACGCGCTGCATCCGCTGCTTCGGCGGCGGCCCGAGTTCGCGATGCTCAAGGGCCGGTCGAACTACCTCTGCCTGCACCGCCTGCGCGAGGGCGTCCCGCAGGACGAGGAGGACGGCCTCTTCGACCAGTTCGAGGCGGCCGCCCCCACGAGCAAGCTCGGCCAGGACCTGCTGCGGATGCGCGACTGGGCGGACGACACGGAGACGGGCGACCGCGACGACCTGACTCCCGGTGTCTCGGACCGCGCCTGGTCCCAGGTGTCGGTGTCCTCGCGCGAGTGCCTGGGCGCGACGAAGTGCGCGTACGGCGCCGAGTGCTTCGCCGAGGCGGCGCGCGAGCGGGCCAAGCTCGCGGAGGTCGTCGTCACCAACCACGCCCTGCTGGCGATCGACGCCATCGAGGGCGCTCCGGTCCTGCCGCAGCACGAGGTGCTGATCGTCGACGAGGCGCACGAGCTGGTGTCCCGGGTGACCGGGGTCGCCACGGGCGAGCTCACCCCCGGCCAGGTCAACCGGGCGGTGCGCCGTGCCGCGAAGCTGGCCAACGAGAAGGCCGCCGACCAGCTCCAGACCGCCGCCGAGGGCTTCGAGCGGCTGATGGAGCTGGCGCTGCCGGGCCGGCTGGAGGAGATCCCGGAAGACCTGGGCTACGCGCTCATGGCGCTGCGCGACGCCTGCCGGACGGTCATCTCGGCGATCGGCGCGACCCGCGACAAGTCCGTGCAGGACGAGGACGCCGTCCGCAAGCAGGCACTCGCCTCGGTGGAAGCCGTCCACGGCGTGGCGGAGCGGATCACGAACGGCTCCGAGTGGGACGTCGTCTGGTACGAGCGGCACGACCGTTTCGGCGCGTCCCTCCGCGTGGCCCCGATGTCGGTCTCCGGTCTGCTGAGGGAGAAGCTCTTCGCGGACCGTTCCGTCGTCCTGACGTCGGCGACCCTGAAGCTGGGCGGGGACTTCAACGGCGTCGGCGCGTCCCTGGGACTGGCCCCGGAGGGCACCGAGGGCGACGACCTCCCGCAGTGGAAGGGCGTCGACGTCGGCTCGCCGTTCGACTATCCCAGGCAGGGCATCCTCTACGTCGCCAAGCACCTGGCCCGCCCCGCGCGGGACGGCGACCGGACGGACATGCTGGACGAGCTGACGGAGCTGATCCAGGCAGCCGGGGGCCGCACTCTCGGCCTCTTCTCCTCGATGCGGGCCGCTCAGCTGGCCGCCGAGGAACTACGGTCCCGCATCCCCGAGTTCCCGATCCTCCTCCAGGGCGAGGAGACGCTCGGCGAGCTGATCAAGAACTTCGCGGCCGACCCCCGGACCTGCCTGTTCGGGACGCTGTCGCTGTGGCAGGGCGTCGACGTCCCCGGGGCCGGCTGCCAGCTCGTGGTGATGGACAAGATCCCGTTCCCCCGCCCCGACGACCCCCTGATGAGCGCCCGGCAGAAGGCGGTGGAGGACGCCGGAGGCAATGGGTTCATGGCCGTCGCCGCCACCCACGCCGCCCTCCTGATGGCCCAGGGCGCCGGCCGCCTCGTCCGTGCCTCCGGTGACCGGGGGGTGGTGGCCGTGCTGGACCAGAGGCTGGCCACGGCTCGCTACGGCAGCTATCTGAAGGCGTCACTGCCCGACTTCTGGTACACGACGGACCGTGATCAGGTCCGCCGGTCGCTGGCCGCGATCGACGCCGTGGCCCGGAAGGCGGAGGCGGAGGCGGAAGCTGCGGCGCCGGAGCCGGCAACAGTGGACCGGGCGGAGTGAAATGAGGTGGGTGGTCCTTCGCGGCGCCGTGAAAGGCCACCCACCCCTCGCGGACCCACGGGCACCGGGGTGGAGAGCGGAGCCGAACGGGGTGGGCGAACGGTCCTCGCACACCACCCCGGCCCCGGAGGGCGGCGCCTTGGCCGCCGGACAGCACAGGGCCCCGGAACCGGCGCAGAGGTCCCGGGGCCCGGTCAGAGGGCGAAAGCCTATGGCCCGCCCGCCGCGGCGGTCGTCAGACTCGCCGCAGCACCGCCACCACCTTGCCCAGAATGGTCGCGTCGTCACCGGGGATCGGCTCGTACGCGGCGTTGTGCGGGAGGAGCCAGACGTGTCCGTCCTCCCGCTTGAAGCGCTTCACGGTGGCCTCGCCGTCGAGCATGGCGGCCACGATGTCGCCGTTCTCGGCGACGGGCTGGCGGCGGACCGTGACCCAGTCGCCGTCGCAGATCGCGGCCTCGATCATCGAGTCGCCGACGACCTTGAGGACGAACAGTTCACCGTCGCCGACGAGCTGCCGGGGGAGCGGGAAGACGTCCTCGACGGACTCCTCCGCGAGGATCGGGCCGCCGGCGGCGATGCGGCCGACGAGCGGAACGTACGACGCGGCGGGCTTGCCCGTGGTGTCGGTGGGCTGCACCGAGGCGGCCTGGTCCGAACCGCGGACCTCGTACGCGCGCGGGCGGTGCGGGTCGCGGCGCAGGAAGCCCTTGCGCTCCAGGGCCATGAGCTGGTGTGCGACCGACGACGTGCTCGACAGTCCGACCGCCTGGCCGATCTCCCGCATCGACGGCGGGTAGCCGCGCCGCTGGACGGAGTCCCTGATGACCTCGATCACGCGGCGCTGGCGATCGGTGAGTCCCGAGCTGTCCGCCCGGATTCCGGGAGGTCGGCCGGGTAGGGAGCGCTTTTGTCCCTCGGGATTCACGGCTTCGTTCATCGCATGCACCGGCTCGAGTCGGCCCTGGGAGCGGTCCTGGGCAGTGATGGCGGCACTGTCTGCGGTGGTGGTCACGTCGGCCCCTCTCGATGGTCTCCCTGCTGCACAACGGTAGTTGCTTTCGAAAGGTTGCGCCAAACACACGTTCGAGTGAAAAATCGCGGAGCGCCTGACCTGATCGCATGTCGGGGTGTATGGCCAGACGATCCGGCCTACGGGCAAAAAGGTCCATTGCTGTACTCTTCACCGCCGGGCCGGCGCCCCAGTCTGTCATCCGGGGTCTGCCCGCTCGCGAACCGGCCCCGATCTGTGCGGGAGTCCCACGTCCCCTCCGTGCCGCGCTCACGCTATCTCCGTATGTGCCGCGGCGATACGGCCGTGCACCCCGAGGTGCGCCGTGCGGGTGCCCGCGTACGGCGCGTTCCGATGTTCCCGCGACACGCGTGTTCGGCGTGGATGTATGAGCCAATCCCCACATCTAGTGGTTGGATTGCGGCAGCGGCCCAGAAGTTGTGGTCCCCCCGGTCTTCGGACGTTCGGAGATCGCCTATGCTTGGGGCTGCTTCGAGGGGCCCATGTGGCCCTGCGAGGCTATTGAGTCTGCTGTGAGGAGGGTTGGGACTGATGCACTGCCCCTTCTGCAGGCACCCCGACAGCCGGGTCGTCGACAGCCGTACGACCGACGACGGCACGTCGATCCGCCGCCGCCGCCAGTGTCCCGACTGCTCCCGTCGTTTCACGACGGTGGAGACGTGCTCACTGATGGTGATCAAGCGGTCCGGGGTCACCGAGCCCTTCAGCCGTACCAAGGTCATCAACGGCGTGCGCAAGGCGTGCCAGGGACGGCCTGTCACCGAGGACGCGCTCGCCCAGCTCGGCCAGCGGGTCGAGGAGGCGGTGCGGGCCACCGGAAGCGCCGAGCTGACCACCCATGACGTGGGGCTGGCCATACTCGGCCCGTTGCAGGAACTCGACCTCGTCGCCTATCTGCGATTCGCCTCCGTCTACCGGGCGTTCGACTCGCTGGAGGACTTCGAGGCCGCGATCGCGGAACTGCGGGACACGCCGGGAGGCCCCGCCGCGGACGACGAGGACCGTGAGGAAGACGCGGTGGCGGGGAGCCGTGAAGACGGCCACGGGCCCGGAGGGACCGGCCAGGTCCCCGTGCCCGCGGGCGCCGCCGACTGAGGGCTGACCGGATCCGCCTTCAGGGCGGATCCGGTCGTGCGGCGGCCACACAAGACCTGTTGCGGGTGGCGATCCAGCGGTGCCCGCGACACCAGACAGAACCACGTGCCACGGGGAACATCGCGGCACTTCAGGGCGTTTTCGCCCGTAGAGGGAGGCGGCATGACAGAGACGGCGAGCGGTCCGGCACGGAGTTCCCGAGCCAAGGGCACCAAGGCGACCAAGGGACTGCGTATCGAGCGCATCCACACCACCCCCGGCGTGCACCCGTACGACGAGGTGGTCTGGGACAGCCGTGACGTCGTCATGACCAACTGGCGCGACGGCTCGGTGAACTTCGAGCAGCGCGGCGTCGAGTTCCCCGGCTTCTGGTCGGTGAACGCGGTCAACATCGTCACCAGCAAGTACTTCCGGGGTGCCGTCGGCACTCCGCAGCGCGAGGTGAGCCTCAAGCAGCTCATCGACCGCATCGTGAAGACGTACCGGAAGGCCGGCGAGGACCACAAGTACTTCGCCTCGCCCGCCGACGCCGAGATCTTCGAGCACGAGCTGGCGTACGCCCTCCTGCACCAGATCTTCAGCTTCAACAGCCCCGTCTGGTTCAACGTGGGCACCCCGCAGCCCCAGCAGGTCTCGGCCTGCTTCATCCTGTCCGTCGACGACTCCATGGAGTCGATCCTCGACTGGTACAAGGAAGAGGGCATGATCTTCAAGGGCGGCTCCGGCGCAGGTCTGAACCTCTCCCGGATCCGCTCCTCCAAGGAACTGCTCTCCTCGGGCGGCAACGCCTCGGGCCCGGTCTCCTTCATGCGCGGTGCCGACGCCTCCGCGGGAACGATCAAGTCGGGCGGCGCCACCCGCCGCGCCGCCAAGATGGTCATCCTCGACGTCGACCACCCCGACATCGAGGACTTTATCGAGACCAAGGTCAAGGAGGAGGAGAAGATCCGCGCCCTGCGCGACGCGGGCTTCGACATGGACCTGGGCGGCGACGACATCACGTCCGTCCAGTACCAGAACGCCAACAACTCGGTCCGTGTGAACGACACGTTCATGAAGGCGGTCGAGTCGGGCGGCACCTTCGGCCTGACCTCCCGTATGACCGGCGAGGTCATCGAAGAGGTCGACGCCAAGGCGCTGTTCCGCAAGATGGCCGAGGCCGCCTGGGCCTGCGCCGACCCCGGCATCCAGTACGACGACACCATCAACCACTGGCACACCTGCCCGGAGTCCGGCCGCATCAACGGCTCGAACCCCTGCAGCGAGTACATGCACCTGGACAACACGTCCTGCAACCTCGCCTCGCTGAACCTGATGAAGTTCCTCAAGGACGACGGCCTGGGCAGCCAGTCCTTCGACGCCGAGCGCTTCGCGAAGGTCGTCGAGCTCGTCATCACCGCGATGGACATCTCCATCTGCTTCGCGGACTTCCCGACGCAGAAGATCGGTGAGAACACGCGCGCGTTCCGCCAGCTCGGCATCGGCTACGCCAACCTCGGCGCCCTGCTGATGGCCACCGGACACGCCTACGACTCCGACGGCGGCCGTGCCCTCGCCGGTGCCATCACCTCTCTGATGACCGGCACGTCGTACCGGCGGTCCGCCGAACTCGCCGCGGTCGTCGGCCCCTACGACGGCTACGCCCGCAACGCCCAGCCGCACCTGCGCGTCATGAAGCAGCACGCCGACGCCAACGCCGTGGCCGTCCGCATGGACGACCTCGACACGCCGATCTGGGCCGCCGCCACGGAGGCCTGGCAGGACGTGCAGCTCCTCGGCGAGAAGAACGGTTTCCGTAACGCCCAGGCGTCCGTCATCGCCCCGACCGGCACGATCGGTCTGGCGATGTCCTGCGACACCACCGGCCTTGAGCCCGACCTCGCGCTGGTCAAGTTCAAGAAGCTCGTCGGCGGCGGCTCCATGCAGATCGTCAACGGCACGGTCCCGCAGGCCCTGCGCCGCCTGGGGTACCAGGAGGAGCAGATCGAGGCGATCGTCGCCCACATCGCCGACCACGGCAATGTCGTCGACGCCCCGGGCCTCAAGCACGAGCACTACGAGGTCTTCGACTGCGCGATGGGCGAGCGTTCCATCTCCGCGATGGGCCACGTCCGGATGATGGCCGCGATCCAGCCCTGGATCTCCGGCGCCCTGTCCAAGACGGTCAACATGCCGGAGTCGGCGACCGTCGAGGAGGTCGAGGAGATCTACTTCGAGGCCTGGAAGATGGGCGTCAAGGCGCTCGCGATCTACCGCGACAACTGCAAGGTCGGCCAGCCGCTCTCCGCCAAGACCAAGGAGAAGGAGAAGGCCGAGGTCACGCAGAAGGCCGAGGCCACCATCCGCGAGGCGGTCGAGAAGGTCGTCGAGTACCGCCCGGTCCGCAAGCGGCTGCCGAAGGGCCGCCCCGGCATCACCACGTCCTTCACCGTCGGCGGCGCGGAGGGCTACATGACCGCCAACTCCTACCCGGACGACGGTCTCGGCGAGGTCTTCCTGAAGATGTCCAAGCAGGGTTCGACCCTCGCCGGAATGATGGACGCCTTCTCCATCGCCGTCTCCGTGGGTCTGCAGTACGGCGTGCCGCTGGAGACGTACGTCTCGAAGTTCACGAACATGCGCTTCGAGCCGGCCGGCATGACGGACGACCCGGACGTGCGGATGGCGCAGTCGATCGTCGACTACATCTTCCGCCGCCTGGCGCTCGACTTCCTGCCCTTCGAGACGCGTTCCGCCCTCGGCATCCACTCCGCCGACGAGCGTCAGCGTCACCTGGAGACGGGTTCGTACGAGCCCTCCGAGGACGAGGTCGACGTCGAGGGCCTGGCCCAGTCGGCGCCGCGCGCCCAGGAGCTGAAGGCCGTTGTGACGCCCAAGGCCGAGGTCGAGGCCGCCAAGCCCGCTCCGCAGCAGGCGCACACCAGCGCCGAACTGGTGGAGATGCAGCTCGGCATCCAGGCGGACGCCCCGCTGTGCTTCTCCTGCGGTACGAAGATGCAGCGGGCCGGCTCCTGCTACATCTGCGAGGGCTGCGGCTCCACCAGCGGCTGCAGCTGACGCCGCGCGGGGCCGCGGGGCCCGTGGCTCCCGAGGGGGCCTGACGCAGCGCACGCAGAGGGGCGCCGACAGACAGTCGGCGCCCCTCTCCGCGTACGCGTCGACCGCCCACGCGTGCGCGTGGGGACGTCTCCGAGCCACGCCCGCCCACGCGTGCGTGGGCACGCCTTTTCAGGCCAGGTCTGCGTGGCCCATGGTCGCCGTGAAGGTGGCCGGGTCGTCCTCGAAGCCGTGGACGCCGGGCCGGAACTCCCAAGGGCCCGCACCGTCGCGCACGAACTCCGCGACCGTCGCCGCCGTGGCCCCGAGGACACCGCCGAAGTCGTCCTCGGCCAGCTCGGTGTAGCCCTCCCGGATGCGCAGCGCCGGATTGACGACACTGACGAACGTGCGCTGCGCCGGGCGCTGCTGGATCACGACGCCGACCAGCACGCGCGCGTACTTGGCGTCGAGCCGGTCGAGCTCGACGGTCAGCACCTCGTCCCAGCCGAAGCCCTTGCCGTCCTTGCTGTCCCGGTTCAGATAGATGGTGCCGTCGGGGGAGCGGCTGTCGAAGTGCACCACGTACGCGGGATCGCCGTGCGGATCGCCCGCCAGGTAGGTCGCGGCGACCACGTCCAGGTCGGTGGGCGGCTGACCGGACGGACTCGGGTCCCACTTGACCGAGATCTCGACCTTCCGACTGCCCTTGTTGATGGCGTTCACCAGGTTTCCCCTTCCCCGTGCCGCGTTGTCGTCAGCCTTGACCGCCTGCCCGCAACCACCAGGCGGAGAAGGCCGGTTGTCCATCCTGCCACGTCCTCGGGAGCGAGCGCGGGAGAGCACTCGCGCAGACCGCGACCGCGCCACGCTTCCTGGCCTTACCATGGCGCGGTGCTGGTCAAGTGGATTCGCTGCACCGTGGTGGACCGCCGCGGCTTCGAGCGGGGGCAGCGAAAATGGGCGGGGCTTCTGGGAGAGCCGGGGTTTCGGGGACAGGGTGGCGGGTGGAGCCGGGGGCGGCAGGGCGTGGCACACGTCTTCTCCTTCTGGGAGAGCCGCTCCTTCTACGACTCCTTCATGGCCCGCTCCCACGACCGGCTCGCCGCGTCCCAGTCGGGCACGTTCAAGGACGCCCAGGTCAAGCTGTTCGACTACCGCTTCGACGTGAAGACCGGATTCGAACCGCGTTTCACCGACGCCGACCTCGTCCGGGTGGCCCACTGCCGGGTCCACGAGGAACGCGCCGAGCACTTCACGCTCATGCAGGAGAAGGTGTGGAACCCCGCCATGGCCGGTTCCCCGGGCATGATCCGCGGGCTCTTCGGTGAGGCCCCCGGCCCGGAGTTCCTGATCCTCTCCATGTGGCTCTCGGCGGCCGAGCACGGCAAGTACCGCACCGAGCGCGTGGAGCGACTGGCGCTGCGGGCCCAGACCGAGGCGGACGTCGCCGCCCTCACCGGGGACATCGTCGGCCTCGAACCGTCCTGGACGGTCTGAGCCGGCCGCCGCCTGCCCGCTGCCCGGACCCGCGTCCACCACGTCTCCGTGTGACCGATGGTGCGGGAAATGTGTGACCTACGCCGTATGGAGCCCGTACGAGTGCTCGATCAGCCGTCACCCGATCTAGGGTTTTGGCATGTTGCGTCCTGAAGGCTGGTCCAGGCTCGCGGGTGGAAGTCCCGTCCGGGTGGACACCGGAGTGCCCGGTAGCAGGCCCCGGTTCGTCGTGGAGACGCGGCGGGCTGAGCGGGGCGTCGAATGCCTCTTTGGAGGGAGCAAGCACGCGGGCCGTAGCATCAAGCGAACCTTGCAGCCTCGTCAAACCGACAGCGGAGAAGCCGAGCCCGTCATGCCGCGGCGAAGGCCATGTCCTGGGGGCCCTGTTCCGGGGGCAGCCTCCGGGGTTCTCCCGGGGTACGGAGGGCGGCACGTGTGCATAGTCTGGGCCGGAACAGGAGAGCCCCGTCTGACCACGCCTGACGTCGGGCACGAGACCGGACGTATAAGCCGATGGTGAAGTCGTCCGGAGGGCAGCGGGAGTCCGAGCGGGGCGTAGTACCGCTGATCGGCGTGCAACATAACGCGCCGGGAGGGAAGGGCCCGCACTTTGATCACGTCCGTGGCGGGGGTAAGCGCGAGGGCATGACCGGGGAGACCCGGTCCAACCACCCCGACGGGCACTGCACCGTCGTAGTGGACGGGCATGCGTCCGTCTCGAAAGTGCGAAAACTCCAACGCGGACTATGGGCTGCGGCCAAGCAGCCTCCGGAGCGGTGTTTTCACGCCCTGTATGACCGTATCCACAGAGGTGACGTGCTGTGGGAGGCGTGGGAACGTGTCCGGGCCAATAGGGGAAGTGCCGGGGTGGATCGGGTCACCTTGGCGTTTGTGGAGAACGAGTATGGGGTCCGCCGGATGCTCGGCGAACTTCAGCGTGATCTCCGCTCAGGTATGTATCGTCCTGCGCCGGCCAGGCGTGTAGATATGCCGAAACCGCAGGGTGGCAAACGGCCGCTGGGTATTCCGACGGTGCGCGACAGGGTTGCTCAGCAGGCGGCGAAGATTGTGCTGGAGCCTGTTTTCGAGGCGGGGTTTCTCCCGTGTTCGTACGGTTTCCGGCCGAAGCGGTCGGCGACGCAGGCGATGGAACGGCTTCGTGTCGGCTTCGCTAAGGGCAGCTGCTTTGTCGTGGAGTTCGATATCCGTAACTTCTTCGGTGGATTCAGGCTCAGAGAGGGCCGGGGAGGACTCGACTTCCTCGGCTGCCACTTCAGAGCCCGCTTTTCGGGCCGGTCGTGGGAGAAGTACGACACAGTCCGCTTCTACCTGCATCGCCGGCCCTCGCAAGCGGCGATGAAGCGACTCCGGGACAAGGTCCGTGTGCGGACCGACCGCCGCCGGTCTGGAATGGATATTCGCGATGTGATCGCGGAGCTGAATCCGATCCTGCGCGGCTGGGGAAACTACTTCCGAACCGGGAATGCCGCCAGGAAGTTCCGCCAAGTTGACAACCATGTAGTGTGGCGACTTCGCCGATTGATGCTTGAGAAGCGGGGGCGTAACTTGCGTGGTGGGCAACAAAATGCGTGGACGGAAGAGTGGTTCGTGGGGCACGGCCTGTACTGCCTGCGTGGCACCATCCGCTACCCGAAGACTGCGTAACCATGCCAAGAAGATCATCGGTAAGCCGTGTGCGGGAAAACCGCACGCACGGATTGAAAGGGGAATGGGGAAACGGGCTCGAAAGAGCACCGCGCCCCTGACTACCAATGGCACGACCACGGCGCATCGTCCTTGTCCGGCACGGGGAGTCAACGGGCAATGTTGATGACACCGTCTACGAGCGTGAGCCCGACCACGCGCTGGCCCTGACGGAGCGGGGCTGTAGGCAGGCCGAGGAGACGGGAAAGCGCTTGCGCGAGGTGTTCGGCCGCGAGCGCGTGAGCGTGTACGTCTCCCCGTACCGCCGCACGCACGAGACACTGCGGGCCTTCCACCTGGACCCCGGGCTCATGCGGGTGCGCGAGGAGCCCAGGCTGCGTGAGCAGGATTGGGGGAACTGGCAGGACCGCGACGACGTGCGCCTCCAGAAGTCCTACCGGGACGCCTACGGCCACTTCTTCTACCGCTTCGCCCAGGGCGAGTCCGGCGCGGACGTGTACGACCGCGTCGGCGGCTTCCTGGAGAGCCTGTTCCGCAGCTTCGAGGCACCCGACCACCCCCCGAACGTGCTGCTCGTGACCCACGGCCTGGCGATGCGGCTCTTCTGCATGCGGTGGTTCCACTGGACGGTCGCCGAATTCGAATCCCTGTCCAATCCGGGGAACGCGGAGATGCGCATGCTCGTTCTCCGCGGCGACGGCCGATACGAGCTTGACCGGCCGTTCGAACGCTGGCGTGAGCCGGAACCGTACGGAATCACCGGATAGAGTGGCAGAGCGATGACCGCTGACCCCTCCCCCGCAGGGCGCCTGGACCGCGCCCTCGCCAGCCTGCGCGGACTCGCGGTGGGGGACGCGCTGGGCTCGCAGTTCTTCGTGCCGGCGAACCATCCGCTGCTGAAGCGCCGCGAACTGCCGGCCGGTCCCTGGCAGTGGACGGACGACACCGAGATGGCCTGCTCCGTCGTCACCGTGCTGACCGCGCACCACCGCGTCGACCAGGACGCCCTGGCCCGTTCCTTCGCGGAGCGCCACGACTTCGACCGGGGCTACGGCCCTGCGGTCAACCGCCTGCTGCGCCTGGTCCGCGAGGGCGGCGACTGGCGTGAGCTGTCGGCCGCGCTCTTCAACGGCCAGGGGTCCTGGGGCAACGGCGCCGCGATGCGTATCGCCCCCCTGGGTGCCTGGTACGCGGACGATCCCGAGCAGGCCACCCACCAGGCCGAGATCTCGGCCTACCCCACGCATCAGCACCGGGAGGCCGTCGTCGGGGCCATGGCCGTCGCCGCGGCCGCCGCTCTCGCCGCCGCACCGAGCGGCCCGCCCCGCCCGGAGGCCCTGCTCGGCGACGTCATCGCCCTGGTCCCGAAGAGCGCGGTCGGCGCGGGGCTGCGCCGCGCCCGGGACATGCTCGACTACGCCGACGCGGCCACCGTGGCGGCCGTACTGGGCTGTGGGCGGCGTACGACGGCCCACGACACCGTGCCCTTCGCGCTGTGGTCCGCCGCGCGGGCCCTCGGCGACTACGAACAGGCTTTCTGGACCACCGCCCAGGTCGGCGGCGACGTGGACACGACGTGCGCGATCGTGGGCGGAGTGATCGGCTCCGGCAAGGCCGGTGCGGTGCCGGGCCCGTGGCTGGAGCGGACCGAGGCCCTGCCGGACTGGGTCCCTGCGGCTGCCTAGGACGGGCCCTGTCGCCGCCTGGGCGGGATGACCGGGATAACTTTCTGTGCCTTCCGGGAACTCTGCGTGACGGTTCGGCCGTTGTGGAGGCAGCGGGGTGCCCGCTGGGGTCGCGGCTGTGGGCTCGCGACTGTCGGGGGGCGGATGTGGAGGTGCGGGTGTGGAGGTGCGGGGCTCCTGGTGCGGGGCGGTCGTGGCGGTCGTGGCGAGGGGCTCGGGGGTGAGTGAACGCCCGCGTTCACTCATGTGTTCTTCGTGCGGCCGGTTCTCCCGTCGTGGCCGTGCGGTGTGCCCGAGTCCCTGTCATCCCCGCTTCACTCGTTCGTTGGAGACGCGCAGACGGTTGCCTCGCGCTGCAGGGCCGCATCCGCACGGTCGGCCGCCCCCGTCGACGTGGCGCCGTGCTCGAACGCGCAATCCTGGACACCGCGTTGGAGCAGTTGAGTACGGTCGGCTGCAAGGGCCTGACCATGGAGGGCGTCGCGGCAGGCGCGCAGACCAGCAAGGCTGCCGCCCACCGCCGCTGGCCGTCCAAGGAAGACCTCGTCGTTGACGCCCTGCGCGTGACTGCCCCACTTCGAGGAGGCTCCGTGCCGGGGAAGCGTGCGCGAAGATCTGCTCGAACTGGCCCGGCAGGCGCGTGACGCGACGTTCTCGCGGCCCGGCCTCGCGCTGCGGGCGGTGATTCACGAATGCGACGGAACTGAGGCCGAGCGGTTCCACGCGGCGATCTTCGAGGGGGTCGTGGAGCCGACGATCAGACTGCTGCGTGAATTCATCATGCCGGGAGTTGAGCGGGGTGAGCCGCATAAGGAGGCCGCTGGCGACTACGTCGTCGACGCTGTCCCGGCCATGAGGATGTACCGGTCGAAGATGTGCGCGAGTGAATGGAACGACCAGGATCTGGAGGAGATGATCGACCAGCTCATCCTCCCGCTGCCGCGTCCTGCGGGCGGCTGAGTCCTCGCCGCGCCGACTCCGGTCCCGATTCGGTGAACCGGGGTGTCGGAGCGGCTTCCGGGCGGCGTACGCTAAGGGCGCCATGCCGTACGAACCACCTACCCACACCGTCGAGCGCTCCCTCAGGGCCACGACCGGAGCGAAGATCATCGCCGGGGTCGACGAGGTCGGTCGTGGCGCCTGGGCCGGTCCCGTCACCGTCTGCGCGGCGGTCACCGGGCTGCGCCGGCCCCCCGACGGGCTCACCGACTCCAAGCTGCTCACCGTCAAGCGGCGGAACGAACTCGCCGAGACGCTGCGCACCTGGGTCACGTCCTTCGCACTCGGTCACGCCTCCCCCGAGGAGATCGACGCGAGGGGGATGACGGCGGCGCTGCGCCTCGCCGCGGTGCGTGCGCTGGAAGGGCTGCCGATCCGTCCCGACGCCGTGATCCTCGACGGGAAGCACGACTACCTCGGATCGCCCTGGCGGGTCCGTACGGTCATCAAGGGCGACCAGTCCTGTGTGGCGGTCGCGGCGGCCTCGGTGATCGCCAAGGTTCAGCGCGACAAAATGATGGCCGAACTGGGTGCCGACCATGCAGACTTCGCTTTTGCGGACAACGCCGGGTACCCGTCGCCCGTGCACCAGGCCGCGCTGGCGGATCGGGGCCCCACCCCGTACCACCGGTTGTCGTGGGCGTATCTTGATGCGCTGCCCCAGTGGCGGCACCTCAAGAAGGTCCGCAGCTGGGCGGAAGGAAACGTTCCGGAGATCGAGGGACAGCTCGGCTTCGACTTCTGACGACTCCGCGCGCGCTCGCGTGCCACCCGCCGACGCAAGTCGCACCAGTGTTTGATAAAAATCAGCTCATGCCTCTCATTCCCGAGGAGCCTCAGATTCACGAGAGTGCCCAGGGTCCCCGCGCCACGCCGGCCGCCGGCCGTACCGCGCCGACCCCTCGTCCTGTACCCGGCCCCCGCCCCGCGGCCCCACCGCGTCCGGGCCGCCCCGGGCCCCTGCGTCCCACGCCGCCGGTGCAACGTACGGCGCGCGACGTGGCGGCGCCCAAGCCGGGACCGTCGGCCCCCGCTTCCCCCGCTGCCCCGGCCGCGGCGACCCCTCAGATCCAGGTGATCCCGGCCTCGCCCGAGGGAGCGCTCGACGCCGCCGAAGGCGCCGTCGACCTGCTCCTCGACTCCGGTCGAGCCCCGGGCGAGGTGCTGGTGGTCACCGTCGGCGAACGGCATCCGTGGGCCACCCACGAGCTGTCCTTCGGCGAAGCCTCCTACTGGGCCCAGCACGACGCGGGAGACGATGTCTTCTACGCCGGTGCGGGCGAGATGGGCCGGGCCGGCTCGCGTCCCGTGGTGGTCGTGGCCCTCAACGGCGGTACCGACGCCGTCGCTGCCGCGACGCTGCCCACGGCTCTCGGCCTGGCCGGTGCCCTGCTGATCGCCTGCGGCGATCCGGAGCGGATCAACTCGGCGCTGGGCGCGGCGGTCTGACCCCGTTCGGGCTCGCCCGGAGGTGGTGCCCGGAGGCGACTCCGGGGACCCGGGGGAGAAGTGCCCGGGGGCCGGCGGCCACGCCGGTCATACCTCGGGGCATGACGTCACGGCGTCAGTACGGCGGGATGTCAGGCGCGCGCACGGCGGGGAGCCGTGGTTTCGCTGGACGCGGCCCCGTCACGTGCGAGGCCGCGCCCCCGGCGTCCGCTCCGTACCGAAGGTGCGCGGCGGAGACGGGCGTCCCGTCCGGGGCGGGGCCGACCGCGAGCCCTGCTGCGGCGGTGGCCGCGGACGGGATTCAGGCTCGTTCGCCGGGTGCGCGTGGTGCCGCGTCGCCGCGCGGTGACTCCTCGCCGGACAGTTCGCCGCCCGGTGTTGCCGCCGTGCCTCGACCCGCTCGCGTCCACCCGGTCGTGCCGCCGTGCCGCGGCAGGGCGGCGTCGGTGGCATCACGCCGCACCGCGAGCCGGTCGGCGCGGGACCGGGCGCGACGTCGCCGGTTCCGTCCTCAGCGCGCCGCCGCTCGGCGGAGTACCTCCGAGGCCGAGCCACCGGTACGCGGCGCCGGGAACGGCGACTCGGACAGGGCGAACGGCTCGGGCGTCGAGTCGACGTGGGGGCGGCGGCCACCGCGGCCCTCGCCGAGCACCTGCCAACCGTCGTGCGTCAGCGTGATGTACGCCCCGCAGCGCAGGCCGTGCAGCGTGCAGGCGTCACGCAGCCCCCACATCCAGGCGCCGTCCTCCTCCGTCCAACGGGCGTCGCCGTCACGGCAGTAGAGAAGCACCGCGGTCCTGACCGGTGTGCGACGGCGCAGGTCGTGCGGGATGACGCGGCGCAGCTGCGAAAGGAGCGCGTTGCGGAACATCCACCCGTCGGCCGGGGCCGGGCGACGGACGAACGACGCGCTCGCCCGCAACCGCTCGTCCGCGTCCAGGACGGCCACGATCGCGGTCGCCGGTCTCGGACGGTGCCGAGAGTGCAGACCGCTCACGACCTCACGCGGATTGCGCAGCAGAGGGATGCCCGCGGCGGCCCACTCCGCGGGTTCGAGCGTGCGGGCCAAGGAGTTGGCGGAAGCGGCGGGCAGGTCGGCTGACGTCGACGTGGATGCCGCGGAGGACGGAGCGAATCCGAAGGTCACGGTCCTCCCTTCGGCTACGCGCCCACACTGCGGGCGGGGTCGGATTCGGGGGAGCGCGCACCGCAGCAGAGCCCTACCGGATCACGGACGGGCCGTGCGGGGAGCGGACTTCAATTCTTCCTGGCGAACCTGGTTGCGGCAACGAGCAATTGGGGTCACCGACCGAAATCTGGTGGTGCGAGTGTTATATCCCTACCCGTAGCTCGACCTGGCGACGCATGGGGCGCCGTGTACGACGGGAGTACCGCGAGTCGGCGCAGGTCCCACCTCTTCGCGCGGGCGGTCGGCGCAGTGCCGAGGGTCCGGCACGCCGGGGCGCGCGACGAAGCCCGCCGCTGCCGCGACCAGCGGCGTCAGCGGGCGCCGGTGCCGGTCACGGGCGGCGATGTCGGTAACGCGCGCGTGGTACAGCGGCGGCGGCCCCGGGCAGCGGGGGCGCGCGGCCTGGATCGCTCGGTGCCGGCCGGTGCGAGTGGCTGATTGTCAGTGGCATCGGGTTGCATGGAGACATGAACGACCTGGAACTGCGCACGGAAGCCGATGCCGTCCTCGCCGAGCTCGTGGGCGCCCCGCAGGGAGCGGCGCGGCTGCGGGAGGATCAGTGGCAGGCGGTGGACGCGCTGGTCAGGGAGCGACGGCGTGCCCTGGTGGTGCAGCGGACGGGCTGGGGCAAGTCGGCCGTGTACTTCGTGGCCACCGCGCTGCTGCGCAGGCGCGGCGCCGGTCCGACGGTGATCGTCTCGCCGCTGCTGGCGCTGATGCGCAACCAGGTCGAGTCCGCCGCGCGGGCCGGCATCAGGGCGCGCACGATCAACTCGGCCAACCCGGAGGAGTGGGACACCATCCACGGGGAGATCGAGCGCGGCGAGACCGACGTGCTCCTCGTGAGCCCCGAACGGCTGAACTCCGTCGACTTCCGCGATCAGATGCTGCCCAAGCTCGCGGCCACCACCGGCCTGCTGGTCGTGGACGAGGCGCACTGCATCTCCGACTGGGGCCACGACTTCCGCCCCGACTACCGCAGGCTGCGGGCCATGCTCGCCGAGCTCTCTCCCGGCGTACCCGTGCTGGCCACGACGGCGACGGCCAACGCGCGCGTGACCGCGGACGTGGCCGAGCAACTGGGCACCGGGGCGGGCGAGGCCCTGGTGCTGCGCGGGCCGCTGGAGCGGGAGAGCCTGCGGCTCGGGGTGGTCCGCCTCCCGGACGCCGCGCACCGGCTGGCCTGGCTCGCCGAGCATCTGGACGAGCTGCCGGGGTCCGGGATCGTGTACACGCTGACGGTGGCCGCGGCCGAGGAGGCCACGGCGTTCCTCCGCCAGCGGGGCTTCGCGGTGGCTTCCTACACGGGCCGCACGGAGAACGCCGACCGCCTCCAGGCCGAGAACGACCTGCTCGGCAACCGGGTCAAGGCGCTGATCGCGACGTCCGCGCTGGGCATGGGCTTCGACAAGCCCGACCTGGGCTTCGTGGTGCACCTCGGGTCGCCGTCCTCGCCGATCGCCTACTACCAGCAGGTCGGCCGTGCGGGACGAGGCGTCGCCCACGCCGACGTCCTGCTCCTGCCGGGGCAGGAGGACGAGGCGATCTGGCGCTACTTCGCCGATACGGCCTTCCCGCCCGAGGCGCAGGTACGCCAGACCCTCGCGACCCTGTCCGAGGCCGGACGCCCGTTGTCGGTACCGGCCCTGGAGGCGTCGGTCGAACTCCGGCGCAGCCGTCTGGAGACGATGCTGAAGGTGCTGGACGTCGACGGCGCGGTCAAGCGCGTGAAGGGCGGCTGGACGTCGACGGGAGCGCACTGGGCCTACGACGCCGAGCGCTACGCACGCGTGGCACGCCAGCGGGCGGCCGAGCAACAGGCCATGCGCGAGTACGTCAGCACCTCACAGTGCCGGATGGAGTTCCTGCGTCGGCAGCTGGACGACGAAGGCGCGGCTCCGTGCGGCCGCTGTGACGTCTGCGCGGGTGCCTGGGCCGACGCGTCCGTGTCGGCCGAGACGCTGACCGGAGCGACGAAGGAACTGGACCGGCCGGGCATCGAGGTCGAGCCGCGCCGGATGTGGCCGACGGGCATGCCCGCGCTGGGCGTCGACCTCAAGGGCAGGATCCCGGCCGACGAGCAGTGCTCCACCGGACGCGCCCTGGGGCGGCTCTCCGACATCGGCTGGGGCAACCGGCTGCGCCCCTTGCTGGCGGAGAACGCGCCGGACGGTCCCGTCCCCGACGACGTACTGCGAGCCGCGGTGTCGGTCCTCGCCGACTGGGCGCGTTCCCCGGGAGGCTGGGCGCCGGAGGTCGCCGACGCCGCCCCCCGGCCGGTCGGAGTCGTCGCCGTGCCGTCCCTGGCCCGCCCGCAGTTGGTGGATTCGCTCGCGCGGGGGATCGCCACCGTAGGCCGGCTGCCGTTCCTGGGCACCCTGGCCTACACGGGAGAGGGCGGCGCGCACGCGGCGCGACGCAGCAATTCGGCTCAGCGCCTGAAGGCACTGTCCGACGCCTTCGCGGTGTCGGAGGAGCTGGCCGTTGCTCTGGCCGGGGCGCCAGGACCCGTGCTGCTGGTGGACGACTCCACCGACACCGGCTGGACCCTGGCGGTCGCCGCCCGGATGCTGCGGAGGGCGGGCAGCGGGAAGGTGCTGCCGCTCGTCCTGGCCGCGGCGGGCTGACCGGCGGGCTGACCGGCCCGTCGGCCCGGCTCGCGGTGGGGCGAGCACGGGTGCGGCTGTGTGCACCGAGCACCGAGCACCGAGCACTGTTGTCGTGTCCCTGGTCGGGGTTATCCACAGGCCAAAGCGGAGTTTTGGATTCCGCGAGATCGTCGACGCATGACGAACCACAGCGAAGCGACCGGAACCCCCGAGGACGACGACGCCATGACCGCGGCCGGGCAGCCCTCCGTCCCCCGTACGGCGAGCCCGAACAGTGCGCCACACGACCACGAGGCGCGGGGTGGGCCCCGGTCACCGGGCGGAACCGACGGCAGCCCGGTACCGGTCCAGCACGTGGACCGGTACGGGTGCTCGACCTACGAGGGCCACGGCCCGGAGCACCAGGTCACCCTGCGCACGCCTGCCGAGCTGGCGGACGCCCTGCCCTACCTGCTCGGGTACCGCCCCGAGGACAGCATCGTGCTCGTCGCCCTGCACGACGTGGCGGGACGCGGAAGGTTCGGCGGCCGGGCGCGACTCGGCATCCCCGCGAGTGCCGAGGACTGGAACTTCGCGGCCCAGCAACTCGCCCAGGGCCTCGTCACGGGCAGCGAGCGCAGGGGAGGCAAGCCCGAGCAGTTGGTCGCCTTCCTCTGTCACGAACCGGCGGAGGGCGAATCGGGCCAACAGGTCATGGAACGGCTGCGACCCCTCGCGCAGAAGCTGCGCATCGCGTGCGGCGACATGGACGTTCCGGTGATCGAGGCCCTGTGCATCTCGGACGGCCGCTTCTGGTCCTACTGCTGCGACAGGGCCGAGTGCTGCCCGCCGGACGGACGGCCCATGGGCCTGCCCGGTACGTCCGTCCTGGCGGCGGCCGCCGCCTACGCCGGAGTGCAGGTGCGCGGCTCACTGCGGGAGCTGCGGGCCCGCCTGATGCCGCTGGAGACCTCCACCGTCGTGGGCCAGCGAGTCGCCCTGGACAACGCGGGCGTGGCCCTCGTCCCCCGGATCCTCGACGACGCCTCACGGGCCGGTGTGGGGAAGGAGACACTGGAACTGGCCGAGCGGATGCTGCGCCGGTTCGCCGCGGCACCGCCCGTGGCCGCGATCTGCACCTCGGACCTGCGCGACGACGGCCTGCTCGACCAGGAGGAGGCCGCGAGGCTGATTCTGGGACTGCAGGACCGCTCCGTCCGTGACCGCGTGGCCGAGTGGATGGAGGGCGACGAGGCCGCACCGGCCCTGCGTCTGTGGCGAGCGCTGGCCCGGCGCTGCGTCCACCCGTACACCGAGCACGCCGCTGCGCCGCTCACGCTCGCGGGCTGGGTCGCGTGGTCCGCCGGCGACGGCCTGGAGGCCCGCGAAGCGCTCGCCATGGCCCTGGGCGCCGACAGCGAGTACCTGTTCGCCCGGCTGCTGCACCAGGCATGCAATGAGGGCCTTGACCCCGAGTCGATCCGCCGCTGTCTGCGCAGGGAACGCTCGGGCCGCGTGCTGACCGGCGAGAGCGGTATCGGCACACCCGGGCCGGACATGCCCGCCGTGGAGCCCGGCGGCCGGGAAGCCGCACACGGCTGCGGGAGGCCCGGTGAGCCGGAGCACCGGGCCTTCGACGTGACACCGGCTGCGACGAGTACGCCGGGAGGGGCAGCGGCCGACGGTGGTGCTGTCCGTCCGGGCGGGGACGGCGACCTGCCCCGGAGCAAGCCGGGTCCGGCGAGGGCCGCCGGCCGCAGGAGCGGCACGAAGATTCCGCGCCCGCGGGTACCGGCCGGGGTCCGCCCGCATGGACAGCGATCGAGCGGGGTGCCTTCACGCACCGCGAAGGGCACGACAACACGCGGGCCCGGCAAGGGAGGAACCACCCGTCGGAATGGGGCGCAGCGGGATGGCGCGCGTTCCGGGGACGCCGGTACCGGTCCCGGTGCCGAGGGGGATGCGTGAGACCTCGCGCCGGTGCCGAGTCACACCCCACTGCGCCCTCCGCGCCGGAGGAGGGAGCGCGTGCCGCCCCACGTCAATCTCCACGGAGGTGAACGGCTTTGCCCGGTCCGCACCCGTGACCCTGCCGGAACGGGGGGCAGTTGGACGACCGGAGTCGGGACGTGAGCTGCCGCTACCGTCAACGTGCCTGCACGCCGTGCCGAGTCGACCGGAGCGGCAGGGCGACTGGGCGACTGGGCGACTGGGAGGAAGGGATGCCGGGTACAACCCGTTCGAGCACCGCAGTGGCGCGTCGCCGGAGGTGTACCCCTCCCGCATCCGGCGACCTGCCGCACCCCGGCGAGGGCGGCGGCTGACGGCGCGACGGGACGCGTGACCTGCGGCGACGGTCCGCAGCGGGCAAGATCGCGACGAGCGGGAGTGGATTTCGAGCCGAAATGGATCAGTCCTCGATGAGCCCGGCGAAGGGAGTGTTTATCGTCAGGCAGACGACTATGATCGCGGCATGCCCTACGACCCGTCAGCTTTCCCGCCCTTTGCCGTCACCGTGGACCTGGTCGTGCTGACCGTGCGTCGTCACGCCTTGTGCGCGCTGGCGGTGCGCAGGGGTGAAGCGCCCTTCCAGGGGCGGTGGGCGCTGCCCGGCGGCTTCGTGCGGGCGGACGAGGATCTGGCGCAGGCGGCGGCACGGGAGTTGGCCGAGGAGACCGGGTTGCGGGCCCATGAACCCGCCGCCCCGGTACAGGACAACGGCGCTCACCTGGAGCAGCTCGCCACCTACGGCGACCCCGAACGGGACCCGCGGATGCGGGTGGTCAGCGTCGCCCACCTGGCGCTCGCGCCCGACCTGCCCGCGCCCAGGGCCGGGGGCGACGCCAGCAACGCTCGCTGGGCGCCGGTCGAGGAGCTGCTGCAGCGGGGCGGCCACGCCCGGGACGGCGAGCCGGTCGCGCCGCTGGCGTTCGACCATGCGCAGATCCTGGCCGACGGGGTGGAGCGGGCCCGTTCGAAGATCGAGTACTCGTCGTTGGCCACGGCGTTCTGCCCGAGCGAGTTCACGGTCGGTGAGCTGCGCCGGGTCTACGAGGCGGTGTGGGGCGTGGCGCTCGACCCGCGCAACTTCCACCGCAAGGTGACCGGCACGCCCGGCTTCCTGGTGCCCACGGGCGGTACCACCACACGTCAGGGCGGTCGCCCCGCTCAGCTCTTCCGGGCCGGCGGGGCGACCCTGCTCAACCCGCCGATGCTGCGACCCGAAGTCTGACGCGACGCGTCACGCGCGGCTTCGGTGATCCGCGGATCCACAGCTGTACCCGCCCACCTGTCCCCTGCCCCTCGCCTGCCCCCATCCGTCTGCTCCATCTGCCCCTGATCCGCCGCCAGAGACCTCTCCGTGAATCCGACCGCTCCGGCGTGCGGAGGGGGCAACGGGCCTAGCCCTACCGGAAAAAACGGACATAGCGCGCTATCTTGCTGCGGGTGATCCAGGCCATCGGACTGACCAGCGAACCCCGCAAGGAACTTCCTCCCACCGTCGACGACGTCTCCTTCGAGGCGCGCGCGGGCCGCGTCACCGCGCTGCTCGGGGCGTCCGGGACGGGCAAGACCACCGCCCTCCGACTCATGCTCGAACTCCAACGGGGCCGTGGCGTCACCTACTTCAGGGGCCGTCAGCTGCATCGCCTCGCACACCCCTCGCGCGAGGTGGGCGTGCTCCTGGGGGACGTCCCCGGCCACCCCTCGCGCACGGTACGCGGCCATCTGCGGATGCTGTGCGCCGCCGCCGGGGTCCCGGCCCGGCGCGCCGACGAGGTCCTGGAGGTGGTGGGCCTGGTGAGTCTGCGCGAGGAACGGCTCGGCACCCTCTCGCGAGGTATGGACCGACGCCTCGGCCTGGCCTGCGCGCTCCTCGCGGACCCGCACACGCTCGTGCTCGACGAACCCGCGACCTCCCTCTCGTCGCGCGAGAGCCGTTGGCTGCACGGCATGCTGCGCGCCCACGCCGCCCAGGGCGGCACCGTCCTGCTGACCACCGCCGACGCCAAGGAGGCCGCCCGCACTGCCGACCAGGTCGTCACCCTGGACCGGGGCCGGGTCGTCGCCGACCAGGACGCGGCCGAGTTCGCCCGCACCCGGCTGCGCCCCCGCGTCGCCGTCCGCAGCCCCCACGCCTCGCGTCTGGCCGCGCTGCTCGGCAAGGAGGCGCGGGCCGGGCACCGTTCCGTCGAGGTCGTGCGCGAGAGCGGCAACCGGCTCTCCGTGTACGGCAGTACCTGTGCCGACATCGGCGAGACAGCGCACCGCCACGGCATCCTCGTACATCAACTCGCGGACGAATCAGGGGACATGGGGCCGCGCTCCGGGGCGGACCAGGACGCGGACGAGTCGCGGGGCGGTGCGGTGTCGCGGCGGCCGGACGCCAAGGCCACCGCGACCGCTTCCCGTGACCTCGCGGTCGCGCGCGGGCAGGCCGGCGGTGCCTCGGCGGGCGGTGCCTCCGGCGAGCGGGACGAGCGTCCGGCGCGGTTCAGCGCCCAGAAGACGGCCGCGCGCACACCGCAGGCACGCTCTGGCGACCGCCCCACGGCGGACGTGTCCCCGTCCGAGCCGTCGGACGACCCGGCCGCCCGGTCCGCCACCCCGCCCTCCACGGCCGAGTCTTCCCCCCCGTCCGTCACCCCGCCCTCCACCGAACTGTCCGTCACCCCGCCCTCCACCGAGTCCCCCGCCGAACTGTCCGCCGACCCCTCCAACGAGTTGTCGGACCAGCCGTCGGGCGAGTCCTCGGACGGGCAGGCGCCGCGGTCGGCGGGTTCACGGGTGCCGGTCCCCGCCGCCGACGCGCTCCCCGATCTCCCGCCCCCGATCGCCGTCCGCCCCGCTCCCGGCCCCCTGCGCCCCCTGCGCTACGAACTGCGTCGCGCCACAGGCGTCAGTACCGGATTCGTCACATGCGGAATCGTGCTTCTGGTGTCCGCCGTCACCGCCGTACTGCTGGCGCGTCTCGGACACACCCCGCAGCCGCGCCTGATGGCCGCGTGGCCGCGGGAACTGCCGCTGCCGCCCGCCGCGATCGGCGCGGGGCTGCTCGGTGCGATCACCTTCGGCGACGAGTTCCGCCACCCCGCGCTGGCGGCCGACCGCGGCACCGTGCCGCGACGGCTGGGGCTGCTGGTCGCGAAGCTCCTCGTCACGACGGTCACCGCGGTCGCGCTCGCCGTGCTGACACTCGGCTGCGACATCGAGGTGCTCTACCTCGTCTACGGACGGGAGCTCGCCGAAGTTCCCTCCGACTGGCTCGCCCTGGGGGCGAGTTGGATCGGGCTCGTGGTCGGCTGCGGCTGGGCCGGAGTCCTCGCCGCGGGACTCTTCCGTTCGACCACGGCCGGGCTGGCCGCCGTGGTCTCCGTACCGGTGGTCGTCGTCCCCCTCGTACAGAAGCTCGTCGACGGACCGTCCGTGCGCACCGCGGCCGGGTTTCCGCTGCGGCTGCGGGAGCTGCTTCTGTCGCAGTGGCCCTTCGGAGGAGAGCGTTATGTGGAGGCGGTCGCGCGCGTCGTGGCCCAACCCGTGGGCGGCGCTCTGACGTTGTCGCTCACCGCTCTGCTCAGCGCCTATCTGCTGACGACGATGCGCAGCAGGGTCCGATGACGACCGAATCTGGCGTTGCTGGACCCGTCCTGCGCGCAACTCCCCAGGGAAAGCCCATTTCTTTCCGATAAGGCGTCAATTGCGACGGGGTGAGCGATCACCCTTTCGTGTGCTTTTCACCAAAGACCTCAAGGGAGTTGGAGAGGGCGCCGACAAAGGACTCGTGAGTACCCTTGCGCACACCATGATGACCGCCGCCCGCGCCGACTCCGGACTCGTCGGACCGGGCGAACTCGACCGCTACCCCTACGCCGAGGCGCCCGTCGCCGGCCGCGTCGGAGCCCACGCCTGGGAGAGTGCGGACCCCGAACTCGGGCGTGTCGGCCGCCGCACCGCGGGCAGCCGCGGGCGCGGGCTGCACGGCCAACTCGTTCAGCAGCTCGGCCAGATGATCGTCTCCGGCGACCTGGGCGCCGACCGCCCGCTCGTGCCCGAGGAGATCGGCCAGCGCTTCGAGGTCTCCCGCACCGTCGTCCGTGAGTCGTTGCGCGTGCTGGAGGCGAAGGGCCTGGTCAGTGCCCGTCCGAACGTCGGCACGCGCGTGCGCCCCGTCAGCGACTGGAACCTCCTGGACCCGGACATCATCGAGTGGCGGGCGTTCGGGCCGCAGCGCGACGACCAGCGCCGCGAGCTGAGCGAGCTGCGCTGGACGATCGAGCCGCTCGCCGCCCGCCTCGCCGCCGGGCACGGCCGTGACGACATTCAGCAGCGGCTCGCCGACATGGTCGAGATCATGGGCCACGCCATGGCACAGGGTGACGTCCTCACGTTCTCCCGCGCCGACACCGAGTTCCACGCCCTGCTCATCCAGGTGGCGGGCAACCGCATGCTGGAGCACCTCTCGGGCATCGTCTCGGCCGCCCTCCACGTCTCCGGCGGCCCGGTGACCGGGTGTGACCGGCCGAACGACGCCTCGCTCGCGCTGCACGGCCGGATCGTCGACGGCCTCGCCGCCGGTGACGGCGCCGCCGCCGAGACGGCCATGCGGCAGCTGCTCACGATCCACCCCGAGGTCGAGCGCGTGGTGCCCGCGCCCCGCGAGCACTGACCGCGCCCCCGGGTGACGCGTCCGCGCGGTGCCTCCCCCTCCTGGGCATCCCTCGGCGCGCACCCTCCCCGTCGGACCCGCAGGATCCAGCAGGGATCCTGCGGGTCCGACGGTGCTACGGGGCGGACATGCGGTGCGTCAGGGCATTGCGGCCGTGCTGCGGGGTAGGGGTACTTACAGGACGGCGGACGGGCGCATAGGCGCCGTACCGTGCCGGGAGCACCACGAGGGGCCACCTCTTGTGTCCATATCTGAACGCTTTTGATCGATTACGGGATGTGACTCGGGCCACGCAGATTGGGCGTAACGCTCGGCGAAACAGCGCGATGACCTAAGAGGTGACAGCCGCGGAGGGAATACGGACGCCGTTCAAGGCGCTGTGCATCTCCCCGGCCCCTGCCCGCACCGTCGGCCCCATCCCCACGGCCGGTGGTCGGCTCCTGTCCTCACCGGACGGGGCCGGAAGCCGTTTTCCAACGTTCCGAGAGGTTGTTCGTGTCGGCCAGCACATCCCGTACGCTCCCGCCGGAGATCGCCGAGTCCGTCTCTGTCATGGCTCTCATCGAGCGGGGAAAGGCTGAGGGGCAGATCGCCGGCGACGATGTGCGTCGGGCCTTCGAAGCTGACCAGATTCCGGCCACTCAGTGGAAGAACGTACTGCGCAGCCTCAACCAGATCCTCGAGGAAGAGGGTGTGACGCTGATGGTCAGTGCCGCGGAGCCCAAGCGCACCCGAAAGAGCGTCGCAGCGAAGAGTCCGGCCAAGCGGACGGCCACCAAGACGGTCGCGGCGAAGACGGTGACCGCCAAGAAGGCGACCGCCACCGCCACGCCCGCGGCGCCCGTCGTCGCCGAACCGGTCGTCGAGGACGAGACGCCCGCCAAGAAGGCCGCCGTCGCCAAGAAGACGACGGCCAAGAAGGCGGTGGCCAAGAAGGCCACGGCCGCGAAGAAGACGGCCGCGAAGAAGACCGCGGGCAAGAAGGACGACGCCGAGGCCGTCGAGGACGAGGTCCTCGAGGACGCCAAGCCCGGCGACGAGCCCGAGGGCACCGAGAACGCCGGATTCGTGCTCTCCGACGAGGACGAGGACGACGCGCCCGCCCAGCAGGTCGCCGCCGCCGGTGCCACGGCCGACCCGGTCAAGGACTACCTCAAGCAGATCGGCAAGGTCCCCCTGCTCAACGCCGAGCAGGAGGTCGAGCTCGCCAAGCGCATCGAGGCGGGTCTGTTCGCCGAGGACAAGCTGGCCAACGCCGACAAGCTCGCGCCCAAGCTCAAGCGCGAGCTGGAGATCATCGCCGAGGACGGCCGCCGCGCCAAGAACCACCTGCTGGAGGCCAACCTCCGCCTCGTGGTCTCCCTGGCCAAGCGCTACACCGGCCGCGGCATGCTCTTCCTGGACCTCATCCAGGAGGGCAACCTCGGTCTGATCCGCGCGGTCGAGAAGTTCGACTACACCAAGGGCTACAAGTTCTCCACGTACGCCACCTGGTGGATCCGTCAGGCGATCACCCGCGCCATGGCCGACCAGGCCCGCACCATCCGCATCCCGGTGCACATGGTCGAGGTCATCAACAAGCTCGCGCGCGTGCAGCGCCAGATGCTCCAGGACCTGGGCCGCGAGCCCACCCCGGAGGAGCTGGCCAAGGAACTCGACATGACCCCGGAGAAGGTCATCGAGGTCCAGAAGTACGGCCGTGAGCCCATCTCCCTGCACACTCCGCTGGGCGAGGACGGCGACAGCGAGTTCGGTGACCTCATCGAGGACTCCGAGGCCGTCGTCCCCGCCGACGCCGTCAGCTTCACGCTCCTGCAGGAGCAGCTGCACTCCGTCCTGGACACCCTGTCCGAGCGCGAGGCCGGCGTCGTCTCCATGCGTTTCGGTCTCACCGACGGTCAGCCGAAGACCCTCGACGAGATCGGCAAGGTCTACGGCGTCACGCGTGAGCGCATCCGCCAGATCGAGTCCAAGACCATGTCGAAGCTGCGCCACCCGTCGCGGTCCCAGGTGCTGCGCGACTACCTCGACTGAGCCGCACCACCACGACAGACCAGGCCCGGCCCCCTCCCAGGGGGCCGGGCCTGGGTGCTGTGCCGCGCGGGTGCGGGGGGCGGCGGGCTGGATCACTCTGGGTCTTCCATGACCACCCGAGAGTGAGGAGCGTCATGCGTCGTCCCTTTGCCCGTGCCCTGGCCCGGCCGCTGGTCCTGGCGGCCGCGGTGGCCGCCATACCCCTGGTCTCGGCCGTCCCCGCGGCGGCCGACAGCGTCGTCGTCGGCGGTTTCCCCGTCGACGTGTCGAAGAGTCCCTGGACCGTGGCGCTGTCCACTCGTGACCGGTTCGGGGGTACGCGGGCCGGTCAGTTCTGCGTCGGTGTGGCGGTCGGCCGCACCACGGTGCTCACCGCGGCCCACTGCCTGAGCACGGAGGTTCTGGGCACGCCGGTGGGCCGGGTGAGCGACCTCAGCGTGATCTCCGGCCGTACGGACCTGCTGTCGGACCGGGGGGAGGAGATCCCCGTACGGGACACCTGGGTGAACCCGGCCTACGACAGCGCCACCAACGCGGGGGACTTCGCCGTGCTCTCCCTCGACCGGCCCCTGCCCGCCTCGGCGGTCATCGGGATGGCCGACGCCGGGGACGCCGCCTACGAGGCGGGCACACGGGCGCTGGTCTACGGCTGGGGGGACGCCACGGGCGCCGGGGACTATCCGCGCGGGCTGCGGGCCGCCCGCGTGCAGGTGCTGCCGGACACGCGGTGCGAGCAGGCGTATCCGGGGAGCGGGGAGGGCACGTACCTGGCCGGCAGCATGGTCTGCGCCGGGGCGCCCGAAGGAGGCCGGGACGCCTGTCAGGGGGACAGCGGAGGGCCCCTGGTCGCCCGGGGGAAGCTGATCGGGCTCGTGTCCTGGGGGAACGGCTGCGGGCGGGCGGGCAGCCCCGGCGTCTACACACGGGTGTCCGAGGTCGTACGGACCCTGGGGACGGGCGCGTCCGGGGGATAGGCCCGTGCCGGGCGGCCGCCGACGGGGGCGGGCCCGGGAGAGGGAAGAGCGGCGGGCGGCCGACCCTGGGTTTCGGGGTCGGCCGCCCGACTTCCGGCCTGTGCCGGAGCTGGCTCGTCGTAGTGCGAGATTGTCAGCGCTCTTCTTCGGACGCCGTCACGGGAACGGCCGTGAGCCGCTCCGTCTCGTCCTGTATCTCAGCGGCGATCTTCTTGAGTTCCGGCTCGAACTTGCGACCGTGGTGGGCGCAGAAGAGCAGTTCTCCGCCGCTCAGCAGGACGACGCGCACGTACGCCTGGGCGCCGCAACGGTCGCAGCGGTCAGCGGCCGTCAGCGGGCTCGCGGGGGTCAGAACAGTAGTCACGTCGCCTCTTCTCTAGCTCGACGAGCTGTCGTACCAGGGTCAACATCCAACCAGCCCCAAAACGTTCCCGCTCGCGGCTTCTCCCAGAGAGAAATTTTTTCCCCGGGCCGGGTGGCTGCTGCCGGTGTGGCGGCGAATGTGCCGTATCGCGTGTCTGTCGTGCTTACGGTTTCGCGCTGTCGGTCATAGGTCGGTCCCTCCGGCTGGGTTGCCGGTTGTTCTTGAGGACGTGCCCGGAGCCTAAATGGTTCATGCCCCGAAGGGAACGTGATATGTGCTTCACTCCGACGAGGGATCGAACGTTCATACGACTCTGGACTAGTCTGCGTGCAGACGAGGGTGGCGTGACAACGGCTCTACCAGGGCTCGGTACCCTCTGAGCAGCGACCGACGCCGTGCCCTTACCCACAAGGGTGCCCACTGAAATTCAGCGAGGAGCGAACCGCGTGACCGCCGAGACGTCCGTGCCGTCCACAGCGCTGCTGGCAGGAGCAGACCGGGACGGTTCCAACTACACCGCGCGGCACCTGCTCGTCCTCGAAGGGCTAGAGGCCGTACGCAAGCGACCGGGCATGTACATCGGCTCGACCGACAGCCGCGGTCTGATGCACTGCCTGTGGGAGATCATCGACAACTCCGTCGACGAGGCCCTGGGGGGCTACTGCGACCACATCGAGGTGATCCTCCACGACGACGGCTCCGTCGAGGTGCGCGACAACGGCCGGGGCATCCCGGTCGACGTCGAGCCCAAGACCGGCCTGTCCGGCGTCGAGGTCGTCATGACCAAGCTGCACGCCGGCGGCAAGTTCGGCGGCGGCTCCTACGCCGCCTCCGGCGGTCTGCACGGCGTGGGCGCCTCCGTGGTGAACGCCCTGTCCGCGCGGCTCGACGTCGAGGTCGACCGGGGCGGCAGCACCCACGCCATCAGCTTCCGGCGCGGTGTCCCCGGCGCCTTCACCGGCGACGGGGCGGACGCGAAGTTCGAGGCCCGCAGCGGACTGCGCAAGGGCAAGAAGATCCCCAAGAGCCGCGAAGGCACGCGCGTGCGGTACTGGGCCGACCGCCAGATCTTCCTCAAGGAAGCCAAGCTGTCGCTGGCCACGCTGCACCAGCGCGCCCGCCAGACCGCGTTCCTCGTCCCCGGCCTGACCCTGGTGGTCCGCGACGAGTACGGCCTCGGCGAGGGCGGCAGCAAGGGCGAGGAATCCTTCCGCTTCGACGGCGGGATCAGCGAGTTCTGCGAGTACCTGGCCACCGACAGGCCCGTCTGCGACGTCCTGCGCTTCACCGGCCAGGGCACCTTCCGCGAGACGGTCCCCGTCCTGGACGAGCACGGCCAGATGACGCCCACCCAGGTCACCAGGGAACTGGGCGTCGACGTCGCCATGCGCTGGGGCACCGGCTACGACACGACCCTGAAGTCGTTCGTGAACATCATCGCCACCCCCAAGGGCGGCACCCACGTCGCCGGCTTCGAGACGGCCGTCACGGCCACCGTGAACGAGGTGCTGCGCACGAAGAAGATGCTGCGCGTCGCCGAGGACGACGTCGTCAAGGACGACGCCCTGGAGGGCCTGACCGCGGTCGTCACGGTCCGGCTCGCCGAACCGCAGTTCGAGGGCCAGACCAAGGAGGTCCTCGGCACCTCGGCGGCCCGCCGCATCGTGAACACGGTGATCGCCAAGGAGCTCAAGGCGTTCCTGACGTCCGCCAAGCGTGACGCCGCCGCACAGGCGCGCGTGGTGCTCGAAAAGGCCGTCGCGGCCGCCCGCACCCGCATCGCGGCCCGGCAGCACAAGGACGCGCAGCGCCGCAAGACGGCCCTGGAGTCCTCGTCGCTGCCCGCCAAGCTCGCCGACTGCCGCAGCGACGACGTCGACCGCAGCGAGCTGTTCATCGTCGAGGGCGACTCCGCGCTCGGCACCGCCAAGCTCGCCCGGAACTCCGAGTTCCAGGCCCTGCTGCCGATCCGCGGCAAGATCCTCAACGTCCAGAAGTCGTCCGTGACCGACATGCTCAAGAACGCCGAGTGCGGTGCGATCATCCAGGTCATAGGAGCGGGCTCCGGACGCACCTTCGACATCGACGCCGCCCGCTACGGCAAGATCATCATGATGACCGACGCCGACGTCGACGGCTCCCACATCCGCACGCTGCTGCTCACGCTGTTCCAGCGCTACATGCGGCCGATGATCGAGGCGGGCCGGGTGTTCGCGGCCGTGCCCCCGCTGCACCGGATCGAGCTGGTCCAGCCCAAGAAGGGGCAGGACAAGTACGTGTACACGTACTCGGACCGGGAGCTGCGCGACAAGCTCATGGACTTCCAGAACAAGGGCGTCCGGTACAAGGACTCCATCCAGCGCTACAAGGGCCTCGGCGAGATGGACGCCGACCAGCTGGCGGAGACCACCATGGACCCGCGCCACCGCACGCTGCGGCGCATCAGCCTCACCGACCTGGAGGCCGCCGAGCGGGTCTTCGACCTGCTCATGGGCAATGACGTGGCACCGCGCAAGGAGTTCATCTCCAGCTCCGCGGCGACCCTGGACCGCTCGCGCATCGACGCCTAGGGCGTGCTGCGCCGCCCCGCGGGGCCCGAGGCCGGGAGGTACCGGCTCCGGGCCCCGCGCGCGTCTCCGGCGGCCCGCCGACGGCGCTCGCCGTACCGCCCGCGTCGCTCGGCCCGGCGCGCGTCCCCGGCGGCGCTCGCGCGCGGGCGCCTGAGGGGCCCGCACCATGCCTGGACGACACCTGTCCCCGATGCGGCTTCGGCGGGTAAATCACCTGATGGGGTGAAGCGTCCGGAGAAGCGGAGTCGGCGGCAGCGGCGTTCTGCCCATGCTTGAGCATGTACTCAAGCGACGGTCGTCCACACGACGCCAGAAACGTGCGGTACGACGATCCCTGGTACGACGCGCTCGCCGCCGGCTGGGGGGAGTCGGAGGTCGCGGACGCTCCCGACGCGGCGCCGCGGGCCGCGGCCGACGTGTACCTGGAGGTGCAGCGCAGCGTGGCGTTCCAGGAGGTGCGCCGCCGCTACCGGCGGTTCGTGGTGCCGGCCGTCGCCGGGTTCCTGACCTGGTACGTCGCCTACGTCGTGACCGCCACGACCGCCCCGGGACTGATGGCCCGGCCCGTGGCGGGTGCCGTGAACGTCGCGATGCTCGCGGGACTCGGGCAGTTCCTCACCACGTTCCTGCTCACCTGGGCCTACGCCCGGCACGCCCGGCTGCGCCGCGACCGCGCGGCACTCGACATCCGCTGGGACACCCAGGAGTTGACGCGCGCCACGCGGGGCGGTGCCGCGTGACCGAGGACCACCGGACCCTGGCGCTGCTGCTGTTCAGCGTGTTCGTCGCCGTCACTCTGGGCATCACGACCTGGGTGGGCCGCAACCGGCGCGGCTCGGCGGAGGAGTTCTACGTCGGCGGGCGGCTCTTCTCACCCATGGAGAATGGTTTTGCCATCGCGGGCGACTACATGTCGGCCGCCTCCTTCCTCGGCATCTCCGGGCTCATCGCCCTCTTCGGCTACGACGGCCTGCTCTACTCGGTGGGATTCCTGGTCGCCTGGCTGGTGGTGCTCTTCCTCGTCGCCGAACTCGTCCGCAACTGCGGCCGGTTCACCCTGGCCGACGTGGTCGCGGCCCGGATGCGCGAGCGACCCGTGCGGATCGCCCTGGGCACGTCCTCGGTCACCGTGTCCGTGATGTACCTGGTGGCGCAGATGGTGGGCGCGGGCACGCTGGTCGGACTGCTCCTCGGGGGCAAGGGCGGGGCGGCGCAGGCATGGACCGTGATCGGCGTCGGCGCGCTCATGGTGGTCTACGTCTCCATGGGAGGGATGCGGGCGACCACCTGGATCCAGATCGTCAAATCCGTCCTGCTGCTCGGCGGCACCGTCGCGTTGACGGTCCTCGTCCTGGTGCGCTTCCGGGGCGACCTCGACCAACTGCTGCTCACGGCAGCCGAACGCAGCGGCGAGGGCGCCGCGTTCCTCGCCCCGGGCCTGAAGTACGGCGGTGACTGGACCTCCCGCTTCGACTTCGTCAGCCTGGGTCTCGCACTGGTCCTGGGCACCGCCGGGCTGCCGCACATCCTCTCCCGCTTCTACACCGTCCCCACCGCCCGCGCGGCCCGGCGCTCGGTGGTCTGGGCGATCGGGCTCATCGGAAGCTTCTACCTGATGACCATGGTGCTGGGCTTCGGCGCCGCCGCGATCGTCGGCAGCGAGACCGTGCGCGGCTCGAATCCGGCCGGCAACACCGCCGTACCGCTGCTCGCCCTCGACCTCGGCGGCGGTGCGGGCTCCACCGGCGGCACCGTGCTGTTCGCCGTCGTGGCCGCGATCGCCTTCGCCACGATCCTCGCCGTGGTCGCCGGGATCACGCTCGCGTCCTCCGCCTCCGTGGCCCACGACCTGTACGCCTCCCTGCGGCGCAAGCGGTCCCGGCCGCGCAGCGAGGTCGCCGTCGCCCGGGTCGCCGCGGTCGGCATCGGCGCGCTCGCGATCGCCCTCGGACTGCTCGCCCGCGACCTGAACGTCGCCTTCCTGGTCGGCCTCGCCTTCGCCGTCGCGGCCTCCGCAAACCTGCCGGTGCTGCTCTACTCCCTGTTCTGGCGGGACTTCACCACGCGCGGCGCCGTCTGGTCCGTCTACGGCGGGCTGATCCCGGCCGTCGTCCTGGTCGTGCTCTCGCCCGTCGTGTCCGGGGAGCCCGGGTCGCTCTTCCCCGGCGTCGACTTCCAGTACTTCCCCCTCGACAACCCCGGCCTCGTGTCCATCCCGCTCGGGTTCGCCGCGGGCTGGCTCGGCGCGGTCACCTCCTCCGAGGCCCCCGACGAGGCCAAGCACGCGGAGACGGAGGTCCGGTCCCTGACGGGCGCGGGTGCCGTCTGATGCGGTGACCGGGCAGGTTCGCCGGCTCAAGGCGCCCGGCCCGGTTCACCCGTAGCTCTGCGGGCAGGGTGCCTCACGCGCTGTGGTCGCGTCACCCGCGTACGTCCGAGGCGCGGGTGACGCTCCGTCTCGCGAGGCACCGCGCCGGACGCCGCGGGCCTCCGGCCGACCTTCCCGGCCGCAGCACCAGCCCGCGGCGAGTCGTACGGAAGGCCGGTGCGCGGTGACGCGCCGCGCGTCTGACGTCCCGGTGTTCGACGACCCTTGTTGTCCTCAAGACGGAAGAAGTCGGCCAGGGCACGGCCCGCGGCGGCGGGACGGCGCACACTCGTGCCCGGCCGGCTGACGGATCGGCGGCCCCCGTCCGTATCCACAGGGGGCACGGTTCCTTCCCCCGCCCCCACGGGCCGTGCCTCAGGCGCGGGTCGCCCACACGTAACGGTGTTCCGGGCGGCCCGCGTCCCCGTACTTGAGGGTCAGCCGGGCCCGTCCCGTGCGCTCCAGGAGCTTGAGATAGCGCTGGGCGGTCTGGCGGCTCACTCCCGTGCGCTCGGCGATCTCCTGGGCCGACAGCGGTCCGTCGGCGCTGATCAGCGAGCGGCGGACCAGTTCGGCCGTGGTGGGGGAGTGCCCCTTGGGCAGGTCCGGCTCCGAGGACGCCGACAGCGCGCCGAAGATCCGGTCCACCTCGGCCTGTTCCGCCTCACCCCCGCCGTCGAGCGTGCGGCGCAGCTCGGCGTACGCTTCCAGCTTGGCGCGCAGCCCCGCGAAGGCGAACGGCTTCACCAGGTACTGCAACGCCCCCTGCCGCATCGCCGCCTGCACGGTCGACACGTCCCGCGCCGCCGTCACCATGATCACGTCGGCCTGATGGCCGCGCCTGCGCATCTCCTGGACCACCGCGAGACCCGTGTCGTCGGGCAGGTAGTGGTCCATGAGCACCAGGTCGAGCCGGGGCAGCTCCTCCAGCCGGCGCAGCGCCTCGGCCGCGCTGTGCGCCTCACCGGCCACATGGAAGCCCGGCACCTTCTCGACGTAGGCGGCGTTGACCCGCGCCACGCGCGTGTCGTCGTCCACGACCAGCACCTCGATCATCGCGACTCCTCCTCGGCGGCGTCGTACGGCTGTGCCGGCACCGTCAGGGCCGGTTCCAGATCGGTCTCCGTCAGCGCCTCGGGCAGCACGACGACGAACTCCGCGCCCCCGCCGTCCGCCGCGCCCGCCGTCGCGCTGCCGCCCTGCCGCTCGGCCAGCCTGCGTACGAGCGAGAGCCCGATCCCGCGCTCGCGATGGGCGGGCCGCTGCTTGGTCGACCAGCCGTCGGTGAAGATCAACTCCCGCTGCTCCGCCGGGATTCCCGGCCCGGTGTCGCGCACCCTGAGGGTCGCGCTGCGCCCCTCGGCGCGCAGCTCCACCTCCACGCGCGCGTGGGGCGTGCCGGCGACGGCGTCCAGGGCGTTGTCCACCAGGTTCCCCACGATCGTGACGAGCCCGCGCGGATCGATCAGCCGGTCCGGCAGCCCCGTACGGTCCGACAGCCGCAGCGCCACCCCGCGCTCTGCCGCCACGGTCGCCTTACCCACCAGCACGGCGGCGAGCAGCGGATCCCTGATCCGCTCGGCCACCTGTTCGGCGGTGGCCCGGTGATCGCCGACCACCTCGCCGACGAAGTCGACGGCGTCGTCGTACATCTCCAGCTCCAGCAGCCCGAGGAGCGTGTGCATGCGGTTGGCGTGCTCATGGTCCTGGGCGCGCAGCGCGTCGATCAGCCCCCGGGTGGAGTCCAGCTCCCGGCCCAGCTGCTCCAGCTCGGTGCGGTCCCGCAGGGTGGCGACGGCACCGCCGTCGTCGGTGGGCATCCGGTTGGCGACCAGGACCCGCTGGCCCCGCACGGTGAGCAGATCGGTGCCGGTGACCCGGCCGGCGAGCACGTCGGCCGTACGGCCCGTGCCCAGCGCCTCGTCGAGGGAGCGGCCCTCGGCCTCGTCGCCGAGGCCCAGCAGCCGGCGGGCCTCGTCGTTGAGCAGGCGGATACGGCCCGCGCGGTCCAGGGCGACGACGCCCTCCCGGATGCCGTGCAGCATCGCCTCGCGCTCGGCGAGCAGCGCCGAGATGTCGGAGAAGGCCAGGTCGCGGGTCTGGCGGTGGACGCGGCGGGAGATCAGCCAGGCGGCCAGCGCACCCACCGCGAGGGCGCCGCCCGCGTACGCGAGCAGCCCCGGTATGGCCTGCAGCAGACGCGCGCGCACACTGTCGTAGGCGATCCCCACCGAGACCGCGCCGACGATCCGGCCGCTGTCGTCGCGCAACGGCACCTTGCCGCGCGCGGTGCGGCCCAGGGTTCCGCTGTCGATCTGCATGACTTCGTGGCCGGCCAGGGCCCGGCCCGGGTCGGTCGAGACGAGCCGGCCGATCTGGCTCGCGGTGGTGTGCGACCAGCGCACCCCGCGCCGGTCCATCACGACGATGTACTCGGCCTTCGTGGCCGCGCGGATCCGCTCCGCCTCCCGCTGGACCGGACCGTCGGCCGTCGCGGGCGTGCGTGCCAGGTCCCGCGCGATCTGCGGCTGCGCGGCGGTGGTCTGGGCGATCGACAGCGCGCGGCGCATGGCCTGGTCGTCCAGCTGGTCGCTGAGCGGGGCGAGGAAGAGTCCGGTCGCGAGCACCGCGACCCCCGCGGCGATCGCCACCTGCATCAGCAGCACCTGCGAGAACATCCGCCGGGGCAGACCCAGCCGCAGACGACGGACGGGGGGAGTGGGGCTCATACCCATGACGGTACGTGGCGCGGCGGCGGGTGCCGTAGGGGGATGTGGCGCGGATCTCCTGATCGTCGCGGAACCGGCCGCCGCGCCGGTCAGCCGGCGAGGGCGGCGGCCACCGCGAGGGCGCGCACCTCGACCACGTCCATCCGCGCCGGGGTGCCGAGTCCGGAACCGCAGCTCTCGGGGCGGGCCGGCAGGGAGGCGCCCTGGGCCACGCCGACCCGCCAGTGCCGTCCGTCCACGTGGGCGACGGTCACCTCCCAGCGGGGAGCGGACCCCTCGGTGCGTACGACGCTCAGCGCCTGCGCGGCGTCCTCGCCGACGGCCCGGCGCACCGCCAGCTCGGCCGCCTGGCCCGGCCGCTCCCACGCGGAGTTCCCGCGGCACCCCTCGACGACGATGCGGCCCTCCTGGACGCCGTGCAGGACCTCCTTGACGGCGGGGGCGTGCGCCCGGCCGTAGGCGTAGCCGTACGGCAGCACGAGCAGTGTCGGCGAGAAGCGGTGCCCGCCGAGATGGGTGACCTCCCAGACGCCCTCCACACCGGAGGCGGCCAGCTCGGCGGCCAGCGGGCGGCCCAGGAGCGCGCAGCAGCGGTCGCGGCGGCCGTTGGTGCAGACCAGGGCGAGGGGGGCGCCGGTGTGGGGCCGGCCGCGGAGCAGCGTGTCGAAGCCGTGGTGCTCGCCCCTGCCGAGGGCGGCGAGGTCCAGGCCGAGCAGTTCACCGGGGTCGCGGGTGGTGGCGGTGCGCAGCCATACGCTGCCCGGGGTGGTGTGCGCCGCGTACACCCGGCGTGGCGCGCTCCGGTCGCAGTCGGCGTGGCGGCCGGGCCTGCGGATGAGGGCGATCCGCACGCCGGTGCCCTCGGCGGCCGCCTCCAGGGCGCGGCCCAGGGCGGGGTCCAGGTGGCTCTGGGTGAGCGCCTTGGCACCCCAGGGGCCGGGCTGCTCCAGCAGCAGCCAGGTCGCAGCGGTCGCAGCGGTCCCCGCGACGGGCTCGTCGAGGTCCAGCGAGACGGTTGAGCACGTACTCACAGAGGTGAGCCTAACCTGAGTTGGCGCGGCTGACTTCCTGAGGGGCCGGTGCGTGCGTTGCGGGCCGGAGACATGCGTGTGGCCTGGTGCCGTTCTGGCGCCAGGCCTCATCGGTACGGTCGAGCAGGGACGGGGTGCCGACGTGCTCGCGGGGTTTCCGACTCGCTCCGTGGGTGCGCGCGGCCGGGTGAAGCTTCACGGGACGGGTCGGGGTGGACGCGTGCTCGTGCGGGGGCTCAGGCGTCGGGAATGTCCGCCTTGGCGCGGATGAGGGTCTCCCGGCTGACGATGACGATGCGCTCGTAGTCCGCGCGGGCGGCGTCGGCGGGCAGTTCCGACTCAAGCGCCTCGGTGGCCTCGGTGCCGATGACGGCGAAATTGCCGTCGCTCAGCTCGAACACGTCCGGGCAGTTCGCTCCCGAGGCACTGCCCCGGGCACTTGGAGGCACACCGATGCGGCGCACGATCTTCAAGGTGCTTCCGATCCTAACGAAGTGGTTCGTGGTCGGCAGCACGTTAACCGGGATTCCCGGGGCATGAGGGCATAGTGAGGCGACTCGTGTCGCCGCGTTGACCCTTCCTCCCGAATTGGCCCAAGTCATCGCCCGGGTCGGCCCGTCACGTGGTCGGTGGATTCCCCACCACCCACCACTCGTCCGTGTCGGCCTCGTCCAGATCCTTGATCAGTCCGTCGACCAGGCGGCCGACGCGCGCTTCGTCGGACGAGTCCTTCAACGTCGCCCGCTGCCCCTTCGAAGCCTCCCAGTACTCGCGCATCAGTGCGTTCTGGAACAGTTCGCGCGCGTGTCCGTAGAACTCCTCCTGGTTGAGGATCCCCGTCCGGTGCAGGTGATACAGGTTGATGTACCAGGCGTTGGCGTAGAAGTACTGGCGCCGCCTCTCCGCGGGAATGCCCGGGTCGTAGGTGTCGATCACGGCGGCCAGGGCCGGGTTGTCGATCGCCCTGGACAGCAGTTCCCAGTGCATCCGCTGCTGGTGCGCGAGGGCTCTGCGCCGGGAGGCGCGCTCCGCCAGCTCCAGACGCCTCAACTCCAGCCGTTCCGCTTCGAGGCGCCGTTGGCGCGCCGCCAGTGTCATGCCTGCGGTGACGAGCATCAGGCCGACCGCGGCTGAGCCCAACCTCCCCGCACCGTTTCTCTGTGTGCTCATGTCAACCCCCGATCAGGCGGCCGTCCGCCGGTCGTCGGGATGCGGGTCGACTGGAGGGGACCGGCGTGTGGGCGGCGCTTGCCGTCTCCCCAGGGTGCCGAGCGGCTCTGATCGGCGGGGAGGCGGAGAGGAGGCGCACGGAGGGAAGCGAGGGTCGCACACTCCGGCGCCATGCCCAACGTCTGCCCGTCCCGCACTGCTAACAATCGTTCACTGCACGGTGATTCTGACCGCTCGTATCCTGGTTCGGCATTCGTTCCTCGTGGGGTGCGCCGGGCCGTGAGCCGGTGCACCCGTCGGCGTGAGAGAGGTCGCACGGTGAGTCAGCCACCCCCCGGTCCGCAGCGGATTCCCGTCGTCGTGCTCGCCGGATTCCTCGGTTCCGGCAAGACGACCCTGCTCAACCACCTCCTGCGGCGCAGCAAGGGCACCCGCATCGGTGCCCTCGTGAACGACTGCGGCACCATCGAGATCGACGCCATGGCCGTCGCGGGCGCGCTCGGGGACTCCACCGTCTCGCTCGGGAACGGCTGCCTGTGCTGCGCCGTGGACGCGAGCGAGCTGGACGTGTACCTCGAACGGCTCGCCAGGCCCTCCGCGGGCATCGACGTCATCGTCATCGAGGCCAGCGGGCTCGCCGAACCCCGGGAACTCGTCCGGATGCTGCTCGCCAGCGAGCACCCCGGCATCGTGTACGGGGGCCTGGTCAGTTGACTGCACTAGCTCAGGCCACGGCTCGACTCCGTGACCTTGGTTCACGAGCATGCGGGGGTGCATGAAGCTCCTTCGATTCATCGAGATCTGATTGACGGCCGGGTACGGCTGCCCCGGATGGGGGCGGTGGTAGAAGGCGAGTCGCCTTCGCTGCCGTGGCGGGTGGTGGATGCTGCTGGTCGGGAGATCGAGCCGGTCAGCAGTTACCTTCGGGACCGGATGCTGGGCGATGCCAGCCCGCTGACATGCCGCAGCTACGGCTTTGACCTGCTGCGCTGGTACCGGGTGCTCTGGGCACTGGATGTGGGCTGGGAACAGGCCACCGAGGCGGAGACCGCCGCGTTGGTGGGCTGGCTCCGTTCGGCCCGCAACCCACAGCGCCAGCGCCGCGCCGGTGGCCACCGGGCCGGGACGGTGAACCCGAAGACGGGCAAGCCGACTCTTCGGGCCGGGTACGCGCCGGTGACCATCGCTCACAACCTGTCGGCAGTTCATGGGTTCTACGCCTTTCACCTGCACTTCGGCCGGGGTCCGGTGGTGAACCCGGTGCCTGAGAACAGGGCACGCCGTGCTGCGCTCGCGCACCTGTCGCCGATCGAGGCTCGCGCCGCGTACCGGCGCGGTCGGCTGCGGCCGAAGGTGCCTGCCCGGCAACCGCGGGCACTGCCCGATCACCAGTGGGACGAACTGTTCACTCAGATGAAGTGCGCACGGGACCGGGCATTGCTGTCCTGCTACGTCTCGTCTGGCGCCCGAGCATCCGAACTGCTCGGGGTCGAACTCGGAGACGTCGACTGGACCAAGGGCCAGTTGTGGGTGATCTCCAAAGGCAGCCGGGCCCGACAACCGGTCCCGGTATCGCCCGAGGCCCTCGCCCACCTCGCCGCCTACCTGGAGGAGGCCGGACTCCCACCCGACGGCATGCCACTCTGGCGCACCCGCCGCGGCCAGCCGAGACCGCTGACCTACTGGGCGGCCCGCCGCATCATCCAGCGCGCGGACGAAGCGATCGGGGCGAACTGGACGCTGCACGACCTGCGGCACACCGCCGCGACCCGACTCGCCCGCGACCCGGAGTTGACGCTGGTGGAGGTGCAGACGATCCTGCGACATGCCCATATCAGCACCACGGCGCTTTACACCGTGGTCGGGCTGGATGACCTGGTGGACAAGCTCGCAGAGCACTACGCACGGCCGGTCCAGGCGACCACGTGGCCGCAGCGATACGAGGCGAGCGACATCGAGGCGGTGTTCGGTGCCGGGCGCTAAAGTCGGCGACAGCCTGCGGCTTGCAGGCCCGACGACCAATCGGGTCCGCCGTCATGAGAGTGCCGAAGGCCGGGTGTCGACCGGAAACTTCGCGCCTACTGCCATCATTCCCGCCCCTCCGCCACGGCCGATGCGGCCGCCTCGCTCGCTTGGGGACTTCGCGACGGCCTCGGTGGAGGAGATCACCGAAGTGGTCATCGGACACTTCCTGCCTGCCGGTTCCAAGACGTGGCGAGCACGTCAGGAAATGCAGGAGTTCCTCGGCTACCTGACCGGATTTCCCGGAGATACCTGGCAGGAGCGCTGGGAAGCGGCCGGCCATGATGCGGGCATTCCCGTCGGCCGGGTCGCAGGAGACGACCGTGCCCTGAGTCGTCGGCTGAGCGCGGCGGCGGGCCGTTGCTTCGCCATGCGGTTGATCCGACCCACGCTGCTGGGCCTGCGCTCCAACACCTTCACCCGCTACACCCCGTGGTTCCCCAGCATCGCGAATGATCCGTGGCTGGAGGAGTTCTGCGAGCGGGTTGATCAGCTGCCCGTCGGCTCCTCCCGTCGTGGCCGGGCGAAGTCCGACGTCTGCTACGCGTTGACGGTCTTCGGGATCGACCTGGACGGGCTCACGCCCGAGGCCCTGCTGCACTACGCCGTCGAATGCCGAGCCCATGCTCTGGCCGGGGAAGATGCCGAATCGGGCACCTTCTCCGGAACACTGGCTTGGCCGGTGTTGCACGAGATGGGGCAGTTTCCGCGCTCCGCTCCGCGAACTCTGCGGGCTGCTGTCACCCGGGGGCAGTTGTCGATCGAGGAAGCCGTAGACCGCCATCAGCTGCGCAACCGCGAGGTGCGAGACCTGTTGGTGGAGTACGTACGCCGCCGCTCCGCCGAGCTGGACTACTCGACCCTGCGGCACCTGATCACCCGCCTGGTCAAGACGTTCTGGAAGGTGATCGAGGAGATCAATCCTGAGCAGGTTGACCTGCGGCTGTCGGAGGAGACCTTCACACAGTGGAAGGAGAAGCTGCTGGTCCTGCCCGGCGGCAAGCCGCGCCTGGACATGGACGGCCCGCTGCTGGCGGTCCGGTCCCTCTACCTCGACCTGCACACCTGGTCCGTCGCCGAGCCCGAGCGGTGGGCGAAATGGGTCGCGCCCTGCCCGGTCCGGGATGCCGACCTGCGCCACTTCCAGCTGCGCCGGCGCCGCCTGAACGAACGGATCGCCAACCGCACGCGAGTCCGCCAGCCGCTGCTGCCGATCCTCTCCCAGCACGTCAACGACACCTGGCACCAGCGCAGAGAGCTGCTCAAGGCTGCGCAGAGCGTGAACCCCGGCGAAGAGTTCGTGCACGACGGCACCACATGGCTGCGGGTGTCTTGCAACGAGCGCCACAACCGGCCCCCGGTCCGTGTGGTCAACCGCACCACTGGCGACCTCGTACGCGTCTCCCAGGATGAGAACGCCGCGTTCTGGCAGTGGGCCGTCGTGGAGACACTCCGGCTGGCCGGCCTGCGCGCCGAGGAACTCACCGAACTGAGCCACCTCAGCGTCAGGCAGTACCAGCGCCCCAACGGCGAGGTCGTCGCGCTCCTGGTCATCAGCCCGTCCAAGAGCGACCGTGAACGCGTCATCCCCATGTCGGCCGAGCTGTTCCACGTCATCGCCCAGGTCATCCGCCGCCACCGCGAGGAACACGGCACCGTCCCGGTCTGCGCCCGATACGACCTGCACGAGAAGGTGTGGAGCGAGGAGCTTCCCTACCTCTTCCAGACGGTCCACAGCAGCAGCCAGCGCGGCATGTCCAGCACGACGGTGTGGCGCATCGTGCGACGTGCGTGCAATGAGCTGGCCGCCACGCACCCGGAGTTCGCCAACGTGCACTTCGCCCCGCACGACTTCCGACGTCTGTTCGCGACCGAGCTGGTGAACAACGGTCTGCCCATTCATATCGGTGCCGCCCTGCTCGGGCACCTCGACATCCGCACCACCCGCGGCTACGTTGCGGTCTTCGACGAGGACGTCATCAGCCACTACCACCAGTTCCTCGCCCGACGCCGAGGAACGCGACCAGTGGAGGAGTACCGGGAGCCGACCCGGGACGAGTGGGAGGACTTCCAGGAGCACTTCGACAAGCGCCGCGTGGAACTCGGCTCCTGTGGCCGTCCCTACGGCACCCCGTGCGCGCACGAGCACGCCTGCATCCGCTGCCCGATGCTCAGCATCAACCCGAAGATGCTTCCCCGCCTCAACGAGTTGGAGGAGGACCTCATCGCCCGCCGTAGGCGAGCTGTCGAAGAGGACTGGCGAGGCGAGATCGAGGGTCTCGATCTGACGCTCACCTTCTTGCGGAGCAAGCGCGAGCAGGCCCGCCGTTTCCAGCGCAGCGATCCTGTCTCCCTTGGAATGCCTCCGATCCCGCATCAGAAACCCCAGGCCACAGAGAGGTAAGCAGCACTGCGAACACCAGAAACGCGGCCTGGGTCAGAATCAGGCGCATGGATGTTCCCAAGCTGCTGGAAGCCGCTTCCCTGCTCGTCCCCGAGGAAATGGCCACCGAGAACGACATCACGGTGGCCGACGTCTGGGAGTACCTCATCCAGGATGAGTGGGAGGTGGCTCTCGGGCTGCTGGAGGAGCTCGGAGACGTCCAGCCGCTTCCGCTCGGCTTCTGGGAAGCCCTGGCCACCGCAGCCGAGCAGATGCGGCTGGAGACGAGTGCGGCCTGGTGCCGCTGGCGCGGCTACGAGACGCGCAACGGCATCATCCGGGCCGACCTCACCCTCCGCCCGGCCGCCGAGGCCAGACGACAGACGCCCATCTCCGGCGCCGGCGTCCTGCGACCGATGTGGGACATCGGAAACCGAACCCCGACCGGCGAACCGGCCCTCAACATCGCCGTGCTCTGGGTTGAGCGCACGCCCTTCCTCGAACCTGGCGGGCGAGCCTCGGTGCGACTCGCGCCCCTTGACCCTCAGCAGTGGCAGCATCTTGAGCCCGGCCAAGTGATCACCATGCACGAGGACCGATCCGTGGCCGGGACGGCAGTCGTCCTGGAGGTTCAGCGACCCTGCGACCACACCCACGGCATAGAGTCGAACGATCAGTAACGACCGCGGGAGGGGAACATGGCGGAGCGGAGTTGGCAGCTCAGACAGGGTGAGCGGCTGGTGGGAACCTTGGCCCTCGAAAGCGGCGACATGTTCTGGTCCGACTGTCGCTTCGAACCCGGCCCAGCCTGGGAAGGGCTTGCTCCCCTGTTCGCCGCTTCCCGTGATGCCTGGCGCCGTGGTGACGAGGATGCGGCCTGGCCGCAGACGAGACGATCTACGCCCAAGACCTTGCCCTCGTTCCAGACAGCGGCGCAGCCCCGATCACGGAGTTCCTGATTCGGATCGAGGGAGAAGTCGCCCGATTCCGTTACTGATCCGGCGCGGTCACGCTCCTTCGGACTTCTCACGCCCGCTGACTTTGTGCACGAGATGGGAAGCAGATGTCGACCACTTTGGGAGGCACGAGAGTCTGGTGCTGTGCGATGCCGGACGGTCAGAAGAGGCCAGCCGAGGTGTTCTGCGTGAGGGTCTCAAGGATCGGGCGCAGCCATGGGCTGCGTACGGCTGGTAGCCGGACCAAGGTGTGTTGGAACGTTCCCCGGTCGGCACGGAACAGGTGGTTGGGGAGCAGCGGGGGCGGGTAGTCGCGGAGGACATCTCGGGCTATGCGGCCCGACGCGGGAACCGGCAAGTTCGGTTCGGGAGAGGCCAGCCACAGCCACACCCCCAGCGGCAGGGGCACCAGGTATGCCGGTGCGGTCGGGTCGGCAGGGGTCCAGGTCCGGCCCGTCTGGGGGTGGACGGGGATGAGGAGGATGTCGACGCCCGCGTCCGGGGAGGGCTGTCCCGGTCCGGCCAGGACGGCGCGCCGCTTCGGGGTGCCTGCCGGCAGCAAGGCGTCGAGCGCGCGTTGGAAGACGTCCGCGGTCAGGCCGCCCGGGACCTCCACCGGCTGCCCCTGGGAAGCGATGAGCAGGTGGGCGAGTGCCTGGCCGGCTGCCGCCTCCCACTGCGGACTCCACGACCAGTAGTGGTTCGGCCCCAGCCGTCCTCCCCACGTGGCGATCGGCTCGAACGGGGGCGTCTTCTCCCCCGTCTCTGCCAGCTCCGCCCAGGAGAGCGGCGCGGCGTGCATACCGTCGACGGGGACGCGGTGCACGACGTCTGAGCCGAGTCGCACCATCTGCCAGAGGGAGCAATCGTCGACCCTGGTTGCCACGGGGAGGTCGCATGCCTCGCAGGCCATGTTGGGCCCGTCGGCCCCGTCGAGGCCACAGCAGGCACCGCCACGCTTCTCAGGAATCAGCCGGGTTCCGCGGATATCACCGGGCGCGATGACATTCGCCCCGGTCGTGCCGTCGGACAGGGCGTGGACCGGAGCGTAGATACCGCGTGCCTCAGCCTCGCCCGGATCAATCTCGTCCCACATCCGCCACGGCCCTCCCCAGGGTTCCGGGTCCACGGCAAACGTCCCTGACTCCATGAGCACCGGAAGCTGGGCCCCGTTCCCGTACTGCTGACGTGCGTGGACCGGCAGTGAGACCTGGGACAGCGGGATGGTCAACTCGGCCCCGCATCCCGCACACACGAAAACGAACAAATTTCCTCCGGATGGGAAACGGACGCATCTTCGCAGCTCACCGGCAGCCGGCCAACATGATTTCTCATCCGCTGCGGGAACGGCACCAGCCACTGTCGTGGAGGATCAACGCAGCGCGATCAAGTGCTGGCTGCGCCTCGGACTACGGCAGGCGACTCACTCGGTGTTCGAATCCCGGTGTGCTGCAAAGCCAGCCCGCGTTGGTGCAGAGAAGGTCGAGGTCGTCGACGCCGCCGAGTTCGACGACACCCGGGCCAGGCACCCCGAGATCGACCGGCATCTGGCCCTCGCCGACCTGGTCGTGGTCAACAAGCTCGACCGGACGGACGCCGGGGAACGGGTGCTCGGCCTGGTCCGGCAGCTCGCCGGGAGCGCGGCCGTCGTGCCCGCCCGGTACGGCCGGATCGACCCCGGCCTCCTCTTCGACCGCCGGCCCGCCGCGGAGCGCGTCGGACAGCTCTCCTTCGACGACCTCCGCGCGCCCGACGGGACCGGCCGGTCCGATGCGCACGGCGAGCATCCGCACGCCCGCTACGACAGCCTCTCCTTCACCTCCGAAGTACCCCTCGACCCGCGCCGGTTGATGGCCTTCCTCGACACCCGGCCGGAGGGGCTGTACCGGATCAAGGGGCACGTCGGCTTCGGGGCGCACGACGTCCGCAACCGCTACGGCGTCCACGCCGTCGGCCGCTTCCTGCGCTTCACCCCCGAGCCGTGGCCGCGCGGCGAGGCCCCGGTCACCCGGCTCGTCCTCATCGGCTCCGGCATCGACGCCGCGACCCTGCGCAAGGAACTGGAGGCGTGCCGGAGCGACGCCCCGCACACCGCCGACGAGCACGGCATGTGGGGCGTACTGCGCTACGTGCGCGACCCGGAGGAGGAGCCCCGGGAGGAGGAGCCCCGGGAGAAGGCGTCCCCGGATCCGCGGGCCTAGACCGGTCCCGCCACCACCGAGACCGTCTTCGCCAGCGACACTCCCGAGCCGTCCCGGCGCGGGTCCATCTCCGGCAGGTCGACCGGTGTGCCGTTCTTCTGCGCGGCGCGCGCCGGGACCGCGCCCGCCCAGGCCAGGGACAGGCAGTCCTCGCCCTTGAGGAACCGCTGGCAGCGCACACCGCCCGTGGCGCGGCCCTTGCGCGGGTACTGGTCGAACGGGGTGAGCTTGGCCGTCGTCTGGACCGAGTCGTCCAGCGTGCCGCGCGAACCCGCGACCGTGAACACCACCGCGTCCACCGCCGGGTCGACGGCCGTGAAGGAGATGACCTTCGCGCCCTCCGTGAGCTTCACGCCCGCCATCCCGCTGGCCGGGCGGCCCTGCGGACGGACCTGCGCGGCCTGGTAGCGCAGCAGTTGCGCGTCGTCCGTGATGAAGACGAGGTCCTCCTCGCCGGTGCGCAGCTCGACCCCGCCGACGATCCGGTCGCCCTCCTTGAGGGTGATGACCTCCAACTCCTCCTTGTTGGACGGGTAGTCGGGCACCACGCGCTTGACGACGCCCTGTTCCGTGCCGAGGGCCAGCCCCGGCGAGGACTCGTCGAGCGTGATCAGGCAGACCAAGGTCTCGCCGTCGCCCAGGGAGACGAACTCCGAGACCGGCGCGCCGCCCGCGAGGTTCGGCCGCGCCGCCGTCTCCGGCAGCTGCGGCAGGTCCACGACGCTGATCCGCAGCAGCCGGCCCAGGGAGGTCACCGCGCCCACCTCGCCCCGCGCCGTGGCCGGCACCGCCGAGACGATCACGTCGTGCTTGGAGCGCCTGGCGTCGCCGTCCTCCGCGAACGGGTCGCCGTTGGCCGTACGGGCCAGCAGCCCCGTCGACGACACCAGCACCCGGCACGGGTCGTCGGCCACCTGGAGCGGCACGGCGGAGACCGCGGTGCCCGCCGCCTCCAGCAGGACCGTACGCCGCTCGGTGCCGAACTTCTTCGCCACCGAGGCCAGTTCGGCGGAGACCAGCTTGCGCAGTTCCGCGTCCGAGTCGAGGATGCGGGTCAGCTCGGCGATCTCCTCGTTGAGCCGGTCCTTCTCCGCCTCCAGTTCGATCCGGTCGTACCTGGTGAGCCGGCGCAGCGGGGTGTCCAGGATGTACTGGGTCTGCACCTCGCTCAGCGAGAAGTGCTCCATCAGGCGCTCCTTGGCCTGCGCGGAGTTGTCGCTGGAGCGGATCAGGCGGATGACCTCGTCGATGTCGACGAGCGCGGTCAGCAGCCCCTCGACCAGGTGCAGGCGGTCGCGCCGCTTGGTGCGGCGGAACTCGCTGCGGCGCCGGACGACCTCGAAGCGGTGGTCGAGATAGACCTCCAGCAGCTCCTTGAGACCCAGCGTGAGCGGCTGGCCGTCGACCAGCGCGACGTTGTTGATGCCGAAGGACTCCTCCATCGGCGTCAGTTTGTACAGCTGCTCCAGGACCGCCTCCGGCACGAAGCCGTTCTTGATCTCGATGACCAGACGCAGGCCGTGCTCGCGGTCGGTGAGGTCCTTGACGTCGGCGATGCCCTGGAGCTTCTTCGAGCCGACCAGATCCTTGATCTTGGCGATGACCTTCTCCGGGCCGACCGCGAACGGCAGCTCGGTGACGACCAGGCCCTTGCGGCGGGCGGTCACGGTCTCGATCTCGACCGTGGCGCGGATCTTGAAGGTGCCGCGGCCCGTCTCGTACGCGTCCCGGATGCCGGAGAGGCCGACGACCCGGCCGCCGGTGGGCAGGTCGGGGCCCGGGACGAACTTCATCAGGGTGTCCAGATCCGCGTTCGGATGGCGGATCAGATGGCGGGCGGCGGCGACGACCTCGGCCAGGTTGTGCGGCGGCATGTTCGTGGCCATGCCGACGGCGATCCCGGACGCGCCGTTGACCAGGAGGTTGGGGAAGGCGGCGGGGAGCGCCACCGGCTCCCGCTCCTGGCCGTCGTAGTTGGGGGCGAAGTCGACCGTGTCCTCGTCGATCGACTCGGTCATCAGGCTCGTCGCCGCGGCCTGCCGGCACTCGGTGTACCGCATCGCGGCCGGCGGGTCGTCGTTGCCCAGCGAGCCGAAGTTGCCGTGGCCGTCGACCAGCGGGAGGCGCATCGAGAAGGGCTGCGCCATGCGCACGAGCGCGTCGTAGATCGACGCGTCGCCGTGCGGGTGCAGCTTGCCCATGACCTCGCCGACCACGCGCGCGCACTTCACATAGCCGCGTTCGGGGCGCAGGCCCATCTCGTTCATCTGGTAGACGATGCGCCGGTGCACCGGCTTGAGGCCGTCGCGGGCGTCCGGCAGGGCGCGGGAGTAGATGACCGAGTACGCGTACTCGAGGAAGGAGCCCTGCATTTCGTCGACGACGTCGATGTCGAGGATCTTCTCCTCGTACGCGTCGTCGGGCGGCGGGGTCTTCGTGCTGCGGCGGGCCATCGCTGCCGGCTCCTTCTGTGTGCTGGTCGCGCGAGAGTCTGACGGGTCTGACGCGGACCATTGTGGACCGTGGCACTGACAACCACCGACCAGGACCCGAGGTTGGGCTCCCGTCCGGCGTGCCAGCAGTGTCGCCGACGCCGGTGCCGGGCGGCGACCGAGGGGAGCCCCGGGCCGCCAACGGCCCGGCCCGGCGCGTGAATCGCCGCACGGCGGCAAGCCGGCGCCGCGTGACCGTTCACTCGCCGGAGTGATCGACGCGAAGCATGCCAGGTCGCGGACGGCGGGGCCACGCCCGCGCGCGGTCCGCGCCGACGCGGTGTGCCGCCCCGCGGGGCGCCGGGACGTCCCCGCGCGACGCCGGACGGCCCGCGTCCGGCGCGCTGCGGGCACGGCGTTCGGGCCGGGAACTTCGCCGACCCTTCGGACGCTGCATACAGTGGCGGGAGCTGAGCAGGAACCGCATGACACAACGCAGCGCACGCGACCGGAAGGACACCTTGCCCATGGGTCACACGGCCACACCGGAGGCACAATCCGGCGGCCTCACCGCGACCGAGCACCGCCTGGCCAACGGCCTGCGCGTGGTGCTCTCCGAGGACCACCTCACCCCGGTCGCCGCGGTCTGCCTCTGGTACGACGTCGGCTCCCGCCACGAGGTCAAGGGCCGTACCGGACTCGCCCACCTCTTCGAGCACCTGATGTTCCAGGGGTCGAACAGCGTGCAGGGCACGGGCCACTTCGAGCTCGTCCAGGGCGCGGGCGGCTCGCCGAACGGCACCACCAGCTTCGAGCGCACCAACTACTTCGAGACCATGCCCGCCCACCAGCTGGAGCTCGCGCTGTGGCTGGAGGCCGACCGCATGGGCAGCCTCCTGGTGGCGCTCGACGAGGAGGGCCTGGAGAACCAGCGGGACGTCGTGAAGAACGAGCGCCGCCAGCGCTACGACAACGTCCCCTACGGCACCGCCTTCGAGAAGCTGACCGCCCTGTCGTACCCGGACGGGCACCCGTACCACCACACGCCGATCGGGTCCATGGCCGACCTGGACGCGGCGAGCCTGGAGGACGCGCGCGCGTTCTTCCGCACGTACTACGCGCCCAACAACGCCGTGCTGTCGATCGTCGGCGACATCGACCCGGAGCAGACGCTGGCCTGGGTCGAGAAGTACTTCGGCTCCATCGCCTCCCACGACGGCAAGCCCGCGCCGCGCGACGGCGCGCTGCCCGAGGTGATCGGCCGGGAGCTGCGCGAGGTCGTCGAGGAGAACGTCCCGGCGCGCGCGATGATGGCCGCCTACCGGCTCCCGCAGGATGGCACGCGCGAGTGCGACGCCGCCGACCTGGCGCTGACCGTCCTCGGCGGCGGCGAGTCCTCCCGCCTGTACAACCGGCTCGTACGGCGCGACCGCACGGCCGTCGCGGCCGGCTTCGGCCTGTTGCGGCTGTCGGGCGCCCCCTCGCTCGGCTGGCTGGACGTGAAGACCTCCGGCGACGTCGAGGTGCCCGTCATCGAGGCCGCCGTCGACGAGGAGCTCGCCCGCTTCGCCGCGGAGGGCCCCACGGCCGAGGAGATGGAGCGCGCCCAGGCCCAGCTGGAGCGGGAGTGGCTGGACCGGCTCGGCACCTGCGCCGGCCGCGCCGACGAACTGTGCCGCTACGCCGTCCTGTTCGGCGACCCGCAGCTCGCGTTCACCGCGGTGCAGCGCGTCCTGGAGGTCACCGCCGACGAGGTCAAGGCCGTCGCCGCGGCCCGCCTGCGCTCCGACAACCGCGCGGTGCTCGTGTACGAGCCGGTCGCCGACGAGGCAGGCGAGTCCGACGGGGCCGACGAGGCCCCCGCCACCGACGAGAACGAGGAGTCGGCGCAGTGACCGAGCTCGCCAGCATGGAGTTCCACCCGCAGCCCCCGGCGGGCGAGGCCCGGCCCTGGGCGTTCCCGGCGCCCGAGCGCGGCCGGCTGGGCAACGGCCTGACGGTGCTGCGCTGCCACCGCCCCGGCCAGCGCGTCGTCGCCGTCGAGGTGATCCTCGACGCGCCCCTGGACGCCGAGCCGAAGGGCCTGGACGGCATCGCCACCATCATGGCGCGCGCCCTGTCCGAGGGAACCGACAAGCACACCGCCGAGGAGTTCGCGGCCGAGCTGGAGCGCTGCGGAGCCACCCTCGACGCCTTCGCCGACCACCCCGGCGTCCGCGTCAGCCTCGAAGTCCCGGTCTCCCGGCTGCCGAAGGCGCTCGGGCTGCTCGCCGACGCGCTCAGGGCGCCCGCGTTCACCGACACCGAGGTGGAGCGCCTGGTGCGCAACCGCCTCGACGAGATCCCGCACGAGCTGGCCAACCCCTCGCGCCGGGCGGCGAAGGAGCTCTCCAAGGAGCTGTTCCCGGCGGCCTCGCGCATGTCCCGGCCGCGCCAGGGCACCGAGGACACGGTCGAGGGCATCGACGCGGCGGGCGTACGCGCCTTCTACGAGCGGCATGTGCGTCCCGCGACCTCCACCGCCGTGGTCGTCGGCGACCTGACCGGGGTCGACCTCGACGCCCTGCTCGCCGACACCCTGGGAGCCTGGACGGGCTCCCCGGCCGAGCCCCGGCCGGTGCCGCCCGTGACCGCGGACGACACCGGGCGCGTCGTCATCGTGGACCGCCCCGGCGCGGTCCAGACCCAGCTGCTGATCGGCCGGATCGGCCCCGACCGGCACGACCGCGTCTGGCCGGCGCAGGTGCTCGGCACCTACTGCCTGGGCGGCACCCTCACCTCCCGGCTGGACAAGGTCCTGCGCGAGGAGAAGGGCTACACCTACGGCGTACGGGCGTTCGGGCAGGTGATGCGGTCCGCGCCGGACGGCACGGGCGCGGCGATGCTCGCCATCAGCGGCTCGGTCGACACCCCGAACACCGGGCCCGCGCTGGACGACCTGTGGACGGTCCTGCGGGGCGTCGCCGCCGGGGGACTGACCGACGCGGAGCGGGACTTCGCCGTGCAGAACCTCGTCGGCGTGGCCCCGCTGAAGTACGAGACCGCCGCCGCCGTGGCGAGCACGCTGGCCGACCAGGTCGAGCAGCATCTGCCGGACGACTTCCAGGCCGAGCTGTACCAGCGGCTCGCCGCCACCGGCACCGTGGAGGCCACCGCCGCGGCGGTGAGCGCCTTCCCGGTGGACCGCCTGGTGACGGTCCTCGTCGGCGACGCGGCCGAGATCCGCGGGCCCGTGGAGGCCCTCGGCATCGGCGAAGTGACCGTCGTGGCGGCCGAGTAGAGCACGGCCGCCGCGTCCGGCGGCGGCCCGCGCGGGGCGAGCCCTGGTGACGTACGCGCCACCAGGGCTCCCTTATGCCCGAATTGGGGGAGAGGTTACCTGTCTGCCCTGTGGCATGCGCTACAAAAAGCCCGATCGGTTTGGGGAGGGAAAGACGTCCCGTTTAGCGTCTTCCGGGCTGTCCGTCAGGCAGTGCGCCGCGCCCGCGGCACCGGACAGCCATCGCCGAGTCCCCGTACGGCGCGAGCCAGGGGAGCCGGGGACCCATCTGTGTCCCTGGGGTGAATCGGACGCCCGCGCCACGGCGAGGGGGTCCGTAGGAGACCTTCCTGCTCCGAACCCGTCAGCTAACCCGGTAGGCGAGAGGGAAGGAAAGGACGAGCCTCTACATGGCCACCTGCGCCACCGGGAAGAACCGCACTTCCGGCAAGCACCGCCGGCCCGGTCGGTTCGAGCGCACCACCGCCCGCGCCGCGGGCGTCGCCGCGATCACCGCCACCGGTGTCATCGGCACCCTGGCCGCCCCCGCGCTCGCCGCGGAACCCGCCGCCGCCCCCGAGCAGACCGGCTTCATCCCGGTCGTCGCCGTCGGCAGCACCGTCGCGGACGAGATCGACGCCCAGGCCGCCGCCCAGGAGCAGTCCGCGTACGAGGCCGAGGCCCTGCGCAAGGCCGCCGAGGAGGCCGCCCGCAAGAAGGCCGCCGAGGAGGCCAAGGAGAAGCGTGAGGCCGAGGAGCGTGCCGCCCGCGAGGCCGAGCGCAGGCTCCTGGGGTCCTTCGTCGCCCCGGTCGCCGGTTCGAACCTCTCCACCAGCTACGGCACCGGCGGCTCCCTCTGGTCCTCCGGCAGCCACACCGGTGCCGACTTCACCGCCGCCACCGGCACCTCCGTGCGCGCGGTCGGCGCCGGCACCGTCGTGCAGGCCGGCTGGGGCGGGGCGTACGGCAACCAGGTCGTGATCAGGATGAACGACGGGACCTACACCCAGTACGCCCACATGTCCTCGCTCAGCGTCTCCGCGGGCCAGACCGTGACCCCGGGCCGGCAGATCGGCCTCTCGGGCGCCACCGGCAACGTCACCGGCCCGCACCTGCACTTCGAGGCCCGCTCCACGCCCGAGTACGGCTCCGACCTCGACCCCGTGGGCTACCTCCGCTCGCGCGGCGTCGCCCTCTGACCCGCAGCGGTCCGTCCCGAAGGCCCCGGCTCACCGAGCCGGGGCTTTTCGGTCTTTCCCGGACCGTCGGCCGGCCAAAAAATACCCATGGATTCCTGCTCGCCGTCGGAAATTCCCGCCGTCTGCAATAGAGTCACTGAACACACGTCATTCGTCGGCGTTTCACGGGGATTAAGGCGGAGGTCGAGTCATGCGTGTTCCGGCGCAGTCGGTGTGCACCGCGATCCGGGACGACATCGTCGCCGGCGTCCATGAGCGCGGCAGCCGGCTCACCGAGGAAGTCCTCGCCCGCCGCTACGGAGTCTCCCGCGTCCCCGTGCGGGAGGCCCTGCGCACCCTGGAGGCGGAGGGCTTCGTGGTGACGCGGCGGCACGCGGGCGCGTGCGTCGCCGAACCCACCGAGCAGGAGGCCGCCGACCTGCTGGAGATGCGCGTGCTCCTGGAGCCGCTGGGCGCCCAGCGGGCCGCGCAGCGCCGCACCGAGGCCCATCTGAAGGTGCTGCGGGGCCTGGTCAGGCTCGGCCAGGAGCGGGCCAGGCGGGGGAACAGCGACGACCTGCGCTCCCTGGGCACCTGGTTCCACGAGACGCTGGCCCAGGCGTCCGGGAGCCACGCCCTCACCTCGACGCTGACGCAGCTGCGCCACCGGATCGCCTGGATGTACACCGTGGAGGCGCCCGCCCATCCGCTGGAGTACTGGACCGAGCACGGCGCGATCGTGGACGCGGTGGCGCGCGGCGACGCCGAACGCGCCCGCGCGCTGACCGCGCTGCACACCGAGCGGGCGCTGTCCGCGCACCGGCTGCGGTTCGGCGCGGGCGGCGACCGCGCGGACCGTGTGAGGAATTCGCAACATGCCGTAAACATGCCGAGCCTGCGCAATTAACACGAGCGCCGTATACAAAGAGAAGGAATTCGCGGGAGATTTTCCGCGCTGCCCGGAACCGGATAATTAACGCTGTCCGCGGCCGAACAGATCCTCCTGCCGGGAACCGGACAATTCCCGCTGTCCGCCGGAAAAGCCGAAGGGCCCACCCGGTAATGCGGGCGGGCCCTTCGGTGCGGCGGCCGGCGTCCGGAACGAGCCGCGCTCACCGGCGGTCGGGGACGCCCGGTGGCGCGGACGCCGGAGTCCTCAGACGGTCTCGGGAAGCTCCTCGAGCCCTTCGGCGACCAGCTTGGCCAGACGCTCCAGCGCGGCCTCCGCGCCCTCGGCGTCGGAGGCGAGGACGATCTCCTCGCCGCCCTGGGCGCCCAGGCCCAGCACGGCCAGCATGGAAGCGGCGTTGACGGGACTGCCGTCGGCCTTGGCGATGGTCACCGGGACACCGGTGGCCGTGGCGGCTCGGACGAAGATGGAGGCGGGGCGGGCGTGGAGGCCCTCGGCCCAGCCGACGTTGACGCGGCGCTCAGCCATGTGATGCTGCCCTTCGGTGTTCAATGTTGTCTAGACCGATTTGGTTGTCTAGACCAGTTTCCCACAGGTGTGAAGCCCGCCGGAACGGAACGTCCGCACCCGCCCGGGTGACCGCGGGCCCGCGGCCCAGGCCACCCGGCCCCGCGTGACGTCCCGAACAGACTGCCCCGCGCCGCTGTCGTACGCGAGCCGTACTCTGGGCCCCATGCAGAGCCCCTCGGACCGGCACGCGTACCCCGCCCACTGGGAAGCCGACGTGGTGCTGCGCGACGGCGGCACCGCACACATCCGCCCCATCACCGTCGATGACGCCGAGCGCCTGGTCAGCTTCTACGAGCAGGTGTCGGACGAGTCGAAGTACTACCGCTTCTTCGCGCCCTACCCGCGCCTGTCCGCGAAGGACGTCCACCGCTTCACGCACCACGACTTCGTGGACCGGGTGGGACTCGCGGCCACCGTGGGCGGCGAGTTCATCGCCACCGTACGCTACGACCGGATCGGCGCCGACGGGACGCCCGCGTCCGCCCCCGCCGACGAGGCCGAGGTCGCCTTCCTCGTCCAGGACGCCCATCAGGGCCGCGGTGTCGCCTCCGCCCTGCTCGAACACATCGGGGCGGTCGCGCGCGAGCGCGGCATCCGCCGCTTCGCCGCCGAGGTGCTGCCCGCCAACAGCAAGATGATCAAGGTGTTCACCGACGCGGGGTACACCCAGAAACGCAGCTTCGAGGACGGCGTCGTCCGCCTGGAGTTCGGCCTGAAGCCCACCGACCGCTCGCTCGCCGTGCAGCACGCGCGCGAACAGCGCGCCGAGGCGCGGTCCGTGCGACGCCTGCTGACGCCCGGCTCGGTCGCCGTCGTCGGCGTGGGCCGCACCCCGGGCGGAGTCGGCCGCGGCGTCCTGGGCAACATCGCGGACGCCGGGTTCACCGGCCGGGTCCACGCCGTGAACCGCTCCTTCCCCGACGATCTCGAGGAGATCGACGGCGTGCCCGCGCACCGCTCGGTGCGCGCCATCGGCGAGCAGGTCGACCTCGTGGTGGTCGCCGTACCCGCCGAGCACGTCCCCGAGGTGGTCACCGAGTGCGGCGAACACGGCGTGCAGGGCCTGGTCGTGCTGTCCGCCGGGTACGCCGAGAGCGGCCCCGACGGCAGGGAGCGCCAGCGTGAACTCGTCCGCCGCGCGCGCACGTACGGCATGCGCATCATCGGGCCGAACGCCTTCGGCGTCATCAACACCTCCGCCGGCGTGCGGCTGAACGCGTCACTCGCGCCCGAGATGCCCCGCCCCGGCCGGATCGGGCTGTTCGCGCAGTCCGGCGCCATCGGGATCGCGCTGCTGTCCCGGCTGCACCGCCGCGGCGGCGGTGTCACCGGCGACACCGGGGTGTCCACCTTCGTCTCGTCCGGCAACCGGGCCGACGTCTCCGGCAACGACGTCCTGCAGTACTGGTACGACGACCCGGACACCGACGTCGCCCTGATGTACCTCGAATCCATCGGCAACCCGCGCAAGTTCACCCGCCTCGCCCGGCGCACCGCCGCCGCCAAGCCCCTGGTCGTGGTGCAGGGCGCCCGGCACGGCGGCGCCGCCCCGCAGGGCCACACCGTGCGGGTCACCCGGCTGCCCCACGCCACGGTGTCCGAGCTGCTGCGCCAGGCCGGCGTCATCCGGGTCGACACCATCACCGAACTGGTCGACGCCGGTCTGCTGCTCGCCCGCCAGCCCCTGCCGGCCGGCCCGCGCGTGGCGATCCTCGGCAACTCCGAGTCGCTGGGCCTCCTGACGTACGACGCCTGCCTCGCGGAGGGGCTCAGGCCGCTGCCGCCGCTGGACCTGACCACCGGTGCGTCGGCGCCCGACTTCCACGAGGCGCTCTCCCGCGCCCTCGCCGACGACACCTGCGACGCGGTCGTCGTCACCGCGATACCGGCGATCGGCGGCGCGGCGACCGGCGACGCCGAACTCGCGGCGGCCCTCAGCTCGGCGGCCGAGCGGGTGCCGGGCAAGCCGGTCCTGGTGGTCCACGTGGAGCTGGGCGGGCTCGCCGAGGCGCTGTCGGCCGCCGTGAGCACCGCGCCGCGGACCGGCGCGACCGCCTCCTCCGGCACCCGCCGCATCCCCCCGACCGCCCCGGAGCCCGACCGGCCGCCGTCCGCCGCCGGGGACGCCGGGACGCGCGCGACCGC